>JAPCJS010000133.1 GCA_027886825.1 Nitrososphaerota archaeon
ATTCAACCTACCTGCAATTTATATAGAGTAGTCTGAAAACGCAGACGACAAGATTGTCCAGCCCAGCAAAAGGAACTGAAAACGATTACAACTCGGCGGGATTCTGGAGCGACAAGGCAGAATCCTGGCATGACTTTATGCCCGGCGTCAGGAGAAGGATCCTCGTGAATAACTCCGCTGCCACTGCCGCGCTGTACAAGATGAATCGAGGAGCGGAGGTGCCCCTGCACTCGCATCCGCAGGCGCAGTACGGGGTCTGCATCGAGGGTGCTGGAGTATTCAAGGTCGGCGACAAGTCCTGGACGATGAAAAAGGGAGACTCGTACTACATCCCTCCATCGGTCATCCACGGCCTCAAGATCGACCCCAATGCAGACACCACCCTGGTGGAGTTCTTCACGCCGATCCGCAGAGACTTCCTCAAAGACACCTGGCCCGCAGACGGACCGACCTGATCAGAGGTAGTCGAGCTGCCTCGTCCTGGCGGGCGAGGTCCTGTGCTCCTGATACTGCAGGGGCGCATCCCACTCTGAGAGCGTCCACGATCGGAAGAGGTCCTTCTCCTCCGCACTGGCGCTCTCCTTCTTCTGCACCCTGTACTCGAGCGCCTGTTTGGCGGTCAGGCGCGCGGTCGTCTGCCGGATGACACCCTCCCTTGCGAAGATCACGGAGACCTCACTGCCAGGCCTCCGGTTCGCGATGTAGAATGAGAGCTTCGGCCCGTCCATCCTTAGCCCGTCCACGGCTATGATCTCGTCTCCCGCGGAGATATCGGCGACCTCGGCAGGGCTCCCGAACAGCCTGTGGGTCACCGTCAGTCCCGGGCTCGGCTTTACCTTCACACCCAGGAACCCCTCCGAGACCTCGAAGGTCGTCTTGGGCTGCATCATCAGCCCCGCGTACCCGAGGTACCGCTGGAAATCTATCTCGTCTCTCCCCCTCACGTACCGGCTGAATATCTCGTCGGTGCTCCCGTGCGAGATCTCGGAGCAGGCGAGCTCGAACTCCTCGTCCGTGAAACCCCTGCCCTCCCTGTACGTCTCGCGGTAGATCGTCCTCAGGACGTCGTCGAGGGTCTTGCCCGATCCGGTGCTCCTCCGGATCTCGAGGTCGAGAAGCGTCCCGACCACGGCGCCTTGCCTGTAGTACGACGCCGAGACGTTCGGGGTATTCTCATCCTGCCTGTAGAACTTGATCCAGGCATCGAAGCTCGACTCCTGGGGGCTCTGCCACCTGCTCGAGGGGAAGGATTTGATCTGGTTGATGTCGCCGCAGAGAAAGTCGAGGTACTCGGGGACGGAGACTATGCCCGCCCTCCTCAGGATGATGTCCTCGTAGTAGCTCGTCAGCCCCTCTGCTATCCAGAGCGATTTCGTGTAGTTCTCGACCGAGTAGTCGAACGGTCCGAGGGCCTTCGGCCTCATCCTCTTCACGTTCCACGCGTGGAAGAACTCGTGGCTGAAGAGCGAGAGCATCTGCCTGTACTCTCCGGGGGGCTCCATCATGTAGTAGCTCGCGATACAGTGGGTACTGTTCAGGTGTTCCAGGCCGTCGTAGCCCTGGTCGGTGAAATCCACGAGGAAGACGTACCTCGGATAGGGGACCTCCCCGTAGATCGGGATGGTGTGCTCGACTATCTTCTTGATGTCGGCGACGAAGGTCGCCTCATCGATGGGTTTTGGCGCAAAGATCGAGACCTCATGCTTCACGCCCTGCACCTCGAACGAGTGGACGTGCTGGTTCCCCACCTCGATGGGCGAGTCAATCAGGACGTCGTAGTTCGGTGCCGCGAAGGTCCAGCCGCCCTGCGTCAGCGGTTCGAGCCCTGTGGTGACCACCTTCCAGCCGGGGTGGGGCACGATCTCCACGGTGACGGGGTGGCTCTGGTGCCCTCCGAGGTAGAGGAAGACGCTGGCCCCGTTGATGATCGCGTGGTCGCTGTCGAGGTAGCTCTGGTTCGTGTTGTGCCTGAAGGCGTACACCCGGTAGGTCACCACCAGCTTGTCGCTCCCTCTCAGCTCGACCCCCCAGCTGTCCTTCGCCTCCTTCTGCGCATGGACCTCGTTTCCCGATCCGTCGACGACGTCGAGCTCCAGGACATTTCTGGCGAACTCTCTCACGAGGTACGATCCAGGGGTCCAGACAGGCATGGCGAGCTTCATGAGGTCGCTGGGGACCGCGCCCCTCAGCCCCTCGAGCGTCATGACGACCCGGAAGTAGTGCGTCCCCGGTTCGTCCATCGAGACGGTGTAGTGTATCTTCATTCCTCGGTTCTCGGGTGTGCGGCCCGACGCTGTCCGCTATTTAGTCTGTCGAGGTGGAACGCCTTGTGGACCGCCCTGACCGCATCCTTGGCGTCGCTCTCGTGGACGACGAAGGAGATGTTCTGCTCGGACGAGCCCTGGGCTATCATGCGCACGTTGATCCCGTTGGAGGCCACGGCGCCAAAGACCTTCGCCGCGATCCCCTTGGCTCCTCGCATGCCTCCGCCCACGACTGCGACGGCGCTGACGTCGTCCTCATAGTTCACGTGCCTGAGGCCGCCCGGCCCCATCATGGAGAGCTCCAGCGCGTTCACGGCGCGCTGCATGGCAGGCCGGTTGACGACCATGCTGATGTTCGACTCGGAGACGCTCTGGGATATCATCAGTATGTTGGTCCCGCTCTTCGCGACGATATCGAAGATCCTCGCAGCGCTTCCGGGGCGCCCCACCATGCTCGCTCCGGTGAGCGTGATGATGGCAACGTTCTTCACGAGCGCGACCGACTTTACGATGTTCCTGGCGTAGGCCTTCGGGTCGCTCTTCACGACGGTGCCGGGGAACTCGGGCTTGAACGTGTTCTTGAAACGGACCGGTATGTCCTTCTCCGCCACCGGCTCGAGCGTCCTCGGGTGCAGGGCCTTCGCTCCAAAGACCGCCATCTCGCCCGCCTCGGCGTACGAGACTTCGCTCAGGACCCTGGCCTCCGGGACCGTCTTCGGGTCGGCGGTCATCAGCCCGTCGACGTCGCTCCAGATCCAGACCTCGTCGGCGCCGATCGATGACGCTATCACGGTAGCGGTGAGGTCGGACCCCCCGCGTCCGAAGGTCGTGATCTCGCCTGCCTGGGTCGCACCGATGTATCCTGTTACGACTGGGGTCTTGCCTGCGGCCAGCAGCGGACCGAGGGTCTCCTTGACCTGGTAGCTGGTCACCTCCATGAGTGGAGCCGCGTCCCCGAACTTGTCGTCGGTCATTATCCCGCACTCTCCTCCTGTCATGTAGACCGAGTCCATCCCCTGGTCGAGGAGCGCTCCCCAGACGATCGGGTTCGAGAGCCTCTCCCCGCAGGAGAGGATCCCGTCCCTGGACCGTGGGGTGAGCTCGCGGAGGATGGTGCTCCCCAGCGCCAGCTTCTCCAGCTGATCGAACGTCTCGGCTAGCTTCTTCTTGACCTTCGCAGCGACCTCGGGCGACCTCACCGCCTCCTTCAGCGCTGACGCGTGATCCTGTCTGATGGCGACCAGTCTCTCCTCGACCGCCTTCTCCGACCCGGCCTTGGCGTCCTCGGTGAGGGCGATCAGGTGGTCCGTGAGGTCGTCCATGGCCGAGCAGACGACGACAAGCTCGTTCCCCTGGGAGAACCGCTTCGCCAGCCTGGCCACGTTCCTGATCCTCTTCCCGTCGGCGACCGAGGTGCCGCCGAACTTCATCACTATCTTCATTTCGTGCTCTCCCCGGCCATCGAGCCGCGTATTTCAATGAGGTCTCTGAGGAGCGAGGACGCCGTCTCGGGCCCACCAGCCCCCTTCCCTACGATCACCTTCGGACCTGAGTACCGGCAGTGGAACTTCACTGCGTTGTAGGTGCCGCTGACGCAGAGGGGGTCATCCCTCCTTATCACCACGGGAGCGACGGAGAGCTCTCCCCCGTCAGCGGTCGCGAGCAGCCTGACCGCATCCCCCTTGGCGGCCGCGCGGTCCACGTCCCCGGGCGAGATCTCCGCTATCCCCTTCACCCTAACGTCCCTGACGGTCGCCCTGCTGAGGCTCAGGTGGTTCGCGATGATCGCGAGCTTCACGGCGCTGTCGAAGCCGTTTATGTCGAGCGAGGGGTCCTTCTCGGCGTAGCCCTCCTTCTGCGCTAGCGCTAGGGCACGCTGGAAGCCCAGGTGGTCCTGCTCCATCTTCGTCAGGATGAAGTTGCAGGTCCCGTTCAGGATCCCCGTGACCTTCGTTATCTCGTCCCCGATCGAGCAAGTCCGGCCGAAGTCGAGGATGGGGGTCCCACCCCCCACCGCTCCGCTGTACCTGAACTCGACCGAGTTGTGCCGGGCGAGCTCACGGAGGGCGTGGAACGCGATGCCGAGGGGCCCCTTGTTGCAGGTGATGACGCTCTTCTTCGAGATGAACGCGGCCCTTATGTGGCCCAGCCCAGGCTCTCCGGTCCTGAAGTTCGTGGGCGTGGTCTCGACCATTACGTCCGCCTCCGTCTGTGCAATTATCTCGGAGGTCGTGCGCCTATCGCCGGCCGTCTGCAGCGATCCATTCCTCTTCTTCGAGCGGACCACCCTCGAGAGGTCGAGCCCCCTCTCGTCGAGGACCGAGCCGGTGCTATCGACCACGGCGACTATCCTTGGGACGAGGCCGTAGGCGCTCGCGAGCTCCTTCTCCTTATGCTCGAGCAGCGCTGCGAAGCTCTGACCGACGACGCCGAAACCAGCCAGGACGAGCCGCATCGGGGCCCGGCGGCTTCCTCCGCCTTTTGAGGCTTTGGAATACCAACGACACTTCCCGTCGGCAAGGTTCTCAACAATAAATACCGTCGTCGAGGGGCCTTGAGCGCAAAATTTGTCATATCACTATCTCGAGAGGCTCGAGAACGCCGTCAGGCTGCACGAACAGTGGCGACAGGGCGAGTGCCTCAACATGATCGCGTCGGAGAACTTCGCCAGCCCCGAGGCCAGGAAGATGCTGACCACCGATTTCTGCAACAGGTACACAGCCACCGATCACTACTACCGGGGGTCCAGGTTCACCGATGAGGTACAGGCTCTAGCCGAGGAAGTGGCCAGGAAGGTCTTCAACGCCAGGTTCGCTGACGTGCGCCCCCTCTCGGGCCACATCGCAGACATGGCGGTCCTGCAGGGCCTCACAAAGAGGGGCGACAAGATACTCTCCGTCAATCTGGACGACGGCGGCTATCAGGGGTTCGCTCAGACCAGCCTGGGGAAGCTCTTCGGGGTCAAGGACCTCTACTTCCCCTACGACAAGGTCGCGGTCAATATCGACGTCAGGGAGACAAAGAAGCTCCTCGCCGTCGAGAACCCTAACCTGATAATCTTCGGGGCGAGTTTCATACCGTTTCCGCATCCCGTGAAGGAGATATCCAGCTCGGCGGCCGAGGGCACCACCTGCGTCTACGACGGGTCCCACGTTATGGGCCTGCTCGCGGGCGGCGAGTTCCAGGACCCCCTTAGGGAGGGCTGCTCGCTGCTCATGGGGTCCACGCACAAGACCTTCCCCGGGCCCCAGGGCGGGATCATACTAGGAAACAACGAGGAGGTCTTCAACAGGGTGGCCTCCGAGCTCTACCCGATGATCGTGGACAACATCCACTGGAACAGGGTAGCCTCGCTCGCGCTGACGCTTACTGAGATGCTGCAGTTCGGGAAGAGCTACGCCCAGGCGGTGATAAAGAACTCCCAGGCGCTGGGGAAGGCGCTGGCCGAGAATGACGTGCTCGTGCGCGGGGCGGCGAACGGCTACTCGGCCTCGCACCAGATCCTTCTCGGCTATGACAAGACAAAGAGCGAGTTCATCGCCAAGCGCCTCGAGGAGTCCAACATCATAGTCGACAACCTCTGCCGGATAGGGACGAACGAGGCCACACGGATGGGAATGGGCCCGGCTCAGATGGTGGAGATCGCAGAGCTAATGGGTATCGTCATCCACGGGAAGAAGCCGGCCGACGTCGTGAAGAAGAGGACCAAGTCCCTGATCAAGGACTTCAGGGTCCCGCGGTACGTACTGAGAAGCGCGGCCGAGGCGACCGGAAAGGCATAATTTGGGGCCGCAGAAGAGACGGGCCCTCAAATGGAATACCTAAGACTCGGTGACAGCGGCCTAAAGGTCTCGCGTCTCTGCATCGGCTGCATGAGCTTCGGGGGCATGAAGTCCGGTTACTTTGTGTGGACCATCGGCTACGAGCAGGCAAAGCCTATCATCGACCGCGCCATCGACCTCGGCATAAATTTCTTCGACACTGCCGACATGTACTCCGAAGGCAAGTCCGAGGAGATCCTGGGGAGGGCGACGAAGGGCAGGAGGGAGGATCTCGTGATCGCCACCAAGGTCTACAACCCGATGGGGACGGGGCCGAACGACAAGGGGCTCTCGAGGAAGCACATCCGGCACGAGGTCAAGCGCTCTCTCGAGCGGCTCGGGACCGATTACATCGACCTCTACCAGATTCACCGCTGGGACTATGACTCGCCGATCGAGGAGACGCTGGTTACTCTCAACGACCTCGTTAGGGACGGGACAGTGAACTACCTGGGGGCCTCAAGCATGTGGGCCTGGCAGCTCGCCGAGTCGCTCGCCCTCAGCGAGAAGCTGGGCATCGAAAGGTTCGTCAGCATGCAGAACCAGTACAATCTCGCCTACAGGGAGGAGGAGAGGGAGATGATCCCGCTCTGCCGTACCCGCGGGATCGGGCTGATCCCCTGGAGCCCTCTCGCCCGCGGGTTCCTGAGCGGCAAATATCAGAAGGAGAAGAAACCCAGCGGCAGGAGGTACGAGGGTGACCGGCTCCTCAAGGAGCGGTTCTTCACTCCCCTGGACTTTGAGGTCCTCGACCGGGTCGTCGAGGTTGCGAAGGAGAAGGGCGTCACGCCCGCACAGGTCTCCCTCGCCTGGCTTCTGCACAAGCCCGGGGTCATCTCGCCCATAATCGGCGTTAGCAAGCTCGCTCAGCTG
>JAPCJS010000157.1 GCA_027886825.1 Nitrososphaerota archaeon
GGTCGCGTTGTGACCCTGGTACTTGGCATTCCCGGTGTACTTGAGAGATAAACTGTCGATGTGGTCGTCCGCCTTCTTGCCGGTCACCGACTTCGTGACCTTTCCGTCCAGAGAGACGAACGAGTACGGGTTGGCCCCGTCGGCGACAGCCACGGCGACCCGTGGGTCCCTCGAGATGTTCCTCTCCTTCGCCCTTCCGACGGCCGTGTTTATCAGGACCTTCGTCCCGTCTGTGTCCACCCAGACCGGCGTCACCTGGGGCGAGCCGTCCTTGTTGATGGTCGCGAGGAACGCGAAATTCTTTCCCTTGAGGATGTTTAGGGCCTTCTCGTTGAGCTTTACCATGTCACAGAATCGGCCCGAAGACCCCAAGATTAACCTTTTCATGCCGAAAGAGACAGAGCCACATCAATCTTATCAGAGACCATGCGAGCGGGTGGTCATGGTAAGGCCCAGGGCGGTCACGCTGAGCGAGACCCACGTAGGGATCGAGTGGAACGACGGCCACAAGAGCATCTTCGCCAACAAGAACCTGAGAGAGGCGTGTCCCTGTGCTCTATGCCAGGGAGAGCTCAACCCTCTGGGCGGGTCTCGGATGCTCCCCATGGTGCCCGACGTTTCGGCGGATGTCAAGGCGACCCAGTATCAGTTGGTTGGTCTCTACGCGATCGCATTCGCATGGAGCGACGGGCACTCCACTGGGATCTATCCCTACGACTACCTGCAGGCGCGGTGCGAGTGCGACGCCTGCGCTTCAAGACGAAAGAAGTGAGTGCCTACGTCTGCCCGGTCCACTGGCTGTAACCCATGACCGGAAGTCCGCCGATCAGCTCTGGGGTCGCCGCCGTCTCCAGCCTTTCGGGGTTCCTTCTCCACTCCCTCTGGTGAGAGCCGCCCAAACGCATACGGCGGTTGCTTACCATTTTCGGAGCGAGCTCGACCTTCTCTGCAGTTCCTTTTTCCACGAACTACATGAAGGGAGCCACAAGAGCACTCGCAGGGCCGCCTCATCGGCAGCAAGCCTGACTCCTGTCCTCACCACGCGTCCTCGTTCCATCTCGGATGACTCTTTCGGGCCAGCCTCAGGAATTATCATGACGGTATGTACCTAGGCGCCCAAGTCCCGCGAACAAGACAGAAGCAGAGCTTAATAGAACCCCGCTCATTGAGGGACTAGTTTGAGCGGTACGTCCGGTTTCGAGTTCCTTGCAGACCCGGTAAGGGTCATCCTGGACGAGATGGGAATCCGCAACGCGACGCCTCCGCAGCTGGAGGCCTCCCCGATTATCGCAAGGGGAGAGAACGTGCTGATCATAGCCCCGACGGGTTCGGGGAAGACCGAGGCCGCGATGCTCCCCCTCCTCAGCCGGCTGATGAAGAAGGGTCACGGGGACGGGATATCGATCATCTACATCACGCCTCTGCGGGCCCTGAACAGGGACATGCTGAGGCGGCTGGAGCTGTGGTGCTCCAAGCTCTCGCTGAAGATAGACGTCAGGCACGGCGACACCCCGCTCGCGCAGAGACAGAGGCAGTCGAGGAACCCTCCGGACCTGCTGGTGACGACCCCGGAGACTCTCCAGGCGATTCTCCCGGGCTCGAGGATGCGGCAAAATCTGGCGACGGTGCAGGCAGTGGTCGTCGACGAGCTGCACAACCTGGTCGAGAGCAAGAGGGGTGTCCAGCTCACGGTCGGGCTGGAGAGGCTGAGGAAGGTCGCGGGGGACTTCCAGCTCGTCGCGCTCTCGGCGACCGTGGGGAGCCCCGAAGAGACGGCTCGCTTCATCTTCGGGAATGCCGAGCACAGGATCGTCAGGGCGGTCGTTGCCAAGGAGTTCAGGTACAGGGTCGAGTACCCAACGCCGGACTCGAACGACAGCGAGATCTCCAGGGAGACCTTCAGCACGATCGACCTCGCGGCGCGCCTCTCCCTCATCGACGAGCAGATCGGGGCGCACAAGTCTACGCTCATCTTCGTGAACAGCAGGACCCTGGCCGAGATGCTGGGCGAGAAGCTGAGCAGGCTGAGAGGCGATGTGGGTGTCCACCACGGCTCGCTCCCCCGGGAGGAGAGGGAGAGGGTCGAGAACGCCTTCAAGAGCGGCCAGCTAAGGGCGCTCGTCTGCACCTCGACGCTCGAGCTCGGGATAGACATCGGCTCGGTGGATCTGGTGCTCCAGTACATGTCACCCAGGCAGGTCACCTCGCTCATCCAGCGGGTCGGGAGGTCGGGTCACGACCTCCGAAGGACCTCGGAGGGTGTCCTGATCACCGTCTCGGCCGACGACATACTCGAGTCGGCCGCGTCGATCGAGGAGGCTCAGAAGGGAAGGTTGGAGGAGACCCGCCCCTATCAGAACTCGCTCGACGTGCTCGCCCACCAGATCGCCGGATACCTGATGGACTATGACTCTCTGGAGAAGGGACTCATCCTGGCGGAGGTCAGGAGGGCGTACCCGTACAGGGACCTCTCCGAGGAGACGTTCCAGCGGGTCGTCGACTATCTCGGCCAGCTCCGCAAGCTCAGGGCTGATGGGACCAAATTGATGAAGACGAGAGGTACCCGCGAGTACTACTTCCAGAACCTCTCCACGATCCCCGACGAGATGCGCTACTTCGTGGTGGACGTGGCGAACAACCAGACGGTTGGCATACTCGGGATGGAGTTCGTCCTCCTGCACGCGAAGGTTGGGCTGCACTTCATCCTGAAGGGCAGGATCTGGCAGATCGAGAAGATAGCGAACGACAGGAAGATCTACGTCACCTCGGTCGAGGACCCCCTCGCGGCCGTCCCCGGGTGGGACGGAGAGATGCTTCCGATCCCCCAGGGCCTTGCCCAGAAGACGGGCCAGCTTAGGAAGAGGGTCGCGTCCGTTCTCTCCGAGAACGCACCTGAGGTCTCGGCCCAGCTCCTGGCGTCCGAGCTACCGGTCGCCATCGAGGGGACGCGGATGGTCGTCGACGAGATCCACGAGCACCTGCGGCTGGGCGCGCCGCTGCCGGGCGACGACCTGATCCTTCTGGAGGGGTGGCAAAAGTATCTCATCATACATTCATGCTTCGGGGAGAAGCTCAACAAGACCCTCGCATACACCTTCGAGGAGGTACTCTCCCGCAAGGGGTTGATACGCCTCTGGTACCTCGACGGCTACCGGATACTGATAGAGCTGACCGTCGACTCGTCGGAGGTCGATCTAAAGGGGCTCGCAGCGCAGCTCTACGGTATGGACCCAGACGAGTTCGAGAGGACGTATGCCGTGGCCGCCCAGCGGAACTTCCCGTTCCCTGGAAGGGTCAAGGCGATAGCCGAGAGGTTCGGCGCCCTGAAGAGGGGCCAGTTCATCGCACACCCGAATCTGTGCTCGCTCCCGACCAGGTTCGAGAACACACCCATCTTCGAGGAGGCTCTGCAGGAGACGGGGAGGGACCTTCTGGACATGAGGAGGGCGAAGGAGCTGCTCGTCTCGGTCGCGCAGGGAAAGGTGAGGGTAGAGACGTTCCTCTCGGACGAGAAGCCCACCCCCATCGCCTACCACATACTCTATCGCTATCTCGACGTCCCCGAGCTGGTCGCGCCAGACTCTCTCGCAAAGACGACGATCGAGAAGATGAAGCTCAGCATCTACGGGACCTCTATCGAGCTGGTCTGCATGAAGTGCGGGCGCGCGCAGGGTTTCACCACCATAGGGGAACTCGCGGACGAGCCGCACTGCGCCTCCTGCCGATCCGGCCTCCTTTCTCCCGCCTTCTGGACGGCGAGCCAGGTGACGAAGCTCATGTCGAGGAAGCTGAGCCACGACGCGCTGAGCGATGATGAGAAGTCGGAACTGGCGAAATCTAGGCGCGCCGCCGACCTGGTCCTCTCCTATGGTAGGAAGGCGATAATCGCACAGGCCGTCTACGGGATTGGGCCTCAGACGGCAGGAAGAATCCTCGCCAAGATGGACGAGGACGAGGAGAGCTTCTACAGGGAGCTGCTGGAGGCCAAACTGAAGTTCATCGAGACGAGGCCGTTCTGGTGAACGGCCGATCGCGCGGGCCGGGTCGGGAAAGCTGCGCCGACTAGCTTTCTCTGGAGCCCATCGCGCGGAGGAAGAACTCGGTTATGAAGCGCTTTGACTTGTTGACGTCCCTGGACTTTGAGAAGTGGAACTGCTGGAAGATAACGTGGTTGAGCATCCCCATCAGACAGTCCGCCGCGCTCCGAGGGTCGGTCTTGGCGAAGGCACCTTCGGTGACCCCGCGCCGTACTATCGACTCTGCCACGTCGTGGACCTCGTCGTGTTGTTCGCTGATCCGGGAGGCGCTCGCCCGGTCGAGCTTCGCCGTCTCCATCATGTAGAGCCCGGGCTCGAACGCCTCGGTCGGGAAGGAAGAGAGGTAGACCTCGATGAAGGCGTGCGTGCTCCTGGCCGCGTCCTCCAGGGCGGCCTGGCTCCGAAGTCGCGCGATGAACTCCTGCATGGTCACCTTCTGGCTGACCGCTGCCTCGAAGAGGCGCTTCTTGTCCTTGAAGTAGTAATAGATCATCGGAGGTGTCGTGTTGGCCTCCCTGCAGACGTCCCTGATCGAGACATTCGCGTAGCCCTTCTCGGAGAAGAGCCTCGCCGCGGCCTCCAGTATCACGGCGGAACCCGGCTTTGATTTTTGCAACTCTTTCGTCGGACAGTTGGCTGGATTAATTAGTTTGTGTATCGTGAGTTATCTAACGCTCGTTAAACTTTATCTACCTTTCTCGGCCGCCGTCCAGCCTCAGATGGTCTCGAATACCAGGCGTATCGCCCTTGGGAGCCTCTTTGGGGTTTCCATCCTCGCGGTCATCGGGACCTTCCCGCCTCCCACCTCCGACTATCTCATCGGCTTCCAGGCCTTCTTCCTCGCGCTCAGCTTCTTGGTCGTCGGGAAGGGCGGGGCCACATATGTGGGGATCGTCAGCGGGATACTCATAACCTTCGTCAAGATCTCTTTCTTCCCCCTCGACCTGGTCTTCGCAATCGCCTTCGGGGTCACGGTCGACGCGCTCTCGCTCGCCCTCCGTGCCAAGGACGGGACCAACGCCAGGACCGGGCGCCTCGTCGCCGCGATGACCGTCAGCACGACCGTCGTGGGCTTCATCGCGTACTACGTTGCTGTAGTCCTCACGGGCATACTTCCGAACGCGCTGGACCTCGACGCGAGCGTCCTCGTCTTCGGGATAGTCAGCGGCGCCATCGCCGGCTTCGCGGCGGCCCGGGTGTGGAACAGGTATCTGAAGTCTAGGATCTAACCGAAGACAGGGGATATGACAGGGCCTGAAGCGGTCACCCTTTCGCCGGCCGGCCATGCTCTTAAAGGGCCAGGTTCCTGCTCGGCCGCGAAGAAATGAAGATCAGAGAGCTCTTCAGGGGGTTCGAGGAGTACGGTTGGGAGACGCCTAGCCAGGAGATTGCAGCGAAGACAGGGCTCAGCGTTGAGGATGTCGTGAGGCTCGACACGAACACGTCACCCTTCCGGCCAGAGGCTGCGCTGAAGGACCTAGCTGGTGTGCTCGACAAGATAGAGGTCAACGAGTATCCCGACACCTCTTACCTCTCGCTCCGGGAGCACCTCGCCGCTTACACCGGCAAGGGGCTTGACAGGTTCGTCATCACGAACGGGGCAGACGAGGGGTTGGACATCATCA
>JAPCJS010000177.1 GCA_027886825.1 Nitrososphaerota archaeon
AGAGTCAGGTACGCCGAGGTCAGGCCGAACTGGACCCAGACCGCGCTCCCGACGAGCGGTCCGAGGATCACGCCCACGTCCTCCGCGGCCCCGTAGATCCCCATGGCGCGTCCTGCATACCTCTTCGGTATTCCGACCATGAGAAGTGAGAGCGAGAGCGGGCTTATCGCCGAGATGCACACACCTTCCAGGAGGCCTGCCACCGCGATCTCCCAGACGTTGTGGAGCGGGACGAGGAGCGCGAAGACGCCGAAGTTGGCGGCCAGGGCGATGCCTATCACGAGCCTGGAACGCCTGGCCACCCGCGCCGAGAAGACGGGCTGGAAGATCGCATTGGCCACCCAGAACGAGGCGATGACCACCCCTGCCTGGAACTCCGTCGCGGAGATGGACGGCGTCTGCGTGACGACCAGCTGCATTATGTTGACGAAGAAGGAGTAGCCGATGAACGTCGGGACTGCCACCAGCGCTAGCAGAGGGAGGCCGCGCCAGTCCAGGGGAGGCCTGGGCTCGTCCTTCGTGGGAATCGCGGCCAGGTCGCCCAGCCCGGCCCAGGAGCCTGTCCTCCTGGACCAGCGGAGGTAGACCAGATAGACGAGGATTGTCGCGGCTGCGGCGAGATAGAACGTGTCCCCGAAGCCTATCGCGGGCGAGGTCAAGCTGGCTATCAGCGAGCCGACCACCTGGGCCATGGCGTATATCGCGCCCAGCAGCCCGAACCCACCGGCCCAGCTGGAAGACTCACTCCGCCTGATGACAAGAGAACGGGCGACCACGGCGAGGATGGGCCCCGAGGCTCCGAGAAGAAACTCGGCCACGATGGCGCCCTCGGCGTTCCTCACGAACGGGAGCAGGAGGTACGTCGCGACCGAGAGCGCGGTGGAGGCGAAGATCAGCCGCCCGGGGCCCATCCTGTCGAAGACGACGCCCCATAGGATCTCGAAGATCAGGAGGCTGGCCCCGAAGAAACCGATGGAGATCCCGACCTGGAGGTCGGGGATCCCGACCGAGACGAAGTAGAGAGGCAGTATCAGACCCGAGACGCCCCTTATCGCGGTGAAGATCGAGTAGAGCGAGATGAAGGGAAGCCGGCTCCGGCTGCTCAATCGCGCGAGCGCCCCGCGTTTTTGATTTAAGCATTCAGATGAAACACGTTTTTTAACCGGACCGGAGCTCACGGCGCGCCTTGCCTGGAAAGGTATTCATGGGGAGGAACGCCGTCGCGGCGACAGAACACCCCCTCGCCTCTATGGCGGCGTACAGGGCGATGCGGGACGGTGGGAACGCGTTCGACGGGGCGGCGGCTGCCAGCTTCGTGTTGGCCGTGACCCAGCCTCAGCTCAATGGGCTTGGTGGCGATTTCTTCGGGCTCTTCTATCACGCCAAGGAGGGCAGGGTGTACTGCCTGAACTCTAGCGGCTGGGCTCCCTCTTCGATGACGGTCGAATCGCTGAGGATGGCGGACCACAAGTCCGTCCCCACGTTCGGGCACGGGAGCGTGGTTGTCCCCGGATATGTCAGAGGGGTCTACGAGATGCAGAAGAGGTTCGGCTCCCTGGACTTCTCGAGGTCGCTGGTCGACGCGACGCGCCTGGCGGAGGAGGGGTTCCCCATCGGAGAGGGGTTGGTCCGGGCCATCACGGGCACGCGTCAGGCCCTCTCCGAGGAGGCGATGCGGACGTTCGGCAGGGACGGCGGAGCGCCGCCCGTCGGGAGCCTGCTAAAGCAGGAACGGCTCGCCAGCACTCTGCGGGAGATAGCACGGGAGGGCCCCGACGCGTTCTACCGCGGCCGGCCTGCGAAGGCGTTCCGCGAGGAGATGTCGCGTGGCGGGATCGATGTGGAGGAGGAGGACCTGGCGGCGTTCGAGTCAGAGTGGTGCGAGCCGCTGAAGATGAGATACGGCGAGACCGACGTCTTCGAGGTGCCCCCCAACAGCATGGGAGCCACGACTCTCCTCATCCTCAAACTTCTGGGGAAGGTTGACGTCCGTTCTCTCGGTCCCCGCTCCGCCGAGAGGGTGCAGACGACCGTCGAGGCAGCGAAGGTTGCCTACGCCTCGAGGGACAGGGAGCTCGGCGACCCGCGCTTCGGCCGCTTCAGCCTCGACGAGTTCCTGAGGTCGAGAGGGGACGCGGGCGTCCAGAGGAAGATAGACAAGGCTGACACGACATACTTCGCGGTGGCCGACGACCAGGGCAACGTGCTCTCGTGCATCCAGAGCATCTTCCACCACTTCGGCTCGAGGGTCTTCCTGGAGGACAGCGGGTTCTTCCTCAACAACAGGGGCTCGGCTTTCGCGATGGAAGGACCGAACAGGCTGGAGCCCAGAAAGAGGCCGCTCCACACGCTCTCGTCGCTCTTGCTGCTCAAAGACGGCAGGCCCATGTTCGCGACCGGCGCCAGTGGGGGCGACTACAGGCCCCAGCAGCACGCCCTCCTTGTCACGAACCTGGTCGACTACTCCATGAACCTCGAGCAGGCCATCGATTTCCCGCGGTTCCTCTGGGACGGATGGAGGGGTGTGAGGGTGGAGGAAGGCTATGCAGGTCTGGAGAAGCTTCCTATGAAGCACAGTGTGATCGGGTATCCGGGGGAGACGGGCGTCGCCCAGGGTGTCGAGGTGATGCAGGAGTGTATGAAGGGCGTCTGCGACATCAGAGGGGAAGGCCTCCCCGCGGGATACTGAAGGGTTTAAGATTCCCACCCCCGACCGCGGCGGCGTGTTTCTGGACAAGCTGCAGGACTCCCCGTCTCTGGAGATGATCAACCTGGTGTTTCAGATGAAGACCGCCGGGAAGGAGGTGATATCACTCGCACCCGGAGACCCGTCCTTCGACACGCCGAAGGAGATCGTCGAGGTGGCCCACAAGAGCATGCTCGAGGGCGGGACCCACTACGTCCACTCCTACGGGACGCTGGACGTCAGGAACGCCATAGTGGACAAGGTCCGGCGGAAGAACGGGATCAGGGCCAAGCTCGAGAACGCTATCTTCATCACGGCGAAGATGGCAGTCTTCGCCTCCCTCGCGTCCGTCTCCGGCAGGTCCTACGAGGCTCTCGTCCCCGATCCGGGGTACTTCTACTCGGAGCCGATCGTCCTGACTGGAGGCAAGCCGGTCCGGTACAGGCTCTCCCCCTCCTTCGGCCTCGACCTGGACGAGATCAAGAAGAAGACAGGACCTAAGACTAGGGCGATAGTCATCAACACGCCGTCCAACCCCACAGGGACGGTCTTCGGGAGGAGCGAGCTGCGCGAGCTCTACGATTTTTGCTACGACAGAGACGTGTACATCCTCAGCGATGAGGCCTACGAGGACCTCGTCTATTCGAGGGAGCACGTCTCGGTCGGGTCGCTCGAGAAGAGCCCCGAGAGGGTCCTCTCGCTATACACCCTCTCCAAGAGCTACTCGATGCCAGGATGGAGGGCGGGCTACGTAGTCGGACCAGAGGAAAGGGTGGCGCTCATGAACAAGCTCCTGGAGCACACCGTCACGTGCTTCCCTCCCTTTATCATGCACGCCTCGGCGTACGCGCTGAACAGCGGGGATCGTTTCATCCAGGAGTTCAAGAAGGAGTACGTGAAGAGGAGGAGGCTGCTCCACGACCGGATGGCCGAGATACCCGCTCTGGAGCCAGCCGAGGTCGAGGGATCGTTCTACGCCTTCCCCGGCTACAAGGTCAAGATGAACTCCCGAGAGCTCTCGAGGAAGCTCCTCCGCGACCAGAACGTCGCGGTCCTCCCCGGCACGGCCTTCGGCCCCTCGGGGGAGAAGCACCTTAGGCTCTGCTTCGCCGCGCCCGAAGAGACCATCGAGAGGGCGATGGACGGGATGAAGGCATTCTTCGCCGAGAATCCGTAGCGACGCGGCACTAGAACGCTCAGACCGAGAAGACCCTTGTCGAACGTGAGGAGATTATGAGGGCGATGCCCTCAGGGGACCACGCGATGCACGAGACCCCGCGGCCTCCCAGGTCTGAGACCTTCACGACCGACCTGCCGTCAAACCTGTAGAGCGCCGTCGCGCCCTCGTCGGCGGTCATGGCGCTGGTCCCGATCAGCGCGTACTCGCCAGACGGATGCCAGGCGCAGGCGGTCGGAAAGATGTTCTCGCTGCCCCAGACCTTCTCGCTCAGCGCCTCCCCGTCGTAGGAGAGCAGCGCAGGCGTGTGCCAGGTCTGGTCGAACCCCGCGAGCAGGCATGAAGAACCGTCGGGGTTCCAGCTGGCCGAGACCAGGTCAGCCCTGCTCTCAGCGAGACTCGAGACATCGGAGAGCGAGCGGCCGTCGAACCTGAACAGGTTCGGAGACGGTGAGAGCCCGCCGACCGAGTCGCGGAAGCAGTTTCCAGCCACCAGTGCATAGTCCTGCTGCGGGTGCCACGCTATCGACCGGAGGTGCGTGTCGGCGCCTGGCACGGTCTCGAACCCGGAGGGCGTGAGCACGTAGGCGGCACCGTTGTTTCCCGCGAAGAGCACCCGTTCCTGCGAAGGATGCCATGCGACCCGTCTCAGATTCTCACGGACGTCCTGTTTGATCGGAACGACCGTGTCGTTCTCGAGAAGGAGGATGGAGCCGCTGTTCCCGCAGACGTAGGCGCGGTCACCCTTCGGCGAGTAATCTGCGCACCGCAAGTTGGCCTTGGCGCCGTTGTTTAGCCTCGCAAAGCTGCCACTCCGGTAGGCGACCAGGGAACCGGCGTCCCCGACGAGGAGCGCGGAGCCGTCGCCGCGGTTCCAGCAGACCCAGCGCAACCTCCCGGGGGCATCGACGGACCTGTTGCCCATAGAGCGACCGTCGAAGGTGAGGATCTTCTGCTTCATCTTGATTCAGTGCCCTGAGGAGGAGCCGGGAATGGCCCCAGGTGACCGATGGATGAGAGAGGGAGAGACGAGTGGGCCAGGACCTACTGTACGCGGATGCGCGTAGGCTCGACCGTGA
>JAPCJS010000067.1 GCA_027886825.1 Nitrososphaerota archaeon
CATCCCGGAGAACATAGCCGTCGACCTCGTGAGGATCGCGAAGTTCGCCGACGAAGAGCTGGAGACCATCTACAACCTCGAGAGGATCTACAACGTGAACGGGGTGGCCGACCTTCTCGGCAAGATCGCGCTCGGCCTGGCCCCGCACACCTCCGTCGGTGTGGTCGGGAGGATAGTCGGATTCACCAACGCCCAGGTCTGCTTCGCGAACCCGTGCTGGCATGCAGCAAAAAGAAGGGACTGCGACGGCGACGGCGACTCGCTCCTCCTTCTCCTTGACGTGCTCTTGAACTTCTCCGTGGAGTACATCCCTAACCAGATAGGCGGCCTCATGGACACGCCGTTGCTCATACAACCGATACTGCTGGCCGCCGAGGTGGACGATCAGGCGCACAACTTCGACATAGCGTCGGTATATCCGCTCGAGTTCTACCAGCTCAGCCAAGGGTCCCCCAACCCGTCCAAGGTCTCGCACATGATCGAGAGGATAGGGAACAGGCTGAACAAGGAGGGACAGCTGTGCGGCTACGGCTTCACCAACCTCACAGAGTCCATAACCATCAAGCACCCCAGGAGCGCCTATCCCACGCTCACGAGCCTCAAGGAGAAGATATCCAAACAGATCGAGGTGGCGGAGAAGATCGAGGCCGTCTCGACCAAGGACGTCGTCGAATCGATAATCAAGACCCACCTGATCAGGGACATCATGGGTAACATGAAGAAATATGCCACCCAGACGTTCAAGTGCAGAGGCTGCGGCCGCTCCTTCCGGAGGCCGACCATATCCGGCAGGTGCGATTTCTGCGGCCAGGACCTCAGGCAGACCCTGACCAGAGGATCGGTCGAGAAGTATCTCTCGCTGGCCAGGACGCTCGCCAACGACTATGACGTGGACGACTACATCAAAGGCCGTCTCGACCTCATCGTCAGAGAGCTAGACCAGCTGTTCCACGAGAAGGAGCGTTCGACTCAGCTGGAGCTGACAGACTTTGCGCCCGCCTGACCATAGAAGTACGCAGCCGATGTCTTGAACGAGTAGTGAACCTCCTGGTGCGACCTGCGCAGACGTGAGACGCGTCTCTTGACCTCAGAGGTCTTCTCCGAGTTCAGAGCCAGGTGAAGGATGTCCGCGACCTCCTGCATCTCGTTCTTCTTCATCCCGAGCCTCGTGAGCTCCGAGACACCCAGCCTGACGCCACCCGGGTTTGTGTAGTGCCTTCCTGCCTGTAGGTCACCTGGAAGCAGCTGCCTGTTGGCGATTATGTTCATGGACTCGAGCTTCTTCTCCACGAATCCGCCGTCCCCATACCGGGTCACATCAAGAGCGATCTGATGGGACTTGGTGTACCCGATGTTCTCCCCGATCACCTTCTCGCCCAGCTCCGAAAGACGCTCAGCAAGAGCGAAAGCGTTCCTGACGACGTCACCCGCGTAGGCCCTGCCATACTTCAAGAACTCTGCGAACGTCAACGCCTTGGCCGCGACGTTGTGGAGGTGATGATTGCTCGAGGTTCCCGGGAAGACCGCCTTCTTTATGCCCTCGCCGTACTCGGCCTTTGCGACGATCGTGCCACCCTGTGGACCGAAGAGGGTCTTGTGGGTGCTGAAGGTCATCAGGTGCGCCCCTTCCCTGAGGGGGTCCTGGAACTCTCCGCCTGCGATTAGGCCGGCTACGTGCGCCGCATCATAGCACGGGATGGCCCCGATCTCCAAGGCGACCTCGCTCAGCTCGCGTACCGGCTGCGGGAAGAGCAGGAGGCTGCCTCCGAACATGATCATCTTCAACCTGCTCCCCTCTGCGTGCAGGGCCCTCAGCTTCTTCTTGCTCTCATCGATATCGATGTTCATGTTGGCCTTGTCGAATGCAAAGTATTCTATCTGCAGACCGTGGACCAGACCGGCCGTCCCGGAGAACTCCTTCTTTCCGGCCGAGACGTGGCCGCCGTTGGGGATCGAGAGCGCCATCAGGCTGTCGTTAGGCTCGGAGAGCGCCGAGTACACAGCCAGGTTAGCACAGGCTCCCGAGACGGGTCGGACATCGACGAACTCTGCCTTGAAGAGCCTCTTCGCGAGGTCGATCGCGGATAGTTCGATCTGGTCGATGTACCTGCAGCCGGCATAGACCCTCTCACCGGGCCATCCTTCGGCGTATCTCTGCCCAAGGTCGGAGGCAAGGACCTCCCTGACTCCGCGCGATGCCACATTCTCACTGGCGATCAGGGGGAGGCTCTCGGAGAACCACTTCTCGTGCTGCTTCACCAAGCTAGTGATCTTCCTGTAATCCGACAGATCTGACATGGTCCTTCCTTCGCCAGATTTTTGCTAATTATATGTTTGCGCAAAAACAGACGATCGCCGCTAGTTACACAACGTATTTTAGAAGGCCCGGGGGCCCTCATAATGAGCGTAGGGAGCCAGTCAACAATGAGCAAGAAGAAAAATGCGCCGATGCCAGCGTCCAGCGCGGGTCTGCTGCGCTTCTTCGAAGATGAGACCGAAGGAGTGAAGATAAGGCCCCAGTTCGTCCTAGCTGCTTCGATGTCGCTCATAGTCGTTTCTATATTGCTCAATGCGTTCTTCAGGTAGGTCCAACTGTACGGATCATCAACGGAGCAGCTAGCAAAGAGATACAGGCATCTTTTTGTCCTGCCCTCCTTCACGGTCTCGTTCCTACTCCTCACAGTCTCGAGCGGCGCGCTCATGGGGCTCGCATCGCTCGCCAGACCGCTCTCCCTAGAGGTCGTCGTTGCATGCGTCGGCGTGACGCTCGTAGCCGGATTTCTGCTCACGGGTCTGATCCGGACCATCGACCGCAGATCGATCGCATCCGTGAGACGGCTCTTCGGCTTGCTCTTCGTATCCACGCTGATCTGGGTCATCCCCCTGACCCTGGGTGTGGCCGTCTCGTCGCTCACACGGCTAGGCTCGGCAGACACGAACGAGTTCGTCTTCGGGGCGTTCCTCGTCTGGGGATTCGAGTCCGTCGTGATCAACGGGGCGTTCCTGAGGAACACGCTGGCCAGCTTGGCGCTGGCCTCGATCCACCCTCTCTCCATCCTGCTGATCACACTCTATGCGATAGGTTTCCCGTACCTCTCCTATCCCGCCGTGACGGGGATGGTAGCCCTAATCGCGATCCTGGTCTTCCTGCTGAGGCTCAAGAGGCTGAAGACAAAGCACGGGATACCTACGCTGCAGATCCTACAGGCGTTCCTGAAGACCTGGGTCACTCAGGAACCGGGTGATCTTGAAAAGTACTTCTCGAACTATGCGAAGAGCGAATCGGTGGTCACAGATGTCATACTGGCCCAGGGCAAGGATGAGAAGGTCGTCTTTATCCTACCTGGCGTGCATCCTGGCCCGTTCTCCCCTGTGGGAAGTTACAATCTTTCTGAGCTGATCTATCGCGCGCTCAAGGAGAAAGGGATAGCAGCACCCATCGTGCTTCACGGTACGGGGGGACACGAAAGGAATACGCCGACCAACGATCTGGCCGCGGCGTACGCCGGCGAGATCTCACGGTTCGTCAGCTCCCTGAATGTCTCGGAGAGGAACCTGATGAGGGGTCCCGCCCACGACAAGATCGGGATCACCAACATAACGACACTGGCCTTCGGGAAGGAGGTGCTCTCGATAATCTCCAATTCGCCTTTCCTTTCTGATGACTTTGATCCAACGACCGTCGCAGAGGCGTCAGACGTCGCATCGAAGCTCGGGGTCAGACTCTCGATGGTCGACGCCCACAACTCTGTCGATGGTGAAAGACGCTCCCTGACCCAGGTCACAAGAGACGACTGGGAATCGATATTCCGGAGGGTCTTGGCGCTTCCGGAGAAACCGTTCAGGTTCGGTTTCGCCAGTTCGACCGGGATGAATCTGAAGCTCGGCCCCGATGTCAGCGAGGGCGGGATCTGCGCCACCCTGTTCGTCGTGGACGGCTCCAGGAGCGTGCTGGTGACCGCCGATTCCAACAATGCGGTATCAGGTCTGCGAGAACGCATCGCCGAAGAGCTGGGGAAGACAGGCGTGGAGTTCATCGAACTCTGCACCTCGGACACACACAACTTCGCAGCGCGAAACCTTACGAACAGAGGTTACTTCGCGCTCGGCGAGAGCAGCGGCAAAGACAAGGTCGTGGAAGTGGTCAAGAAGCTGGTCGACGCTGCGGAGAGCAGGGTCGCTCCATGCGACCTCGCGGTCGCGCGGTTCGAGATGAAGATCCCCCTGATCGGTACCGAGTCCCTCGACGATTTCGCGAAGCTGACAAAGGACGCCATCTCTCTCTCCAAGGGCTACGCAAAGATACTGTTGCCGGCGGTCCTTCTGCTGGGTGCCATAACACTCTTTTATTGAAGACAGAGCAGCGTAGCAGTCGAGTTCGTTGAACCCTAGAGGGCGGATAATCTCGGTTGAGGGCATAGATGCGGTAGGAAAGAGCACGCAGAGCCTTCTTCTGGAGACGTGGTTCAGGGACCAAGGGCGCAGGGTGACCTCCCTCTCCTTTCCGGACTATGATACCCCAATCGGAAAAGAGATCAAGGCGTTTCTTGGAGGCGGACGAGACTTCGGGCCTGAGGTGAGACACATGCTGTTCGCAGCCAACAGGTGGGAGAAGGCATCGCTGATCAGGCGGTCCCGGCTCGAGAACGAAGCGATCATAGTGAACAGGTACACAGAGTCGAATCTGGTATACGGCCTCGCGAACGGGCTGCGCCTCGGATGGCTGGCCGGGCTGGAGAGGGGTATCCCAAGGTCGGATCTGGTCGTGGTGCTGGACGCGCCCTCCAGGGGCGTTGCATCGAGAAGGCCCGGACCCAAGGACTCGTACGAAAAAGACCTCGAGCTGCAGGCCCGCGTCCAGACCCTCTACAGGGAGCTCGCGCCGAAGTTCGGCTGGGTGGTCATCGACGGGTCTAAGAGCGTCGGACGCGTGCACGACTCGGTCGTGCAGACCGTGAAAGACAACCTCGACCTGGGGGCTAAATCATGACCCTCCGGTACGTGGCGGAGATCAGAGACCCGGTACACGGATACATCAAGATCACAGAAGAGGAACGGGCCATAATCGACTCGCCCTTCCTGCAGAGGCTGAGGAGGATACATCAGCTGGCGGGCGCGTACATGGTCTACCCGGGCGGGGTCCACACCAGGTTCGAGCACGTGGTGGGCACCATGCACGTTGCCGGGCTCATAGCCGAGTCCATCGCGGACAAGGCGAACCTCGATGAAGAGCAGATACAGGAACTGAGGCTCGCCGCTCTGCTGCATGACGTAGGACACGGACCTTTCTCGCACCTCTTCGAGGAGGTGCTCACCGAGAAGACAGGCCTCGGCCACGAAGAGATCTCCCAGCGGATAGTCCTGGAATCGGACATAAGGGAGATCCTCGAGAAATACGGCACCTCTTCCAAGAGGATGTCCCAGCTGTGCGTCGGGAAGCAGAAGACCCACGCCTTCATGAACGAGGCGATAGCCGGCGGCCTGAGCGCAGACATCATGGACTATCTGCTCAGAGACTCCTATTTCACGGGTGTCGAGTACGGTAAGGTTGACATCCACCGGGTGATCCACTCGCTGGACGTGATGGGCGACCATCTGGTCCTCGATCAGGCTGCCCTGTACGCCTTCGAGGCCCTCCTGATAGCCAGGTATGAGATGTTCAAGGCGGTATACTTCCACAGGACGGTCCGGGCCGCAGAGCTGATGCTCGCCCACTCGATGTCCCTCGCAGACGAAGAGCTGGGTCTGACCAACATCTCCAGGATAGACGCGTACCTGAAACTGACCGACGAGGTCGTCGTCTACCGCCTGACCTCTCTCCCCCGCCAGAACCCGAGGCTCCGCCTGGCAAGAAAGCTGGCCGAGAACTACAACAACAGGAAGCTCGTCAAATGCGTCTTCGAGAAGGTGATGCAGCGCAAGGACCGCGTCGTGGAGAAGATCTTCAGCCAGAAGAGGTTCAGGAACGAGCTCATAGGGGACATAGCCCGGCAGGCCAACGTCGATGCGACGAGCATCTACGTAGACGTGCCCACCACGCCGTCGGTCCCCCACACATACACGCGACAGGCCCTGAACTCGATCACGCTCGTCTCCGAGGACTTCAGCGGGAAGCACAGCGAGAAGATATCGATCACGGAGCTCCCCCTCGTGGGATCGATCACGGGCTTCACGGATGTGCTCCGTGTCTACTCTGCTCCCGAGCAGAGAAACAAGGTCGCCCGGGCCGTGCAGACGATATTCGGGAGAGAGGAGCTCGCATCGCGCGTCGGCTCCGATGGTTTGTCCTAAAATACTGTGACGGATTAGAGGTCCGTGAACCTCGAGGAGCTGTTCCCGTACTCGTCCTTCAGGGAAGGCCAGCGGGATCTGACGGACTCGGTATATGAGAGCTGCAAGAACGGAAGCAGGCTGGTCGTGGAGGCGATGAGCGGCTTTGGAAAGACCGCGCCCGTGCTCACTGGCGCGATCCTCGCGGCAGAAGAAGACGACAACCGCATAATCTACACCTGCAGGACCAAGAGGCAGGTGTTCCGGGTGATGGAGGAGATAGAGCGGATACAGAGGAAGACCCCCCTGAGCACGACGTATCTCTTCGCAAAGAACGACTACTGCCTGCTCAAGGAGATGTCGCGCTTTCCCGTCAGCCAAGAGTCCTTCAAGTGGTACTGCAGCTTCAACGTCACAAACAACCTCTGCTCCTACTTCATGAACATCAGCCTGATGAACAAAGAGGTGAACTCGCTTGTAAAGGAGTTCAGCTCTTCCGTGCGCAGCCACTCCAAGTTCCTTGACACGTGCAGGAGCACGCACGTATGTCCGTACGAGGTGGCTCGCCTCGCCATAGCCAACTCGAGGGTCGTCGTCACGACCTACCACTACATCTTTGACGAGGCATCACGGTCGATCCTGCTGAACAACGGACGCTGGACCCCCGCGGAGACGATCGTCGTCATAGATGAGGCGCACAACCTGAGGGATTTCATGCGGGATGCATCGACGACCGAGCTCTCCTTTGCCGAGATCGAGCTGGCGATAAAGGATTCACGGGAGCTGTACATGGAACGGATCGAGTCCTCGCTCGTGGAGATTCTGAGGTCGCTCAGCGATTTCTGCGCCAAGAACACCTCCTGGTACGTGGAGAAGAACTCGCTGATCGAAAAGATCTCCGGGTCGCACGACGCGACCTGGCTGCCCAACATCGCGTTCGAGCTCTCGACCTGCTCGGGCGTGGCGTGGCAGTCGATCGCGACGGGGAAGAACCTCCCGACCTCCATCACCCGCGTCGGCGACTTTCTGAGGGCCCTCCTCTCCTCACCCGGCCTGGAGAGGACGGTCGTCGCGAAATCCGACAGGGCGATGTTCCTGATAGACACGGATACCTCCAGCCGGTTCCTTGGCCTCGTACGGGACTACAAGAGCCTGGTGCTGCTGTCCGCGACGATAAATCCGAGCGACCTGTTCCTGAGGTCGATCGGCCTCGACGAGCGCACCCGGATCCACAAGGTCAACCCGAACCAGACTTTCCAGGCCCGCACGATCATCGACACGGGGGTCAGCACCCGTTTCAAGATGAGGACGTCCGAGATGTTCCGTAAGCTGACCGGGAAGATATCGGCGATATGCGGTGCCGTCAGGGGCGGCGTAGGCATATTCGTGCCCTCTTACTCCATGCTGGAGTCGCTCCGGCCTCTGCTGCTGGACCTAGGGAAGAGCCGGAACCTGCTGGTCGAGGCCCGCAGCCTGGGCAACGCGGAGTCCGAGGAGATAATGCGGTCGTTCAAGTCCACGCCCGGCTCTGTCCTCCTGGCCGTCCAGGGGGGCCGTTTCTCCGAGGGCGAGGATTTTCCGGGCGAACAGATGGACGCCTCCGTGGTGGTGGGGCTCTCCCTGCCTCCGCCGTCCCCCACCATGTACGCAGAGTACACCCAGTCCGGCTTCGGCAAGCACGATGCGTACCTGGTGATATCGCTGCTCCCTGCGCTGAGAAAGGCGATCCAGTCGGCGGGCAGGCACATGCGGAGCCCCGACAAGCGAGGCCTCGTGTTCTTCCTTGACTCTAGGTTCGACGACCGGGAGATAATCGAGATGTTTCCCGCATGGCTGAAGCAGGACCTGCACGAGGGCGACTTTCAGCGCCAGGAGATCGAACAGATGGTGAGGGATTTTGCGCTCTAGTCAGTCAGTTGGAGAGTTTCCTGAAGTCGGTGCCCTTCCGGAAGGCTATCCTCTCTGCCGCGCCCTGATCCTTTGTCAGACCCCTGGACTTTAGCCTGCTGGTCGTGGTCCTCCTCTCATCCACTATCTCTACCGTCGCCTCCGGAAGCTGCTCTGTCATCGTCCTGATGATGCTCCTCGAGAGCCTGGGAGCACCGTCTCCCACCTTGATCACGACGCTCACGTGCGGTATGCTGCGCACGACGCTCACTATCCTCCACTGAAGGGAATCGATCGAATTCACCGTGAACGAGCCCAGCCCTGATCCTCCGTAGAAGACCATGACTCCTATCCTGGAACCAGGGTCCACCCCGATGAGGATGACCCGTTTGCTCTCGATCAGGGTC
This sequence comes from Nitrososphaerota archaeon, assembly GCA_027886825.1. GTDB lineage: Archaea > Thermoproteota > Nitrososphaeria > Nitrososphaerales > Gagatemarchaeaceae > Gagatemarchaeum. The sequence goes on from JAPCJS010000067.1 coordinate 8,565, forward strand.
TTGGAGAGGATCTGACCCTCCATTATCATCGGGTTCTCGTCGAGGTCCTCTATGGGTATGGAGACGACGCTGAACAGCCCGAGCTCGCTCTTGGTGGTTATGACCGGTTCGGGGACCTCATCCGCAGCCTGGGACGGCGTGAGGCTCACGAACCGCAGGTTGGTCTCCTTGAGCCTGGACAGGATAGAATAGTAAGCCCTGCTGTCGGAGGTTGCGACACTAACAACCTTCATATCTTCTCTCGGGACTTGTCGCTCTTAATGAGCGTTCCTACCCCCAGACAGGCCTTCGCCTTCCTCGCACCCTTGAGGGGAAGGACGTCTGTCTTCATCACGCCGAGCAGGAGGAGAAACTCGATGGTCGCCCATTTCCTTCTCGGCTGTCTGGCGGCCTCAAGGATGCGCACCGTCATATTCGATACCAGCTCTTTCTATGCGACGAACATAGGGGCCCTCGCAGAGTCCCTGCCGAAGGACTTCCTCCAGAGGTCCACGCTGATCACGCCGCAGGACGACCGAAGGCTCGAAGATTCCGTGACGGACGTCCTCGAGATGAAGGCAGAGGCGATCCTGATCGACGATCTGAACGCACTGCACTACCTGATCTCCTCAGACAGACGGGGTGGGTCAGGGACCCACCAGCTGTTCACCTTCATCCGGTTGCTCTCTTACCAAGCCCGGACCGAGAACCTCTTCGTCTTCGGAACCGTCTACAAGACAGAAAGGGACTCTGCGCCCGAGAGGACGACGAGGAGGTCGCTCTCTGCAGCGGCCGACCTGCAGATCACCACCACAGGCACCACCGATCGCTCCGACAGGATCTCCTTCAGGTGCACCCAGACAATAAGTGGCTGGCCGGACAACAGGTTCAGCGCGCCGCTCTACTTGGAGCCGAGGACGTAGATCCCCATGTACACCGCGATCCCGATCAGGAGGAGGCCGATCGCGAGGTAGAAGTTTACCATCCGCCCCTTCGTAGTCTGCCTTCCGCTGAGGTACGAGATATAGATCCCAGCCGCTCCGATGAGGAGGGCAAGAGCGTCCACCCCCGTCTCTGTCGCGGACTGCGCTCCGGTCGACGGGAAGATGACATACCCGAAATTGACGGGCTGGATGGCCGCGTTTACTATCCCGGCCGTCATGAGAACTATCCCCAGGATGTAGAGTATCACCATCCACTGGTCCTTTAGCACTGAGAACAGCCCGCTCTTGCCGGCGGCCTTGTCCAGTCTGTCCCAGGCTCCGCTCAGATGGGATTCAAACCAAGCTCTTATCATTCGTGCTCGCCTTCTCCAAGGTAACCAACCACTTCTGTTATCCACTGACCCGTCGATTCAAGGGCTTTAACTCTATTCAAGTAATCTCGCCATGCCAAGCCAGGGTAGGCTTCCTCCCAGGTCGCATAAGCCCTTTTAAGTGCATCCCTCGCCGCTGAATGGTAGCGGCAGAGCTCGTCGCTCTTCCTAGTCTCCCTTCTGCAAAGCTTGCACTGCATGTTTCTTCTTCTCTGCCTTGCTCGGGCAGTCGATGTTGACGCACAGCCTCCAGGGGTATCTCCCCGCCCTGACGTACACCACCGGCCATCCGCAGGACCTGCAGGTCTGCTTGGCGACCTTTATGGTCCCTCGCTGCGGGAGCGGCGCGGAAGCCCTGCACCCGGTGGGATAGCCCGTACAACCCACGAATCTCTTCTTGGTCTTGAAGGAGCGGATGATCCTCAGTCTCCCCGTCTTGCAGACCGGACAGGCACCGAGGATGCTCTGAGAGATGCTGGTCTGGATTGCAGAATCGTTCATCCTCCGGCCGATCTCTGACTCGCTCGATTTCAGCGCCTCGATCTGCTTCGAGAGAAGGTCGATCACCCGCTCTATTAGGGCCGTCCCGTCGTCTGCACCCCTCTCTATCTCCTCGAGCGCTTCCTCTGTCTCACGGGTCAGCTCGGGAGAGACTATCTGGGGGCAGTACTCCTGCATCGTCTCGATCACCGAGATCCCGAGGTCCGTCGCAGCCAGGCTGTCGCCCGATATGTAACCCCTGCTTATCAGGGTCGAGATCGTCTCCGCTCGCGTCGCCTTCGTGCCTATGGACTCCCTTTCCATCTTTTCGAGCAGGCTGCTCTGGTTGTACCTCGAGGGGCCGAGCTCAAACTTCTCCGTGCAATCTACCCTGACCACAGAAAGTATGTCTCCTTTCTTGAGCGACGGGATGCTCCTGTCCTCGATCCCGATGTACTTTGAATAGTATCTCATCCAGGCCGCCCTGAGCGTCCTTCTTCCGGTCATCCGGAAGACGTGTTCGCCCCCTCCTACCTCGATCTCCACGCTCAGCCTCTCACGTATTGCGTCCTCTGCAAAACAGACGAGGAAACGCCTCACTATGAGGTCGAACAACCTGCTCTCCGAGGGATCGAGTGCCCTCCTCGGGAGCTCGCCCGTAGGGTATATCGCAGGGTGCGCATTATCGAACTTCTCACCCTCCCTCGGCCGCAGCCCTCCTTTTTTGAGCAGCTCCTCCACAGGCGCGCTGTACTCCTGCATCCTGCCAAGGTTTGAGAGGATCTCGCGGTACCTGATCGAGGGAGGGAGCTTCTGGCTGCTCGTCCGGGGATACGATATCAGTGCGTCGAGATACAGCCTCTCGGCGATCTGGAGCGTCCTGCTCGGCGTGTAGCCGAAGGACCTGTACGCCTCCTTCTGCAGGTCCCCTAGGTTGAAGGGGGCAGGAGGCGGCTGCCTGAAGACGCTCTTCGAGAGATGGGAGACGCGGGCGGCCTTCCCCTGGCATCCGTCCCTCACCGCCTCGGCGTCGGCCTTCCTGGCGAACCTGGATATCGAGCTGGGAGCCTCGAACCTGGATCCGTCCTTATCGAAGAGCCCCGCGACGGTCCAGTAGGGCGTCGGCACAAAGTTCCGGATCTCGATCTCCCTCTCCACCACAAAGGCAAGCGTCGGACCCTGGACCCGCCCCATGCTGATCGTCCTGTAGCCTGAATAGGCTGTCGAGAGGGACGTAGAGAGTGCACGGGAGAGATTGATCCCCCAGATGAAATCGAGCGAGTGCCTGGTCCTGCCCGCCGTCGCGAGCCCTGCGCCCAGACCCGCCTCGGCCTCATCAAAGGCTGCGACCAGCTCCTCCTTGGTCAGGGTGGAGAACTTGGCCCGGAGCGCCACGTCCTCTCTGCCGCCGCAGGCGTATCTCAGTATGTTGTGGCCTATCGTCTCCCCTTCCACGTCATAGTCGCACGCGTTGACGAACGACCCTGCCTCCGCCGCCAGCTTCCTTATCGACAGGATGCGCTTCCCGATGTTCCTGGCATTCTTGTCCACCAGATGGGATGGGTACCACTCGAGGTCGAAGACGGGGTAGACCTCCCTCCGGCGGAACGAGTCTGAGACCGCGTACAGATGGCCTATGGCAGAGCAGACGAGATATCTGCGGCCTCCCCTCGTGAGG
>JAPCJS010000108.1 GCA_027886825.1 Nitrososphaerota archaeon
CTTCGTGATCTCGAGTTTCAAGAAAGGAGGGACGCAGAGGACCAGGCCGTCGACCGCGTCGTCGCGAATCATGTCTGCATAGTCTGAGTAGACGCGCGCGTGGCCGTTCTGATCGGCTATGCTCGACGCAGCCTTCTGGTCGATGTCTGCCACCGCAGCGAGCTCGGCGTTCGGAACTTTCTCATGGATGTTCTTCGCGTGAACCCTGCCTATCGCTCCCGCACCGACCAAGCCCAGCCCGAGCTGCTTGCTCATCGAACCGTTTCGTCCGGATGGCTTCTTTAAGCCTTGTGAAGGTCGCAAGCCCCGGGGAATCCCGGAGGGCCGTCTCGCCCGCAGTCAGCCTGTCGCATCATGTGATCACGACGGCTAGGGCCTATCCTCGCTCCGCTGGATCAGATAGATCCCTGAGAGCATGAACGCCCCTCCCAGGATCTGCACGGGCGTTATCTGCTCCTTGAGGAAGACCAACGCGAAGATCGACCCGAAGATCGAGGATGTTGAGAAGACGAGCAGCGTGCGCACCGCGCCTATCCTCCTCAGCGCAGAGATTGTGAAGAGGACGGCCGCAGCGTTGGCGACAGCCAGCCCCAGGACGAACGGGAGAGCCGCCAGGGAGACGGTCAGGGGAGCGGAGATTCCTACCATCACCGCGAGCAGGACGACCCCCCCGATCAGGTTCCTGTACTTTGTCACCAGGACCGGACCGAGTCGCTGGCTCGCTATCCTGCTCAGGTTGTTCTCGATCCCAAACAGAAACGTGGAAGCAATGATGAGTATGTTCCCGCTGAGACCCGAGGTCAGCTGGACGCTCGAGAGGTCGAGGTTGGTCGAGACGACGACTATCCCGGCGACCACCAGGAGGCCCATAAGCAGCTGGATCCGCTTCAAGGTCTCCCTGAATGCTGCGAACGCTATGATCGAGGTAAAGAAGAGCTCGCCGTTCACGAGCAGAGAGGCGTTTACTGCGGTGGTATCCCTGATACCTGTGATGTACAGAAAGGGACCGACCGCCGCCCCGAGTATGCCGATGGGCACAAGCAAGAAGAGATCGTTCCTCCGAGGGACGACCTTTGCCTTGTAGGGTATCAGAAACCCACCGCCCAGCAGCGCGATGAGGGCCGAGACCTCGAGCGGACCGCTCACCGCGACGAGCTTGCTGAGGGTCGGAACTATCCCCCCGCAGACGGCCCCTAGGAGCGCGTAGGCGTAGCCTCGCCTGTAATATCTCGGGTCGGGGTTCGGCAAATGGTCGGATCCTCTCTGTCCCCCGGCCATCTCGGGGTAGATTAACGCTGGCCGCTCCTTCTTCCGACTCGCCCGCCGGAAAACGCCTGAACCCGTATCTTCGCCGAGTTGAGCAACGTGTCAAGATTTATTGTCTGAGGCCGGTATCATCACATCATCTCCGACAAGATACCGCGAGATTAAATTGAGTAAGTTCGAAAAGAACTGGAAGCCGCAACAGAATCAGAGCTCTTTCGGTCAGAAGACAAAGGAGGCGGTCAGAGGCCAGCAGCCGATGAGGCCTCAGATCCAAAAGGCCACGAGCCAGCTCCAGCAGGAGATAACGCGCCTCAACCGGTCGATGGACCGCCTCAAGCAGAGGGAGCAGGCCATATTCAAGAAGACGGTCACGGCCGTCCAGCAGCACGACGAGCAGACCAGCAAGGCCTACTCGAACGAGCTAGCCGAGGTAAGGAAGATGGCCAAGATCGTGACCCAGTCCAAGCTCGCGCTCGAACAGATAACGACGAGGCTGCAGACAGTCACCGACATAGGCGACTTCACTGCCACGCTCGCACCGGCGATCGGCGTCATCAAGAACATCCGCACGACCCTGGGCACGGCGATGCCAGACGCGCAGTCCGCGCTCGGCGACATCGGGGCGTCGCTGACCTCGCTGATGACGGACGTCGGCGGCCTCAGCGGAGGCAACTTCTTCACTCCGGAGAGCAGCGAGGAGGCAGACAAGATCATGGCCGAAGCGGCAGCGGTGGCAGAGAAGCGGATGAGTGACTCGTTCCCCGAGATACCCTCGGCCTCGAACGAGTCCGTATACAGCAGTTAGACTGCAGCGGCCAGCCGGTCGCATTATTACGCGACCGCGCTGCCCACGATCTCTTTTTCCTGTCTTGTATCTGTCTCTAACCTGTGGCGGGCTTCCTCGACCTTCTGCTCGCGAGCAGAGCTGCCAGTGCGACCACGGTCACCGCGACCGCTATTATCGCTATATCAGAATAGCTGTATGACGAGTTTCCAGTCACCGACTCGGGCCCGTTCACAGCCAGCGAGATGCTGGTCGCGGTCGAGGAACTGGCACCGCTCCAGCCCGAGAAGGAATAGAGGAACGGAGCAGAGGACGCGCTCAGCGTGAGCGTCGAGGAGGGTGGCACGTAGATGACCGTGCTCGTCCCCGCAGGGACCGACCCCGAGGTCGAGCCGTCAAGATAGGCGATCGACACGGGGCCCGTCGAGGTGACCGTGATGCCCGGGAAGAAGGTCGCTGTCTCGTTGGCCGGACCGCTCACCGTGAGCGAGAGGCTGGGTGTCGTGCTGGATGACGACCCTGCTCCCACGCCGGTCCACCCCTGGAACTTCCATCCTGGGCTGGTATCCGCTGTCAGCTGCATGCTGGTCCCGGGAAGATACCAACCTGAGATCAGAGAGACAGTGCCCCCCTCTGTGCTGTTCGTCCCGACGCCGATGTAGTACTGATACTGGTAGGCCAGCGGGATGATGACCTGACCTGAGACAAGGCCCATCGCGGTGGCGTTGGTCGCCCACCGCTCACCTTGGGAGAGCGATATCGACTGGGGTATCGAATACGACGCGTTCGCGTCCAGCCAGAAGCTGGTCGTCCCCTGGACTATGGTCCCGGTGAAGGGCGAACCAGCGCTGGTCGATCTCAGCACGACCGAAGGGAAGACCTCGCTCCCCTTGAAGGACGCCTCGACCGTGACCAAAAACTGATGCTGATACGTGGCGGTTATCGTGCCCGATGAGCTCACGATGCCCGATGCACCTCCAGAGTCCCACCTCTCGCCGGAGGAGGAACCTGCAAGCGGGTCCGTATAGTTGTAGCTGGATCCCGCGTCGGCCCAGATCCCCTGGCTTCGGCCGGAGGTCAGGAGCACCGACTGAGGGGAACCGAACGACGCGTATTTCACCGCGGGAGTGGAGTACCCCGACCCGCCCCCCGAGACGCTGAAAGCGAAAGCGACCTGGAACTGATGATAGTACTGGAACTGGATCGTCTGCGCAGAAGCCGCGACGCCCATGGTGGTCTGGTTCGTCTGCCATCTCTCGCTCGACGAAGAGCCGTTGAGCCCGGACGAGACGCTCCAGAGGCTCCCGGCGTCCACGTTGTACGTGACCGCCGAGGAGTTCAGGGCTGCGGTCCCCTGGACCCCGTTCGAGACATAGGTGACGACCGGAGGAGAATACCCAGTCCCCCCGCCCTGGACCGAGTAGCTGAGCGTGAGCGGGACCGTCGTGCTGGTACCCGTGCCGGTCAGGTTTCCGGTTATGAACTCATAGGCGTCGCCATATTCCACGGTTCCGTTGTAGGAAAACTCCTGGAGATGGGTGGGGTTGCCGGTGAATGTGAGGGGTGCGGGAGAGGTCGACGAGAAGACCCCCGTGTTGCTGTTCGAGTCGAACTCGTCCATCCACATCCATGCAGACGAGAGCGCGAAGTTCGGGTTCGAGTAGATGACCTCCTTTCCGTTCGCATAGAAGGGGTTCCCGTGATACCACTCGGTCATCAGCCCCGTGAAATAGCCGTTCGAGTTGGAGACAGCGTTCGTCAGGCCGACAAAATACGTCCCCCCACCGACGGCGCTGTAGGTCTCCGAGGCAAAGGCGCCGGTCTCCAGGTCCTCGGCCGCCATCATAACCTGGCTGGAGTTCGTGAAGTAGAGGTTCAGGAGGACGGTGTCCCCCTGGTTGACAGTACCCGTGAAGGCCTGTACGCCACCGCCCCCGTTCTGTGGAAAGATCGAGTTCTGGGAGGTGTCGAAGACCTCATAGTTCATCCCGAAACCCGTGCCTGGGCTCTGTCCCGGGGACCAGTTCCAGGAGACGCCGACCTGGTACCAGTATCCGGAGTTCGAGAGCCCGTTTAGCAGGTAGCCCGGGCCCGTGTCGAGCGTCGCATCGGTCTGGGCGACGGCCGTCACGTTGTACTCCAGCGATGTGAAGCTCTGGGTAAAGGTCTCCCCTATCTGCTCGTCGTAGGCGGATGTGTTCGGGGGAGGCCCGTGATGCCCCCTGAGCTGCACCACGGTCGAGGGGTTCCCTCCCTCGGGCGGGCAGCTGCAGACGGTCGTCGGGACGAGCCGTGGAGCCGTGGGCTGGCTCGAGGCGTGGGCAAGGCTGGGTGACGCCAGCGAGAGGAGGAGGATCGCCAGCGAGGTCAAGACGAGCCGCCTCGTCCAGATTCTCATTCGACTAAAAAAGTGGCTGCAGGTATAAACGCCTTCCTACAAATTGGACTGTCAATAGAATCTTCGGGGAATGGACGTCGGCGAGCTTGAGGTCCATGCTCGTCTTTTTAAGCGGAAGCGACGGGGTTCTGACGTTTGAAGACCGACTATGATGTGATAATCGCAGGTGGCGGGATGGCAGGGCTGATCACGGCATCTGCTATCGGTCATTACTCCAAGAAGGCCGCGAGTATCCTGGTCCTAGACCGGAACCCTCCCGAAGAGGCGGGGAAGAAGACGAACAACGGCTGGACCTGCGGTGATGCAACCAGCATGAACAGCCTGAGGTACCTCGAGGAGAACATCGGGATCAAGTACGGGAGCCCGGAGCTGGAGCACCCCGTAAAGGGCGTCCTCGTCTACTCTCCCGACCACAAGACGAAGGTCAGGTTCGAGGGAGAGGGCTACATCCTCAACAGGAAGCTCCTTCCACAGAGGCAGGTGCGCGACGCGAAGAGCTTCGCCGTCGAGTTCAGGTTCAACACGAGCGCGGAGAGGCTCACCTCCGAGAACGGATACATCACAGGAGTCACGGGCCGGTCCGACGACGGGACGCCCTTCAAGGCTACCGCCAAGATCGTCGTCGACGCCACGGGTTCCACCTCTCTACTCAGGAAGTTCCTCCCGATAGAGAGCTACATCGAGCGTGAGATAGACATGGACGACATCGAGGCGACGGGGAGGTACATCCTCGACTTCGACCAGGGGAAGGAGGACGAGACGTTCTTCACGCCTGACTACTGCCTGATCCATCTGGACCAGTTCATTGCCCCGGCGGGGTATGCCTGGGTCTTCCCCAAGGGAAAGAGCCGGGTCAACATCGGGCTGGGCGTCTCCAAGTCCGGGCTCACCCGCCGCAACAAGAGGTTCAAGCTGAACGACAACCTCCAGAGCCTCATAGACAAGTACGTGAAGGACAACCCTGCGATCAAGAACGGGAGGCTCTCGACCGGTCCCGCCTTCGACGGCAACTCCAAGGGCAACTGGCAGGTGCCGGTGCGGAGGCACAACGACTGCATGGTGGCGAACGGGTTCGCGGTGGTCGGCGATGCGGCGTGGCTGCCGCGGCCGCTGGACGCCGGAGGGATCGGTCCGTCGATGTACGCCGGCGTGATCCTGGGGAAGGTCGTTGCCCACGCCCTCGAGGCGAAGGACTACAGCCAGGAGTCGCTCTGGGGGTACAACGTCGAGTACATGACGACGCACGGCTACCAGATGGCGAGCTTCGAGGTGCTAAGAAGATACCTGCAGACACTCACGAACGAGCAGATCAACTACGGGATGAAGCACTTCCTTTCAGAGGACGACATCAAGGCGATAAGCGAGCGGCGCCATCCGGAGTTCCACAGGGCCCAGGTGATGAACCCAATCCTCATCCTCAGGGCGCTGAGCGAGTACGACCTCGCCAAGGGGCTCAGATATACGGCCAAGAAGAGCCAGACCCTGGTCCAGCACAACCTCGACTATCCAAAGACGCCTGCGGGCTTCCTCGACTGGCAGAAGACGCTCCTGGCAGAGATAGCGGAGACCATGGAACGCTTCAAACCCATAGAGGTCGCCGAGTAGGTTGGAAAAGTCCCTCGACAACGAGATCATCCAGCTCTGGAAGGACCTGAGCCCGTCAGGGGCGTACCTCCTAGGCTGGAACGAGTACGCCGGGAAGCTCTTCATCCCGAGCGAGGAGAACATCAAGGACGCACTGGAGAGGGTGCGGGCTCTGAGGCGCAGGGCCGAGAACGACGTCCAGGCGAAGACGCTCGACAGCATGGAGGCCGCGCTCCTCTTCCCAGAGCCGCAGCCGGTGCTGGACGAGATAGTCGGCGCTATCTTCGGCCATCTGACCAAGGAGGGACTGAACGACAAGCACATGACCTCCCTGATAGCCGACGCCTCGAAGGCGCTGGACGCCACCCAGAGGAGGTTCAAGGCCGTGAAGGTGCCTACTGCGGTCAAGGCCCTGACCCTCTACCGGCTGGACGGCACGATCGAGATACTCGGATCGGTGAGCAAGGCGACTAAGAGCAGCGCCCTGAAGAAGGACTGCGACCGGCTCAGCGAGAAGGCCAAGAAGTTCGTTGCCCTCTTCCAGCTGGATGGGTTCGGGCAGGGTACCTTCGAGGAGGTGGAGCAGGTCTTCAAGAAGTACAAGTTCGACCTCGGACGGGAGAAGTTCTATCGCCTCGCGCTCGAGGCTGGCTTCGATTACGCCGAGACGCCCGACGAGCTCGAACGCAACGCGCTCGCCTGGATAGACGAGGAGCTCCCCAGGTACAGGGATATCGTGAAGCGCCTTGCGAAGCACTACAGGTGCGCCGCGACACCAGACGCCGTGGAGAAGAAGGTCGTCGAGAGACAAAGGCTGAAGCCGAGCCAGCTGCTCAGGACGACCAACTCCATACGGAAGGCAATCCAGGAGTTTGCCAACGAGTCCGTCGTGAAGATAAACAAGAACTACAAGACCAGGGTGATCGAGACTCCGCCCTACCTCAGCGGCACGATTCCGACCGGCGCGGCCAGCTTCTTCGACACCTTCACCAAGAAACCGTTCGAGCTCTACTTCCTCACGACGGACACGAAGCGCGACCCCGCCAAGTCCGTCTCGCAGCTCATCGACCTGCTCGTCCACGAAGAGTACGGCCACTGCGTCAACCACTCGAACAGCGTCTTCAGGTTCGGGGGGAGGGCCTCCGAGCTTGAGCTCCTGCCCACGCTGCTCTCGGGACCGATCACCGAGGGTCTCTCGTTCAACAGGGAGAGGGAGTTCCTGGAGGCGTCGCTCGCGCTCGAGGGGAAGAAGAGCCTCACGACCGCCGAGAGGAGGTACGTCGCCATCCTCGAGAAGCACGGGGGTCTCCACCTCGTCAACATGGAGATAGAGCTCGAGACTAGGAAGTGGAGGCTGATAAGGTTCCTGCGTGTCATCGGAGACGTCCGCATCAACACAAACAAACAGGGGCTGTTCGAGTTCATCGACTGGGCGCACAAGCACACCGGCGTCCCGCGAAGCAACGTCTACTACCAGCTCTTCCCCGCGCACGAGGGGATGTTCCCAGGCTACGCCACGTCCTACGCCGTCGTCGGCGAGGAGATACGCGCCATCGAGGAGAAGCTGACAGACGCGAAGAAGAGGGTGAAGTTCTCCACCTATCTCACGGGCATCGGGTTCCCTCCCCGGAGTATCTACCGGAAGAGGCTGGAAGACTATGCGGCCAGCCTCAACTAGGTGATATGCGTCCTTTTTGAGGAGAAAGTTCAAATAAACTGCAACTAGGCATTCGTCGCATAAGGAATGCCGAAGACCATCACAACCTTTCGGGGGTTTGTGAAGCACGTCCTCCTCCTGATACCCTGGATCATCCTCCTCGTCGCGATCGCGTCCTTACCCGCGTACCTGATACTCAAGTCCTTCCTAGGGATCGACCTCATCCACCTGGCTACGGTGGCGGTGATGGACCCGCAGAAGGTAATGAGCTTCATGATGCGGCTGATGCAGACAGACCCGACCAAGAGCCTCTTCATGTTCACGACCTTCCCCGGGTTCACCTTCGCGGCGGTCTTCTCCACGGTCTTCATGATCTGGGTCGAGAGGAAGTTCATAGCCAAGATACAGCTACGGGTCGGTCCCCAGTACGCCGGGAAGTACGGAGGCATCCTGCAGAACTTCGCCGACCTCTTCAAGCTGCTCTTCAAGGAGATCATAGTGCCGGACAAGGCCGACAAGGGGGTCTTCCTGGTGGTCCCGCTAGCGCTGATGTTCGTCTCCGGGGCCCTGCTGGCGCTCGTCCCCGTCGGCCCGACCAACTACATCGCCAACCCATCGGTCGGCGTCCTCTTCGTCTTCGGGCTCACTGGCTTCAGCC
>JAPCJS010000004.1 GCA_027886825.1 Nitrososphaerota archaeon
ACTGTCCTACTTCGCCGACTATGCATTCTGGAAGGGACCTCCAGTGGAACCTGATAGACCCGGACGCGTCATGACGGCTTCGCCTGGCTCTACGATCTGTCTTTGCAAGGGGTTCATTGCGCCTCCCCCTGGGGCTAACATAACGCGTTGGCTTTTGAGCGTCCCTCCGCGGGATTGGCTTGACAGTCGCGAGCGAGAACGACATTGCCATAGTGTTCGGGCAAAACTACTAATGATGACGAGCCTCTTGAATGCTTTCTAGGTGCTACTTGAATGAACAGTCCGTCAGCTCGAAATTTCTCCCGGCTCGCCATAGCTATCATCCTAGCGGGAGTGGTGATCGGCGCTGGCATCTTCGCCTCGTCCTATCTGGGGACGTCCCGCACAGTGACTGAAACTACAACGGTCACGTCAACCTTTGCCACCACTAGTGGGACGCCTCAACTGTATCAGTTGGAGTTCTCACAAGAGTCGAATTGTCCCTATGGGTCTTGGCTCGTCCCTTGGGCCGTGGTGCTGAATGGCCGGACGGTCGTTCAACCATCAAATGCAACGCTCCCCCTGTCATACAATGGGGCCCTTCTCACAGGCGACAGCAACTATTCGAGGATTTTGTTCTCTCTTCCGAACGGCACATACAACTACACGATACTCCCCGATGATCCCCTGGACTCGGCTCAATCCGGCAACGTGACTATCGATGGCAGTGGCGTCATTGTCCCGGTATACGCATTTATTACGGCCATGGGTTGTTCCTCTACCAGTAGTAGTGGATAGATGCGTTCGAAGCCAAGGCACATCAAAAACTAGCTATAATCAAAGAGATGAATTTTAAGCCCATCGAGAGGATGGAGGGGGTCAGTGTCTCAATCGAACGACCCATACCTTTCGTTCCTTGGCTTGCATCGGACTGAAGGCGGTTGCAGATTGCAAGAAGCATGTAATTGAGGCGTGCTGGTTTTTGATGTAGCGACGAATTATCGTTATCGACGCCTGCAACAGGATCGCCCTCCTCCTGGATGATCCTAACTGGATGAGCAAGCAAGTCTTGCCGGCGGCACTATTCGCGCAGGGCAACTTCTCAGCTATCGAAGCCTATCTCACTAGTTTGGACTGACTGAACGAGGATCATGTGTTTGCCGCTGGTATCACCACCACCGCTGCATGATCCATGATTAGGACGTAGACGGTCGTCTCTAGGACAGCCCTTCCATCCCATGTCGGGTTTTGGAACATGGACCTACTTGGAGTAACGTTTCGCGGTACATTATGATATTCCGTTGCATGCCAACGACCCTTTTCGACAAGGTGTACCGCGCTTAGGCCGAGGGAGCTACGACAGAAGGACAGTCAACGGCATACCTTGATTCGTCCAACTTGGACGTATCGTTATGCCCCTAATGCGGTTTCAAAACAAAATTCAATAACATCGAATGCTTGCTTGCTGATGGATCCATGCCGAATGAATCAACTGTAGAGTGGCTCTTGCAGAGAGATCAACCCGCGGCTCGCTACTTGACCCTGACCCAGATCTTTGATAGACCTCTGGAAGATGAGGAAGTCAAAGAAGCCTATTCGGAGATACCAACAAGAGGCTGGGCAGCGGAGATACTCAAGGAGCAGCTCCCGGACTTTTACGGTCTTCGTGGCTACTGGCACAATTATGTGCTTCTCGACAGACCGAAATATGTAGCAACGGAGTGGAAGTTCCTGGTTTTGGTCGATCTGGGCTTGACCGCAAAGAACGGTCAAGTATTGAAAACCTGCGAGCTTCTGAGCGAACGATACCTCAAAAATGAAGAAAATTATCACCTCTGTACGACGGCTAACATCACCAGAGCTCTTCTCCAGGCCGGTTATGATGATGGGCACGATAGGGTGCGCCAGACTTTGGACTGGCTCGTCAAGGAGCAGAAGGAAGACGGAGGGTGGCACTGCTTTGAATCAACAAAAGGCACTCTCGATTGCTGGGAGCCGCTCAGCGCTTTCTCGGCACTGTCAAGGAATCGATGGAGCCGTGGCATCAAGAAGAGCGTCGAGCGGGGTGCTGAGTTTTACCTGGAACGGAAACTGTTCAAGGAAGGGCCTCGCAGATATGCGCCGTGGTTCAGATTTCACTATCCGGTTCATTACTACTATGATCTGCTGGTGGGCCTTGATCTTCTCACTTCGCTCGGTTACGGGAAGGACAGCAGGATGAAATTTGCCCTGGATCTTCTGCGCAAGAAGCGTAGATCTGACGGTAGATGGGCGCTGGACGCACTGAATCCTGACCTTCCTGCAGATCTACCGGAAACTGATTACAGTACATCACCTCCTTTCGAGCCGTTCCCAGCTGTTCCTCTCGGGTTCGAAAAGGTCGGCCGGCCCAGCAAGATGATCACCCTTCGGGCGCTGAGAGTTCTTGGGAGAGCTGAAACCATAGTTTAGTTCAGAAGTAGGCAGTATCCTTTATTGGACCAGAAGGAAATCTATCCTTCGCGGGCACGGCCCTCGTCCGCAACCGAGCGGAGGTGATTACCTAACTAACTTTTCGATTGACCGGAACGACGGAAACGTATTTCTAGAGCACAGTGCGGGAAACCATCATGTTCAACAGTGACGAGCTCAACTATCTGAAATCTCAGTTTCTCGCCAGAATAGCGACCGCAACGCCCAAGGGCAAGCCGAACGTGGCCACAGTCGGCTTCGAGTTCGATGGCGAATACTTCTACGTAGGTAGCGTGAATCAGGAGATTCTGCGCAGCACTCCAAAGTACCACAATGTCAAGAACGGAAACAAGCAGGTGGCTATGACCATCGACGACCTCGTCTCGGTGGAGCCGTGGAACGTCCGAGGGATAAGGGTGAACGGCCTAGCCGACACGGTCACACGCAAAGGAGAGCTCGGCGAGGGTGAGTACATCCGTGTCAAGCCCAAGCTCACCTGGAGCTGGGGCATCACCGGGTCCAGCACCAAGACTGTCTGGAAGTAGGCCTGGGTGCCCGTCCCATCGCGGCCCCTGCCATGTCGACGGCCGCAAGCGGACGGAGCCAATTCTGTGGCAATACGACAGGAATCGCGGTGGGCATCATCCTTGCGATTATCGGACTAGGCTGTGCGGTCTACGGACTCTCGCGTCAATTGATGGTATCAGGAGTGTGAGTCCGGCTTGCTTTCTTCCAATCGTCGACCTCTTTTTGCATCCTCTCCAGCTCACCGTCGAAGACCTTGATCTTCTTCTGCTGGTCCAGGAGGATCGAGAGGAAGAACGGCTCGGTGAGGTAGAACTTGCCGGATTGCTCGATGGCCTCCACGTACTTCAGACACGCATCCATCATCTCCTGGGCGACCTTCTTGTCGTCTCCCTTGAGCGCCTCCACGAACCCCTTCCAGCTCTCCAGCTCCTGCCTGAGGAGTCTCACGGTAGGCTGCTCATTGTCGATCATCGTAACCATAGGGACAGGAATGTGCAAGGTAATAACACGAGACCAGAAATCGCACTATCGAGGCGAGAGGAGCTCTGAAACTGATCACACGGATCTAGTCGATTTTGCCGTTCAACCAGAAAATCTCGATAGGATGTCCTTTGGAACACGCGTGCACTATCTTCAGGGACGACAGTGGCGTCGATGGGGTCGTTGAGGCCTTGGTATGCGAGTTGTCTGGTTGGTTCACATTAAAGATCTCTCCGCAGGTGGGGCACTCGACCACCTGTTCCCAGATATTGATTGGAGGCCTAGTCATTTTCACTTCCATAAGGAGAGGCTCTTTCCGCTCGCTGCTTATCCCTCGTAGGCTGCGCTTACCATCGCGAGACAGCTCTAGGGCAATGACAATTCGTCGCGTTAACTGAAATCTCCGCTTCGGCTCTTTCTTGCTCATCATTCATTGACATCCTCCTGAGTGAGAATATACACATATTTAATAAGAGTTTATGTTTGCTATTTCTAACAAGTTATCCTCAGTCGATCGCCGCCGCTCCAGGGCTGATGCCCGAAACGATCCTGGACAAAGAACACAATGCTCATATCGGATAGATGCAATTGAGCATCATGGCAAAGAAGGTTGCCGATGTTATCATCGAGTCGTTCATTGCTGCAGGCGTAAAGAGGATCTATGGGGTTCCGGGAGATTCCTTGAACGGGATTACAGACTCAATTCGAACCCATGGCAAAGACATCAGCTGGGTACACGT
This sequence comes from Nitrososphaerota archaeon, assembly GCA_027886825.1. Classification (GTDB taxonomy): domain Archaea; phylum Thermoproteota; class Nitrososphaeria; order Nitrososphaerales; family Gagatemarchaeaceae; genus Gagatemarchaeum. Next base: position 4,179 of record JAPCJS010000004.1, read on the forward strand.
TCGGCACGAAGAAACTGCTGCCTTTGCTGCCGGAGCCGAAGCGCATCTGACAGGGAGGCTGGCGGTCTGTGCTGGAAGCTGTGGTCCTGGCAATATGCATCTGATCAACGGGCTGTACGATTGCTATCGAAGCCGGGTTCCTGTTCTCGCCATCGCCGCACATATTCCCAGCCGGGAGATAGGAAGCACCTACTTCCAAGAAACTCACCCCGAACTCATCTTCAGGGAATGCAGCCAGTATTGCGAACTGGTCTCGCATCCCGAGCAGATTCCCCGGATACTCGACATTGCGATGAGGACGGCCATCTCACTTCGGGGAGTCTCGGTTGTAGTGATCCCAGGAGACATCGCGTTGATGGACGCAGCATCCCACCGCCGACCAAGTAGCTCCTCGGAGCCATCGAGACCTGTGGTCTGTCCCTCGAAAGAAGAAATCCGGAGGGCAGCCGAGATCCTGAACTCGTCGCAGAAGGTCACGATTCTCGGTGGTGCAGGCTGCGAGGGTGCCCACGCCGAGCTGGTCGAGGCCGCAGGTCTTCTCCAGGCTCCCGTCGTTCACACGATGCGAGGGAAGGAGTTCGTGGAACACGATAATCCCTACGATGTGGGGATGACCGGACTGCTGGGATTCTCTTCTGGTTACTACGCCATGATGGATTCGGACGTCCTGTTGATGCTCGGTACCGACTTTCCGTATCAGCAGTTCTACCCCGATAACGCGAAGATCATCCAGGTTGACATCCGGGGCGAACAGATAGGGCGCAGGACGAGGGTCGATCTGGGGTTGATCGGGGATGTAAAAGAGACCCTGATCGCTCTGAGGGCGAATCTGGAACAAAAGAGCGACAAAGGGCACCTCAGATCGTCGCTCGACCATTACACAAAGACCCGGACGGACCTGAATTCCTTGGCGGTCGGCGAGGTGGGACATAAGCCGATACACCCGCAGTACGTCGCGAAGATCCTGGGTGAGGTTGCAGCGGATGACGCCATCTTTTCCTGCGACGTGGGAACCCCCACGGTCTGGGCAGCGCGCTATCTGCAGATGAACGGCAAGAGGAGGTTGCTCGGCTCGTTTTCCCATGGATCCATGGCAAACGCCCTCCCGCAGGCTATCGGGGCACAGGGGGCCTTCCCCGAAAGACAGGTTATTGCACTCTCCGGGGATGGCGGCCTTTCGATGCTGATGGGTGATCTTCTTTCGCTCAGACAGCTCAAATTGCCGGTCAAGATTGTTGTCTTCAACAATAGCGCTCTCAGCTTTGTTGAGCTCGAGATGAAGGCGGCGGGTATCCTCGACTACGGGACCGATCTCGTCAATCCCGACTTCTCGAAGCTGTCGGAAGTGGTAGGGATGCTCGGATTACGAGCCGAAGCACCCGAGCAGGTGAGGCCCATGCTGACCCAGGCATTGAGTCACAACGGCCCGGCTCTCGTTGACGTAGTCGTCAACCGCCAGGAACTCTCTATTCCACCGAGCATAACCGTTGAAGTGATGAAGGGGTTCACTCTCTATATGATAAAGGCCGTTCTTAATGGGCGAGGTGACGAGGTGGTTGACCTCGCGAGAACAAACCTCTTCAGATGAGAAATCGCAGACCAGATCTCCATTCTTTATGATGATTCAAGTCCATCCAGCGAAAGCATACTGGTTGAAGCTCACATTCCAACTGCGGTGAGGAGCTTCATGCACTTTTCACTCTAAATAAGTCGTGATGCTGATCTCCTGGACGGATGGTGTGGGCGTCATCCTGGAAGATACTGTTGGGTCCAAATGCCCGCGTTTTTCAAATGCTTCTCGGATACCATCACCTGGGCTCCGAGGATTCGTTACTGGCCCATCCCCTTTTTCCTCCTCCGGCAGCAGGACTATCAGCTGCCATGAGTCGAGCAGACCGAAAGATTCCTGGAAAATCCCAAGAATCGTTTCCCCCACTATCCATTGTGGGACATGAACAGGGGATTCGGTCCCTGATACAGATGGAACATACGACTCGCATCTCTCGATACATGTGGTTGGCCGCCGACCAGGCGGATCAGCCTCTTCCTAGTTTTGAGGATCACCTGATTCTGGAATGAAGAAAGTAAACTGGTCGATTCCCGTCGGGCCCGCCTCCGTTCGGGTTCGAGTCCTTGTTACCCCCTCCGTCTTCACCGCTTGGTTGAGGCATACTGTTACTTTCTTGGTCCGTACATAAACACCAAGAATCTACGGCCGAAATGACATCTCGAGGGGTATTGAGTGTTCAAATCTAACCGGCCCCACTAATATTAGTGGGTTCAAGCAACGCACACACGTCAATTCTTCGGGTAGTGGGTCTTGATTCGTAGTTAATGCCAATCTTGTTCTCTAATTCAGGTATGATCCCGCCTCGTCCGGGTCGGAAACAACTAGAAGAGCATATTTTGATCCGACGTGCTTTTCCGCGTATTCCTTCACGTCGCTCGGGACCTCGCGCTCCGAGAGCATTACCCCCATCCTGACCTGGTATTTGAAGTTCGAGCTTGCCAGCTCTTTCAGCTTGTCGATGAACTTGTCGATTGTTGCTTTCGTGGCCCCTTCGCAATAATCGCAGACGATGTACTCGGAGGTGACCCTGTTGTAGGCCACCAGCTGGAAGGCGACAATCTCTCCTAATATGATGGAGAGCTTGTTCTCGACGCGGCGGTACCCGGATTTCAGGAGGTTCGACGCAAGCCTCTCGGCCCTGTCTTCTTTGGTTGCCTGCTCACGGGTCTCTGGCACCGTGGTCTGACTCAGACCGATCTTCTGCAGCATAGCGACGTATCGCTGGTCTGACCTTACCGCGTCGCGCTCTGAATCAATTCCCATACGCGTCAGCCAATAATCATCGTCGCGGCACGCCCTCTCGAGCCAGTTGAAGCCGGCATCCTTGTCATCGAGTAAGAAGCGCACTCGCGCTAGCCAGTAGGGGCTCAAGACCTCCTTGTCGAACCCTGCCTCGACCTCGGCCATCAGGCCCCTAGATTCGTCCTTCTTGCCCATCGCCGCGTACACGAAGGCCGTCATGAGCTTTCTGTGAAGAGGCAGGAGGCCTTGCAAGAGAGGGTCCTCGACGACCTTCAGCGCCTCAGCATACATGGATTTCCCGACGAGGGTCTGAACGAGCATGATCTGAGGAACCACGTATTTGGGGCTCATCCGCGTGGTTCTCTCGAGTTGTTCGATTGCTTTGTCGTACTCTCTTAGATAGAACAGTGTGGTTCCTAGGAACATGTTTGCAATCGCCGAGAGCGGGTCAAGCTGCACCGCCTTTTCTGCTTCCGCAAGAGCTTCCGGGGGGCGACCGACTGATAATAGAAGATTGGAGTACCACATATGAGCCGCCGCATAGCTGGGATTCAGCGCGATCGCACGCCTCAATTCTTCCTCCCCGCGAACCGGGTCCCGCTTGTAGGAGAATAGCACGGTGCCCAGAACGGCGTGAGCCTCCCCCAGGTCAGGATTGAGCTCAAGAGCCCTCAGGACAGAGGTCAACGCTTTCGGGTAGGCAGTCGCGGGACGGACAAATCCGACCCTGGCCATCCCGACCATGGTGTTCGCAAGTCCGGCGTAACCGAGCGCGAAGGTCGGGTCCTGCTCGACCGACTTCTCATAGAATCTTATCGCTTCCTCGAAGCCCTGCTTGTCCGCTCGGTTCCAGAAGTACCTGCCCTTCAGGTAGAGCGTATAAGCCTCCGCGCTTGACGTCGGGGCCTTCTCCAGGATGCGTCTCTCGGAGTTGAGCAGTTCGACCTTCAGGGCCTCGACGACCTTCTCCGCTATCTCACTCTGAACGGCGAAGATATCGTCGAGTTGCTTGTCGTATGTCTGCGTCCATATATGCCCCTCGTCCCTCCCGTCGATGAGCTCTACCGCGATCCTCACTCTGTTGGCAGCCTTCCTGACGCTCCCCTCGACCAGGGTGTCAGTGGAGAGCTCCCTGGCGATCTCGATCACCCCTTTCGTACTGTTCTTGTACTGCATGACTGAGGTCCTCGATATGACCTTGAGGCCATCGATAGCCGACAGCGAGGTTATGAGCTCCTCAGTGATTCCGTCCGAAAAGTACTCGTTCTCCGGATCGGAGCTCATGTTCTTGAACGGGAGAATCGCTATAGTGGGCCTGCCCGAGGCACCCTGTGCAGGCTTGCTTTCTCCAGAGAGCAACGAGACTTGAAACTTGACTTGTGATTAGATATGTCTTTGGATTTGGTCGATCTCTATGTCCCTGGTACAGGAGGAACCTCTTGGTTCGCCAAGGGAGTCGATAATCGTTTTTGACCTAATGCCACGTGCGTCGTTCCACTCTACAAATGAGTTCAAGACCGAGTAGACCTTCTCTCCGCTCACCTCCACCACTCTTTTGTCACACCAGATGGGCTTTTTCTTGCTAATAACAGGGCGGGCTTGAACCCGTTCGGGTCTGTGTACCGTGGGCCCGCATCCATTCGAGCCTCGGAAGGGCCGTGGAATTCGTTTGGGGCGACAGCAGAACCGTTACCCCTCGAGGACCTTCGCCAACCTCCCGCTTCCCCTGTACCTTCGACTCACGTCTATTGGCAACTGGCCAGATACGCGTTCACGTCGACCTGCTCTGCCTCGTAGCCGCCGTTCTGGGCCTCCGCCAGACTCTTCGCGCTGGCTGCGTCCGGCGCGAATACCGCGAGCATGAAGCAGGGCAGGATGTCGCTCTCATCTGTCATCTGGAAGTAGAACCACGATCCCTTGTCCTGCTTGCTGTTGTAGACGTCGACCCAGAGACTATCGCTCGCGCTGCCACCCGGCCCGCTGATTTGCAGGGAGTACCGGGTATTGGCGGAGGGAACGACCTGAAGTGAGTTCACCTGATTCGAGTATGACTGGATGCCCTTGGCGTTGAAGACCGTCTTCCCCTGTCCGTCGGTCCCCACTATGCTCACTCCGTCCCTGTAGTCGAGGCCAGCGTACTTCCAGCTCAGCACCGCCGGCTTGCCGAGGGCCACGTACCCCGTCTTCGGGTCGTTGTCATTCGGGGTCGCGGTGAATGACTCTATCACCGGGGGACGATAGATGAGCTGTGCGCTGAGCGACGCCTGCGCCTTGCCACAGTTCCCGACAGCGGTCAGCACGAACGGCTTTGCCGTCTCTGACTGCTGGAGCTCACCCATCTCGAAGGTCTGCTGCCCTGATGGCCCCAGCGCGATGCCGTTGCCAAGGTTGGGGCCGGTCAGAGTCACGCTGCTCAGGCTTCCAGGATGGTCGTCCACCGGAGGGAAGCCTCCGCTTCTCACGTCCCAAGATATGGCTACGGATTGAAACGGCGCCGTGAGATTGTCCACGTCGTCCTTGTACACAGTGCTAGCGCCGATGAACTGGAAGCTCTCGATCTTGAGGTAGTCCGACTGGGCCGCGAACTTCGGCGGGTCGGCCTGACATGGGGGATACAGCTCCAGCAAGCCCAAGTCGTCGAGATCGGGGCCAGCGTCGTCGCCGTCTTCGTGAAAGGGTTGTAGAGCTGATCGTCCCCCGCGGATCGTCCTGCGCGACAACGATCCAATATTGCAAGAGCAGCGCCTGCATTCCGACTTTGAGGAATGTTGGGTCCGTTTTCCACGACTTGAGGACCACGCTCACCGAGGTCTTTTGACCTGGCCCAAGCGGAGTCACAGCAGCAGCCCCCTCCCCGGCGCCCCCGCCGACTCCGAATCCCGATGAGAAGACGGCGTCGAAGCCATCTTGAAGGAGGTCCGCGGTGACCGTGCCGGAGGTCTCCTGCTTGGTGTTGTTGATGACCGTCACGTCAACCTGGGCTGTGCTGTTCGGCCACGCAGTCGATGGGCTCATCTTGTCGACGACGACCCGGATGTCGGGCACTCGGCCCGGGGGAAGGATGCGCCGCATCTCCTCGAGGGCATCGCTCGGCTCTGCTCCGCTCTGTGCGATTGCTCTTATCTGCCCTAGAATGCTCTGGTACTCGAGCATGCTCCGGTACACCGACCCCGGAGAGTGGCTAGGGACGCTCCCGCTCTATCCCCTCGGGGTCCTGCTCAACAAGTTGGACCCGTCAGCGAACAAACTGCTAGGGCACGTCAAGGCCTCCCTTAGTCAGATAAACCTTGGTCCATACAACAAGGATAGCATAATCGCCTACGGAATGTTCGTGGCAGAAAAGCTGAGTTGACTGACCCCTCAGTATCGAGGGGCCAAATCTCACCGATCATTCCTACTTCCTGTTCAAAGCCATCTCATATTGGGGGCTGAAGTGGTCTCTCGAGTGACTCTTGTGGGGATGTATGCGAAAATTAGCTTCTTAGGAAATCCACTAGCGCGGGGTTGACTTCGTCCGGGTGCGTCCAGGTGATGCAGTGAGGCCCGTCTTTCACGACTATGTAGCGTGCTCCCTCGACCATCTTGGCCGTCCGCGCTCCTGAAGCCGAGATTGGAACGATCCGGTCCGCATCACCGTGAAGAACAAGGGTGGGCACGTCTATACGGGAGAGGTCCTTGCGGAAATCTTCGTGCCAGGTGGGCACGCAGGCATAGCTGGCCGTTGCTGAGGCGCCGGCAGCGACGTTCCAGCAGGCCTGGATCGCCTGCTCGCTTACGCGCTTACCCAAGAGAAGGTCGGCATTGAAGAAGTTCTTGAAGAATTCTGTGAAGAAGGCATAGCGGTCTGCAGCGACCGCTTTCTGGATCCCGTCAAAGACACTCCCGTCCACTCCCTCCGGATTATCCTGCGTCTTTAACAGGAATGGGGGGACTGAACTGATGAAGACCGCCTTGCTGACACCCTTTGAGCCGTTTCTTCCGAGGTAGCGGGCCACTTCGCCGCCGCCCATGGAGAAACCTACCATGGAGAAGTCTTGGAGTCCGAGATGACTGACGAGTTTGTGGAGGTCGTCCGCAAATGTATCGTAGTTGTACCCTGACGTGGGCTTGCTCGATTGGCCGAATCCACGGCGGTCGTAGGTGATGACGCGGAAGCCCGCGTCGAGCAGGACAGGCACCTGCTTTTCCCAGGAAGCTCCGCTCAAAGGATACCCATGGATCAGGACGACCGGTTTGCCCGTGCCGTGGTCCTCGTAGTAGAGGTCTATCTCGGAGGAGTTTGCCTTACCAACATTGACAAAGGGCACTTCTATGCACCAAAGACTTGGAGGCTGCCGTTACTAATAAACGTGACAAAACTAATGTAGGATTATCAGGTGAGTAGATGAAGATGGCAGTGAATCTCTCCGAGAAACCTGTACAAAAGAAGATCACACCATTCCTGTGGTTCGACAAAAAAGGCGGAAGAGGCGATGAACTTTTACGTCTCGATCTTCAAGAATTCCCGAATCGTCAGCATCAGCCGCTATCCCGATGGCCCGTTGGAAGGACCGATGAAGGGCATGGAGGGAAAGGTGCTGGGCGGGATCTTCGAGCTGGAGGGGCAGGCGTTTATGGCACTGGACGGCGGGCCACTCTTCAAGCCTACGCCAGCCGTTTCGTTCTACGTCGAGTGCGAAACACAAAAAGAGGTTGACCACTACTGGGATAAACTCGCCGAGGGCGGTGATCCGAAAGCCCAGCGTTGCGGCTGGCTCCAGGACAAATACGGTTTCTCTTGGCAGATCATTCCCGCCGCCCTGCCGCGCTTGCTCAGTGACCCCGATGGAGAGAAGGCTGGCCGTGCGATGCAAGCGATGCTCAAGATGAAAAAGATCGACATCGCAACCCTGAAACGGGCACACCGCGATAGAAAATAGAATTCACTGCAGAAGCCACAGGAAACATCCTTCGTTCGGGGCCGCAGGTAGGGCTGGGGGCTCGGAGTCTCCCGACCAGCTAGAACTCGGCTGAACGCCTCAGGCCCGAGGTGCAGCCCCTTTCTTCGCCTTGGCATAGTCGGACTCCATTGCCTTGGCAAGGCTCTTCCAGACCCTCGCATCGCCCTCCCTCTCCTCGGCAGCAATCTCAGAAACCTGCTCGGACGAGAGGTCCTTCTCGCTCGGATAGAGGATAAGCCCCGTGAACTCGAGCCTTGAGCCTCCGCTCCCTTCGGGAAAGAACTCGTACCAGTACTGGGAGTGAATGGTCGGGCCTGCGATGTGGGTGTTCGAGAACGAGCGCCTCTCAGGGTTGACCCTCACCAACCGCGTCTTCTCGACCACCCCCTTGTCTGTCTTCCTCGCGTCCTCCAGGATGAACGCATCCTCCGAGAGCTTCCTCACCTTCCGTGTGCCTTCCCACCCCATCAGAGGGAAGTCGTCCGGGTCGTAGTCGATGGACCATCTGAACGCCTCCTCCACCGGGACGGAGAAGCTCTGGCTGAACGAAAAACGCACCGAGATGAGCACCATACCGACCGTCTCGAAGCTCCTTTGTTCTAATAACTGTTATCGCGTAGACTCTCTGACGTGCTACTGTTCTCATACCAGGAAGTTGAGTTCGAGGGCGACCCACGCCGCATCTCCATTTTTTTGCAGTTGGGATCTCCCGCAATCCGTGGCCGGCGTAAACAGTTTTCTATGGAAATCTACTAGAACCTTTCCTTCTATATGAAACTTGAATAGCTTCTTCGGTATTTTCCATGTCTTCCAACCTGAACCACGTGTGCTAGGACTAAATTCATTCACTGGAATCGCCCTAACGCATGAGCCTCTTGGGTCGGCTGAAACCGCGACAAGATCTCCGCATGTTGGTCGTACTCTCTTTGCTCCTGTGCTCGGTCGTTGCGTTTGCGCTGTCCGCCAGCCCTGTGCTAGCGGCATCTATTTCCAGCAACGACCATCATGGCAATAGCTGTCAGCTCGACTCGGCCCAGGGCAACATACAGCACGTGATCTACATCCAATTTGACAACCTTCACCTGACGCGCGATAACCCGAACGTTCCATCGGATCTCGAGCAGATGCCCGCTCTCCTGAACTTTATGGAGCAGAACGGCATCGTGATGAGCGACCAGCAGACCCCGCTGATCTCCCACACGGCCAACGACATTCTGACGTCCCTCACGGGAGTCTATCCCGACCGCCTGGGAGAGGCGGTCTCGAACAGCTACGGCTACTTCAACCCGAGCGGGACGGTCAGCTTCGCCTCTTCGTTCACCTACTGGACCGATAAGGTCGGTGGGACGAATTCGAACTACAACCTGCTGACATCCACCGGCCAGAACGCGCCAGCCCCCTGGGTATCTTACACCCGGGCCGGATGTGACGTGGGAGCCGTCGGGACGGCGAACCTGGAGCTCGAGAACCTCGGGGGCGACATCACTACAGTGTTCGGTGCAGGCTCGCCCCAGGCTGGGGAGGTGACCGCCAACTATAACCAGGCGTATGCGGACTTCGTCGGAATCGCGGTCCACTGCGCTACAGGCAATTCGGTCTGCTCGACATCGAATGGCGGCGTCGGCGACGTGCTCCCTAACGAGCCCGGCGGCTACAACGGGTACAACGCGCTCTTCGGCAACAAGTACGTCGCGCCCGTGATCAACGGTGGCCAGCCGATGACCGACCTGTCCGGGAACGTTATCAGCGACGGTGCGGGCCACGATGGCTTCCCAGGCTTCGACGGGATGTCGGCGTCGGTCTCCCTCTCCTACGTGGCGGCGATGCAGGAGCATGGCATCCCGATAACCTACGCGTACATCTCCGACGCCCACGACAACCACACAACCGGCAACGCCTATGGGCCAGGCGAGGCGGGATACGTGGCTCAGCTCGCCGCATACAACCAGGCCTTCGCGACATTCTTCGCCCGCCTCCAGCACGACGGTATCACCTCGAAGAACACGCTCTTCGTCGTCACGGCCGACGAGAACGACCACTTCGTGGGCGGACTTCCGACCCCCTCGAACTGCGACGGCGTCAACATCCCGTGCACCTACAGCCAGATCGGCGAGGTGGATGCTGACCTGACAGGCCTCCTCTCGACGACGACACAGTACAGCACCCACTTCGACTCCGCCCCCGCGATCTACATCAAGGGCAACCCCAGTCCGTCAGCGACGGTCACGCGGAATCTCGAGGGCTCCGTAGCCGCTCTTAGTGTGGTCAATCCGATCAGCGGCGCCACGGACCAGGTAACGCAGTACATGGCCGATTCGGTCGAACTGAACCTCCTACACATGGTCACGGCGGACCCGGCGCGGACGCCCACGTTCATCGACTTCGCCAACCCAGACTACTTCATCACCTCGGGCGTGAACTACTGCAGCGTCCCGACGGTCTACGTCTGTCTGGACTCGGGATTCGCCTGGAACCACGGCGACGTCCAGCCGGTGATAACTACGACCTGGCTGGGGCTGGTAGGTCCCGGGGTGGCCAAGAACGGCCTTGACACGAGCACCGTGTCTGACCACGCCGATATCCGCCCCACGATGATGGCACTGCTGGGGCTCAGGGACGATTACACCTACGATGGGCACGTCATCGCCCAGGCGCTCGACGACGGTGCCATTCGGTCGATACTTCACGGCTCCGGCGAGTTGAACTCCTACGACAGCCTTGCCGCGATGTACGACCAGATCAACGCTCCGACGGGCCAGTTCGCCCTGACCACGCTCACGATATCGACCCATGCGCTCGAGAGCCACACGCCGGGTGACGCGACCTACTCCTATCTGGAGGGGCAGCTGACCTCCATGACGACCCAACGTGACGCGATCGCGTCCCAGATGAACGCGATCCTGCAGTCCGCCGTCTTCGGCAGCAACAACCAGCACATCGACGACACCCAGGCCGACTCGCTGATAGCCCAGGGCCAGCGCCTCCTCACCCAGGCGAACACGCTCGCAGCCCTGTTGGCGTAGTGATGTCCCTTTCCGGCTCCCAAACAGGGCCCTAGGACGTCGCTGCCAGGGTCTTTAGAGCCTCATAGAGCAGGATCACGACCGCCGCCGCGCAGACAATCAGCGAGAACACGTACGTCGACGTTATCGAGGCCGGCCTCAGGATCGTCAACAGGACCACGAGCGCGCTGGCGAAGAAGGCCACGAACGTGGCCTGCAGAGGGATCACAGTCCTCCTTATCCGGATCACATTTTCAAAGACAATCTTGTCGACCGTGTAGCCATTCTGGTCTGGTTTGGCAAGCCCTGCCCTGACGAGCTTCTTGATGTGGTACTCTGCCACCGAAGGCGAGCTCAGCTTCAGAGCCCTCTGGACATCGTGGATGCCCAGCGGAGTCCCGGCGCGGTATAGGCAGCGATAGACCCGGAGAGTGGTGCCCTTGAGGACGTAGTCTGCCCGTTCGTCACTCATTCACCGACTCCCCGGAGGTAGAGAGAGGCACAAGACTCAGACGGCGCTCCTATGAAACTACTGTCCTAAAACATAGGACTATATCGGCCATGGGCAAAAGAGACCTCAGTTGTCCGAGTACAAGAGACAGATCGCTGCAGGCGCGACGGTCGCTGTCGTAGTCGTCTTCGTACTTGCCCTAGGTGTCGGTGCGTTCTTCCCGGAGGCCACCTCGAGCGAGAGCCTGACTACTACGGCAACGAGCGGGACCCTGACAGCTTCATCATCGACCTTTCCCACATCGAGCACCCCACCCTCATCTTCAATATCGAGTTCGGGCACGACGAGTTCCACCGCAACCTCTTCTGGGGTCGGCGCCACAAGTACAACCACCATCACCACGACGGTCCCAGCGACGTCCAATACGGTCCCCTTTACTTCGACTACGACGACTGCATCTGCGTCTACAACTACGACGACTCTTACAACCACCGCAGTTTCTACGACGGTGTGCTATACCTGTGGCATCCTCAAGATCGAGTCTGTGAACCTGACGATCGGCGCGGCGGCCGGGAACAGGACCATCCTGTCCTTGACCATAGCAAACAACGGAAGCGAAGACATATCGAACCTGTCGGTGTCTCTTGCTTCCACGGTGGTCGTCGTGATCCCGGCACTTGCGGCGGGCACCCAGACCTGGGTGAGCATCCAGGTCCCCGATTCCCAGCCGATCGAGGCAGGACAGTCCTATCAGGTCATCATTCAGGGTGGATACGGGTCCTACCCTACCGGAGCGATTACGACTGTGGAAGCGTCCAGCTCATGAGGGGCCCGCATATAATCCAATCTAGAGCATCCCTGGAAAGCAGCACCGCCACGCTCATCCTAAAGTTAGTACGCACCCCAATCGGCTGTCCTAACCCGTAGGTTCTACTATCTTCTCGGTTCCTCTTTCTATCAGGTTGATTCAGACGAGCAGCCTGTCATTCACGCGCCGGAGGGTCTCTCCCCCATCGGGAACGCTTGCTCGCGGCTACCGGGCAATCCCCTTCTCGATCGTTGTAGCGGGCATCCTGATCTCGGCGAGCCTGTTCTTCGCGCTAGGCAATTCGACGAAGACCGTAACCCAGACCAATACTTCGACTCTGCTTCAGACGACCAGGACCGTGACCACAGGCGGCGAGGGCCCTTCAGACCATCACTACATGGTCTTCCAGCAGATCGGCGCCTGTTCACCCGAGTTCTGGGGCGTCCCCTGGTCCGTCACGGTCGGGAACGTGACCGAGGTGCAACCGTCCGGGACGCCGCTGCCCCTGAACAACTACGGGCTGTCGGGCACCGTGGACAAGAATCTGACGATCATCGTCTTCTCGCTGCCCGACGGGACATACCATTTCAGCGTCAGTCCATCTGCAGGGTTCTTCACGCCGCAGTCTGGCACCGCCGTCGTCAACCGGACCGACGTTCTGGTCGATGTCGCTTACACGGGTACGTCGTGCGTAACGATAACGAGCAGCCCGACCCAAGGTTTCGCTCGGGAGTTCAGGGTGACATTTGCCCAGTCCGGCGCCTGCTCGCCCTCAGCCTACATCGCACCCTGGTCGGTGAACCTTGGGAACGAGATTGAGGCTGAACCTGCCGGTGCGACCCTTCCCATCCAGAACGACACCTACACGGCGAGTCCGCTCTACGCGAACGTCTCGACGATAATCTTCTCGGTACCCGATGGGACATATCAGTTCAGGGTCTCCCCCTTTGGACCGTTCGGGCCAGATTCCGGCACCGTCACCGTCGACGGAGCAGATGTGACTGTACCGCTGAGCGGGCCGTTCCTCTCCTGCACGACCACGACACCGGGGAGTTCCTCCACATGAGCTCAGGGAAGCCGGACCTTGAAGCCCGGGAGCGGTTTGCATCTCCCGGCGTCTGGATATGGCGGGGCAGGGTGAAATCGCGCTGGGAGAGCCTTGGATTCGATTCGGGAACGTTCGACCTGTTCATGAAGATGAAGGGGGCCAGGACAAGATCCAACCTCCTGTACGCCCTATCGAATCCAAGGGACAGGCTGCAACTCGCTCAGGAGCTCGGCGTCGACTGGAAGGTCGTCGACTATCACATCGGCCTGCTGAGCAAGTGCGCCCTTGTTCACGAGGATTCTGTGTTTGGAAGGACCAGGATGTACCGTCTCACGACCCTAGGAGAATCCTTGCTTCGACTGCTCGGGGAGTTCGATAGGTAGATTGGAAGGCGCCGGGGTCAGACCGCACCATAGCTCTCATACTCCGCAGCACCTCGACGGCTGAGGAGAGCGGAAAACGCGGGTTTGTTCGGGCAGAACCATCAATCGCTTGTACGCAAACGAGCGTACCAGAGTTCCCGTCAATCTCGGTATTTGGCCCTCTGGTGCTCGTCGCTCTGCTCCTTCCCGTCCTGATGATGCGAAGGCGATTTAGCAGCCTGCCTGCCAAGCGACTCGTAAGGCTGGATACTCAGGGCGGGATTTGGGCTTGATTAGGTTCTATCTCGCTCAAAGCAAAGTTTGATCTCTCCGATGCCGCTGAACAAACTTCCGACATTGGTTCACTCACCTAACTATAGCCGCTTCCTTTAGCCACTCCGGTTCGTAGCGACCTTCTAGGACAATTCAACGGCTACGGCAACGACGGTCGTCCTAGCAGAATGATACTTGTCCCCAAACACTTCCTCACTTCCCGAGCTCAAGATCGAACTCTTCCACGAGTGCCATGGCCTCGCTCATGTTCCTGAAGACCTCCTGTGGAAGGTGGGAGTCTGAACCGAGGCTCACATTGCAACCTGCCTTTGAGCATGCCTTCGCAAGCCTGCGAACGAGCCCGGGTGCAAAATTCAGATCCTTTCCGTTGAGCTCGAGGGCCTTGCCGTGCCTTCTCGCCGTCTTTGCCAGCTCCAGGAGGAGGTCGTCCATCTCATCGGGTATCAGGTTCGCTCCCCTCACCATCCTGATAGGGTGGGTGAGTACGGCGAAGGGTACGAAATCGCTCTCGAGCGCCATGCGCTCCAGCCCGAAGTATTCATCCCACTGCTTCCGAGCCTCGGCAGGGTTCTGCAGCTCGGCCCTGGGTGTCTCGACATCGACACCATGTTTCAACTCGTGGACGGAGCACAGCAGGACATCCCACTCTTCCTGGTTGACATATCCCCCTATCCTCGCCTCGTACTGCGGCAAGAAGTCGACTTCGAGCCCCATCCTCAGCTCCATCCCCGGGTGCTCGGAGACATCGACCCTGGAGAACTCCCTTCTGTACTCTTTCAGGTCCTCGAAAATCCTTCCCGTGGAGTGCATGGCCGCGAAGACGCCCGATTCCCTCAGCTCCCTGAACTGTGAGACGTGTTCCGTGATGGAGTACTGCCTGATGCCCTTTGCCTGGGCGGATGCGACCATATCCGTGATGTCTGCCAGGATTATGTGACTGTGACTATCGACCCTGATCATTCTATTACTCAACCAAGCAGCAGCCCGATGCCGCAATTCCCTGAACAACCCTCCTTAAAGACAGTCCTCGGAGGGGGATGTTTGTTTGTTCGGGCTCACGTTCAGTTACGTGTTTCTTTCGGCTACAATCCGTCTTGGGCGTTCAGCAGATCGGCACCGTATCACTATCGTTTCAGCCAAGTAGCGACTGTATCAGAATCGTTTCAGCCAACCAATTTAGTCCCACCCCTCCAATATATCTCCTGTGATTCAAAAATGACTACACAACAAACGGCAGCAGGATATCCAAACACGGCGTCGATACTCGCCATGATAGGAGGCTGTTTCATGATCGTGGCTGGACTCTTCATCCTGGGAGTCTCCTTCGTGGTCCCTCACCTGAATACCTCCTTATTCCATAATGCAACCGGGTCAATGCCGGTTCAAAATATTCCTGGCTTCGTAGGAAGCGTGCTGACCGGGTAGGCCTGTTTGGGCTCATTTCAGGTCTCATCGTGCTCGTCTCTGGCATCATGTTGAGGGTCAATCCGGGCCAGCCGGTCGTCTTCGGACTGCTGATACTCATCTTCTCCGTTCTGAGCTTCTTCGGGTCGGGAGGGTTCGTCATAGGAGCGATACTGGGCATAATAGGCGGCATCATGACCCTCAGGTGGAGACAGCCGGTAGGGTCAGCTCAAGCACCATCGAGGAGCGGGAGGACAGGAGAGACCAAGCAGAGCGCTCCGGAGATATAAGATCGGGCCTGGGACGGACAAGGTAAAGAATCATCCAGAGAACAAGGGCGAGGGAGGGGGCCAAACGAGTTGAAGAAGCTCAAGGTTCTGCTTATACTGCTGCTGGCGGCGACCTCGGGCCTTGCGGTCTCGATTTACCTGCTCGCGCTGATCTATGCCCCGACAGAATCACCGCTAGATGTGCTCTACCTGATCATCACACGCGGTTTCCCGCAGAACCTGACCTTTTTCATTCCGCTTTCCTCGCTCCTGTTTCTCAGCACGGTCCTTGCCAGCATGGTCGGGGTAATCTATTTCCTCGTCCTGCCAGAGATGAAGACCTACTACGAATCTGACCCTGGAAAGGACGCCGGCGCGATGGTCCTGAGGACCCTGAAGCCCGACGAGAGGAAGGTTGTCGGTGCGCTCAAGGTTCATGGGGGCACCTGCTTGCAGAAATTCATCACTCAGGAGACCGGCCTGTCCAGGCTGAAGACCCACAGGGTCGTTGCTACACTCACGGAGAGAGGGATAGTGCACGTTGAAAAACGTGGGAACACGAACGAGGTCTCGCTCACAAAATGGTTCCTTGATGGGATGGGATAAGGAGGAGGAATCAGAGATACAGTTCTACTGCCGTAGTCGATGAAGCGATTATTTCTTGCGAGTTTTTGGAGTGTCGGGAGTGCTTGGAGTTCCGGTTGAAAAGGGTGCCTGGAATCTGTCCACGTTCTCTCTGATCATACCATACCCCTTCTCCGCGAGCGAGTTTGGTAATTTGCCCAGCTCTAGTGGTTTTTCTTCGCCCTTGAGCTGGAGTTTGAGCGTTGATCTCCCTATTCCCTTGTCCAGCTGTACACCCGTGATGTCTGAGTAGCTGAAATCCGTGTAGTCCTTCTTCAATCCAAGAGCGTGGGGGTGTCGCAGAATTATCCGTTGGTCAGTGATGACTGCGGAGTCGATGTTGATTGTAGGATGATAGATTTTCTCCTTGATATACAGCCCGACCGTTTCGTTCGGGCCAAGTATGTTCTTTACGTCCTCGGGGTCAGCCATTTTTTACCATCACAACTCAGACGAGAACGCATATGATTGATATTGGTGCCTGCTTAGTATAAATAGTTGTCATCGTTATATACAAAGAACGTCTATACATATTTTGTATGACAGGAACCGTCGTGGTCAGGGTTGACCCTAAGCTCAAGAGAAAGGCCAAGCTGTACAACGTGAACATAAGCGAGGTGGTCCGGTCGGCGCTCCGCGATGAGGTGCAGCGGAGGGAAAGAGAGGGGTTGATCTCGGCGCTGGAGCGGGCAAAGAAGGTGCTTTCAAAGGTACCCGACGAAGAGATAATCAGGGCAGTCAGGGAGACAAGAGATACCCGATGAAGGCTCTCCTGGATGCAAGCTCCCTGCTTCTCCTCGTGAAGCACGCAGACGCGACGAAACTGGCGGACGTGGCCAAGGACCTTACCACGCTGGACCTCGCAGCATACGAAGCAGGAAACGCAATCTGGAAGCAGGTCCACCTCCAGAAGTTGGTCACCCATGAGGAGGCGCGAGCCACCCATGAGGCTCTCATCGGGCTCCTGTCTCATCTCTCCCTTGTGCGTGGAGAAGAGTTGAACCAGACAGAAGCCATGAACCTCGCCATCAGAAAGGGGATCGCGTATTACGACGCCTGCTATCTTGTCGCCTCGGAGTCGCTCGAACTTCCGCTGGCCACGGAAGACCGAAAGCTCGCCGCGGCGAAGGCCAGACGCGAGGTCATCGGATGGGAGCAGGTTCTCGGCGATGGGACGTCCGAAGGCGACACAAAGTAGGCCCCGGAAGCGGCGTTCTAAGATAGCGCGTGGATGACATGTCCTAAAGCGGAGACGCAGATGCTGGAAGCGTCACTACTGATCGAGGAAGGGCTTATCTAACCAGTGTTTCCAGTGCTGTTATCATCTTGGTCGACACCATCGACACCATCTTCAACAAGGCCAAACAGGGAAGGGTCCTTTTCCAGGATAGGAACGCACTCTCCCCCGAGTTCATCCCAGACCACCTCCCATTCAGAGAGGTCCAGATAGCAAACGTTGCCGAGGTTCTGGCACCCGCCCTTCATGGGTCCAAGCCCTCAAACCTGCTCCTGTACGGAAAGACAGGGACGGGTAAGACCGCGGTAGCGAGACTGGTGATCGGCAAACTTCAGAGCCAGGACGACTCCAAACAGATAATGACCTTGTACGTGAATTCCAGGCTCGCAGGGACTGAATACAGGACGCTCTTCAAGATCGCCGAGGGGCTGCCGCTGGATGAGGAGAAGAAGATACCACTCACGGGCCTTTCCATAAGCGAAGTGGTCGGCCGCATCTTTCAGGCCATCCAGAAGAACGCCATCCACTTTATCCTCGTGCTGGATGAGATAGATTATCTCGTCAACGCCCACGATGACACCCTCTATCAGTTCACCAGAGCCGGCGAACAGGTCGCACCAGGCTTCCTGACGATCGTTGGAATCTCAAACGACCTTAGGTTCAAAGAAGGCCTCGACCCCCGGGTCCTGAGCAGCCTCGGCGAGGAGGAGCTCGTCTTCGCACCCTACACCACGGAGGAGCTGCGCTCGATCCTGGCGGAGAGGGCGAAGGTAGCGTTCAAGCCAGGGGTCATCCCGGAAGCAACGATCAACCTGTGTGCAGCGCTGGCAGGGTCGGAGCACGGCGATGCGCGCAGGGCGGTGGACCTGCTCAGGATAGCCGGCGAGGTCGCCGAGCGCGAAGGCCACCAGCGGGTGGACGAGGAGAGCATCCGGAAGGCGTCGGACAAGGTCGAACGCGACCGCGTGGAGGAGGCCCTGCATTCACTCCCGTTCCAGAACAAGATAATAATCATCGCCGCCTCGAAGTTCTCCGCCGGGACGAACACGGGAGAGCTCTATCTCGCTTACACCAACCTGGCGAGGAAATCAAGCGTGGAGGTCCTCACGCAGAGGAGGGTGAGTGGAATCCTGGCCGAGCTGGACGTGCTCGGTCTCGTGGAGGCCGCGGTGGTCAGCAAGGGTCGGAGAGGCAGGACCAAGAGGATCAGGCTCCTGATCGACAACGAAACGCTCGCCAGGGTCATCGGCGAGGATGCACGCCTGCTCGACCTCGTCTAGCACCACCGTGAGACGCTACTAGCTTCCCGGCCCAAAGACCTGTTTGGTAAAGCTCCTCTTCAGCACCTCGAGCGTGGAGAGGTCCACGATAGGCACGATCGAGCAGGTTGGTTCCATTCCCATGTTCGCCTGAAAGGGCGTCTGCGCCTGGAACGTACCTGAGTTTATCACAAGGGTCCCCCTGTAGTCCAGTACATCGATCGCGTGGACGTGTCCTGAGTGAAAGACATCAGGGACGGGATCTATGACAAGCATATCCCTCAGCTCCGGGGAGAGCGCGGTCCTCTTGCCGTACATGGGCGCCAGATGTCTGGCCTTCAGCAGGACCTGCATCGCCGCCGCAGGCCTGTCATAGCTGAGATTGGGCACAGTGGCGATGATGTCGTCGAGGCTTCTTCCATGGTACACGAGGAAGTTGACCCCGTCCAGCTTTACATAGGACGGGTTTCCCACGTTCTTCACGTTGGCCAGGCCATAGAGCTCCTCTGCGATGTCGATCGAGATAGCCGGCTGCGGGAGTGCCTGCCGCACGGGGTCGTGGTTGCCTGGTGATACCAGGACCTTGATGTGCTTCGGGATCTCCGAGATCATCTGTGCCGCAAGAGAATACTGCTTCTTCAGGTTCCTCTCGCTGAGCTGGTATTCCTGACCCGGGTACACGCCGATCCCGTCTATGACATCTCCCGCGATCACGACGTACTTGACCCTGCTGACGATGTCGATGTCCCCGAGCTTACCGTTCAGCCACATGATGAACCTCCGGAAGTCATCCTCGAGGAACATCTTGCTCCCGATGTGCAGGTCGGAGAGCAGGACCGCATAACCACGATGAGACGAGGTCGTTGCCTTCCGGCTCGGGACATCCGGAACGGTCAGCGATGTCGCGTAGATCTGGCCTCCCTTCCCTCCTGACAGCTCCGCGACCACAAAGCTGTCCAGCGGAATCCTCACCGCTATGTTCGCGAACTCCTCATTGCATAGTATACGCGCGCTTCCCGTCGGATCGTCGATTATGAGCTCGATGTTCCCATGCTTGCTGTTCCTTGACGAAAGGAGACCTGCCACCTTCATCTTGTCGACCTTCTGTCCCTTCATGGACTCGATGTTGGAGATGTTCCTGGAGTCAGGTCTCCTTCTGGCTATGCCGAGCAGCCTCCAGTATCTGTCCTGGAAGAGCTTCTTGAAACCGATGTCAGCCTCCGCCGGAGCGATCTGATCTGTGGGGTCGCTGACGACCTCGATCTCTCCAGCCTCTCCTGAGACGCGGAGGACCGGCTCCTGGACTGCGAGGAGCTCCTGGGGAGTCACCTGTTCGATGTCTGCCTTCCGTATCACTTTGTCGCTGCCACCCGATTTCTTCCGTATGGCGTTCTTGACGAGCAGCTCGACATCGGTGCCAGGGGGGAGACCCGAGATGAGCTTGAACGCCTCGCCGTCTATCTGATACCCTTCCGACAGCGCCTTCGAGATTGCGTTCATTAACTCCAGTGACATGATGGATCAGCGCTGCCTGTTCCCAGGTACCGCCGCGATGCCTTGGAGTATCCTCTTTGCGGCCTCGAGGAGCTCCTCTAATCTGGTCTGATCTTGCGACTCACAGTAGATCCTTGTCTTCGGCTCCGTACCTGACGACCTGAACATGATCCACGACCCGTCCTTGAACACCAGCTTCAGTCCGTCGAGTCGCCTGACCTCAGATATCCTGAACTTGGAAAATTCCGTCTCTATCCTGTCGGTGACGTCGGACAGGACCACGGATATCGGTACGTTAAGCTGCCTGTAATGCCACTTTGGATCCGAGCCCAGGGACTTGAGCAGCTCCGGTTCTCTTGAGATGAGATCGGCGATCAGCAGCGCAGCGTACATCCCATCCTCCCACATCCCCCACCGCGGGTCCACGACCTTGCTCGGTTCCGTGGCGAACAAAGCCCCCTCTTTCTCTATCTCCGCAAAGGTCTTCCCTATCCTGCTCCTCACGACGCGATGTCCCATGGCGACCGCTTCCTCCTCTACGGCGGAAGACGAGTTCTCTGAGAGCACGACGACTCCTCCCTTCTGTGCAGACGCCCTGAGCGCCAGTATCGACACCATGGAATCCGGAAGGACCCGTCCCGCCGAGTTGATCATCACCAACCGGTCAGCATCCCCGTCGTGCGCTAACCCGATGTCCGCCCCCAGAGACGGAACGATCGAGGCCGTCTCCGCCAGATTCTGGGCTGTCGGCTCTGGGAGGCGCGCCGGGAACCGCCAGGAGATCTGGGCGTTCAGCGGGACCACCCTGTGCCCCAGGGCCTCCAGGGCCCTCGGCGTGACCAGGGCTCCAGGACCGTTGACACAATCCACCACTATCTTGAGGCCCTTTCGCAGCTTCTCGAAACGCGCGAGCAGCCTGACAAGATAAGAGTCCAACATCTCCCGCCCTATCACCGAGCCAAATTCTCTGGAGTTCATGTTGGCGTCCACGACCATCGCCCTCTCTATCCTCAGCTCCTGTTCCTTGGGGAGCTCCATGCCCTCACCGTTGAAGAACTTCACTCCAGAGTACTCAGGCGGATTGTGAGACGCCGTAACAGAGAAACCGAGCTTGCACCTCTCTTCCCTCGCGCCAAAAGCCGTCACGGGAGTAGGGACCAATCCGAACGAGATGGCCTCGCCCCCGGCCGAGGAAAGTCCTGCAGCGACCGCGCGCGCCAGCAACGCCGAGCTCTTGCGTCCGTCCCATCCGATGCCATATGATCCTCTTCCAAAGACAAATGCCGAGGTCAGCGCGAGCCTGTATACCTCCTCCGGCGTCTGGGTAGAGTTGAAGATGCCCCTGATGCCAGCCGTGCCGAACACAGGCAAGGCATCACGAACCCTTGACTCGGCTATGAGTCACAAAAACAATACGCTGCATAATGATACAACTACCTCTCGATACACATTCCCATATTTAATGTGAACCTTAGATAAGGCCCTGAGTCATCGAAAAGAGGAGTACAGATTAATTAACACAACCTATCAAAGCCGGCAGCGAATGAAGTTCGTCGAACCACAGGTCTATCTCATAGGCGAGACAAAGATAGACCTGGCCCAGCTCAAAGAGATGCTGGCCGCGATCGGAGGGTCTACGGCGTCAGAGTGGTTCTCAAAGACGCAAAAAGCATCAAAATCGGAGGGCGAGCTTCTCACGGAGGTCGCGGGACGGCTCTGCTACAAGAGTTTCGGGGTGGGATTGAACCCTAACGTCACCAAGATCCGCCAGAGTTCCGAGGAGTACATACAGAACACGCTCTCCAAGGGCGACGGCTCGATCTTCGAGCACGCCAGCTGCACCTTCGCCTTCGTCAACGTCAGCCGGGTCTTCACCCACGAGCTCGTCCGGCACAGGGTAGGCGTGGCCATCAGCCAGGAGTCTCTCAGGTACGTGCGTCCCTCGCAGCTGGGCTTCTGGCTCCCGCCAGAGCTCGGTGACAAGAAAGCCAAGATCAAGACCATAATCGAGAACATCGAAGAGAGCTACAGAGATCTCGAAGGGGAGTTCGATTGGGAGAACATGAACTTCGACGTAAAGAAGCGCATAACGTCTGCCCTTAGGCGAATCGCGCCTGATGGGATGGCCACGTCGATCATCTGGACCGCTAACCATCGAACCATCAGGCACGTAATCACGATGCGCACGGCAGAAGCGGCCGAGGTCGAGATAAGATACGTCTTCGACAAGGTCGCACGGGTCATGAAGGAGAAGTTCCCTCTGATCTACGCCGACTTTGAATACTCGGAGCTCGCTGACAATACCAGGAGCTGGCGTCCGAAGTTCGTGAAAGTATGATCATGAGCCGTTGCGAGACGACCGAAGAAGATAGGCATACATGCATGTATGTTGCATTTTGAGGTCCTATGAGCAAGATCGAGAGGACGTCCCTAGCCAGCGCCGCCGCTCACAAAAATTCACCAAAAAAGATGAACCCGTCAACATGCTTCTGCCGGAAACCTTCGATCAATTGGTCGTCCTAACCGCCTGATTCCACTGTTTGCAAAGAATAAAGAGGGCATGAATGGCTGGTCGCTTTGCCGGGATGGCGGAGTCTGGCCAACGCGCGGGCAATTCGCTCACAAGGCGGATCCGCAACTCGAGATCAACTGGCAAGTCAGCCCGTGCCCTTCGGGGCATGTGGGTTCAAATCCCATGGAAGGAAACTCAGGCGGGTTCTCCCATGGGTGAAAGTCCCACTCCCGGCGCCTCTCATCCGTGGCCAAAGGCCTACTCTTCGAGCATAACGTGCGCTCGAGCAATATTCAGGGACGAAATCATGAGATCGACAGAGCTTCTCCCCTTCCCTCCCTTTCTCGAGAAAGTTCGAGATGTGGTCGACGCACTGAAACTCCTCTGCATGGAGCGCGGCTCTGGCGCCTTCTGCGATCGCTTGGGCGGGTGTCGCTGAACGGGCGACTCCTCGATACGTACCGTGAGCGATAGATCTGGAAGCCTTAGGCCGTCTTGAAGGATTCCCCACATCCACATGTGGAGATGGCGTTTGGATTCTTCACTACAAACCCGCCGCCCATCAGCTTGTCTGACTGGAAGTCGATCAACGAACCGGCGATGAAAGGCATGCTGGACTTGTCAACGATTAGCTTCGCGCCATGCTGGGTAATTACATAGTCATCTTCCGTGCTCTTATCTTCGGGGACCATCCCGTAAGAAAGTCCTGAACAACCACCCGCAGAGACAAAGACGCGCAAACCACCCTGGACCTTGCCCTGCTTCTCAAGATAGATCTTGAGCTCTACTGCAGCCTGCGGTGTTATCTCCACGACCGGCTTAATTTCCTTGACTTCCTGGGACATTTTCATGTCTCCTTGACATCAGGTGCTATAAAAACAACACTCAACCGCCCACTTCGTTAGTTGAGTTTCCTCAAGGACTCTATGATTTCATCGTAGGGAGGCTCCTCGCTGGGTACGTCTGTGATCCACCGGTATCTCAGTATTCCCTTGCTGTCGAGAACGAAGACCGAGCGCTTGGCTACCCCAATGTAACCAAAAGCCACCCAGGGGCTCTGTAAGACGTCGAAGGCCTTGCTGACCTTCTTGTTGAAATCACTGAGAAGCGTGTACTCTAGGCTGTAGGTCTGTGCAAAGACTTTGAGCGTGAAGAGGCTGTCGACGCTTATACCGACCACGCTGGCCCGCACCGAGTTCAGCTTTGTCATGCTGTCCCTGAACGTGCACATCTCCCTGTCACAGGTCCCAGAGAAAGCGAAAGGAAAGAACGCTATCACCACGTTCCCCTTCTGAATGAACTCAGAGAGTTTCCGCTCCTGCTTCATATGATCAGGGAGGGTAAAGTCCGGGACCCGCTGACCGATCCTGAGGACCATATTATTTACCCGTGGATGCGCTGTAAACTTAAGTTCTTTGTGATGATTCGAGCTTACTTAGTAGGTCGACATACTTCGCCATCACCGAAACGATCTGATCCTGTTTCTGTGGGTCCTTTTCGTTCTCGAGCAGAGCCGTGTTCTCCTTCAGCTTTGTCAGCAGCTGGTCCCTCATGCTCGCAGCGACATCGCCGAAGGTTATCTCCTTGGCCGAAAGAGCTGCCTCCAGATCGTCATGCGTTGTGCAGTAGACCTTCCCCTTGTACCTCATCTGGACTCCGTTGTCAAGAGGGCACGGTTCCTTCATCATCACGGCGCCGCGTCTCATCAGCTCTACCGTAAGCTGCATCTTCTCACGCGATTGGCTCATTGGGTCAATTTGCGACGCCCAGCCTATTAATCATTCTGACAGGACGCGCTCTCAGACGGGGATTCCTGCCAAGGGAAAGCCAAATATGCTCCCGAAGGGAGGCTGAGGAAACTCCTTTTCAAAGGTGCCATAATTTGAGCAGCAAAATCAAGAAACAACAAGAGAACGATGGTAAGCTAACCTAGGCGAGCGAAAGCCTTCAACAAATAGCAGACTCGAACATCACTCCGAGAAATATCCGGAAGATCGTCAAGGACTCCATAATCATCCTTCAAGATTCTAAGCTGAGCGTAGCTGTGAGGGCTGCAAATGCGATCAGCATGCTCGATGAGGTCGCCCAGGACCCCAACATGCCCTCCTTCGCGAGGGTGACGCTCTGGTCGGCCGTATCAGAGCTCGAATCGATTCGCGAGTAGCAAGATTTAACCATAAGCTGGGCGTACTGACGCCAGAACTTGCCAGCATGCCCCACCTGCGGAACCACCGCCGACACACCAACCAAGGTCTTCACGGTCATAGTAGAGCCGAAGGAGGGCGAACGAGGATTGACACAGCGGAAGGTCGGGATGTATCAATGCTCAAAATGCAACACGAAGTTTCCGATCATAGTCAGCCGCCAGAAGTACCTGGTCGTGGCGGAGGATCAGCTCAGGAAGATACAGCGTGACCTGAAGGACCTGAAATCAACCAACGAAGAGCTGGAGCATAAGGTCGACAGGCTGGTGAAGGAACAAGAGGAGCTGCAGGAGACCCTGAGGCGCAAAGAGACAGAGTCCCTGGTGAAGCAGCTAGAGGTGAAGCTGAACGCCCTGGAGGGGCAGGTCTCCTATCTCAGAAAAGAGAAGGGAGAGCTCGAAGAGAAGGTATCGAAGTTCCGTTAAACCTGATAGCCTTCAGTCGAAGCTGCTGACTCGATGGAGTAAGATGCGATCTTCTCTTCCAGTACCGTCTTCTCAGTGCGGAGTGCCTCGACATCGCTGGCGAGTGAAGAAGCGTGCCTCTCCAACTCCAACGTTGTTAACTTCTCCTTCAGGGCTGAGATGTCGGCGATGAGTGATGCCTGCTCCATTTCCAGCACTTCGATGCGTCCTTCGAGCTGTGTCTTGTGGTCCGCGTATTGGGTAACTACTGCCATTGACGACCAAGCGTCACCTCGTTGAGGACCGATTTCACCAGTCAGACAAAAAACAATTGATACAATCGTTAAACCCTTTCAATCGTCTACAAATCTTATCAAGACGTCCTTGTGAAGAAGGCCGTGAAAGGTCCCTGGGTCTGGTCCGACCCCACGCACAGACGAACGGTCCTCCACTCGATCAAAAAATCTCACCTGGATCAGATCTTGGGCGCCCTGGCCAAGAACCAGGGGAAGGGACTCTCGAACGCAGAGTTAGACTCGGCCCTTGGGGCCTCGTCGCAGTGGGTCATTCACTGGAAGTTGACAGAGCTGCTCGCGTTGGGCCTGATCGAGTACACGGTGGAGCCCTTCGGGGAGCCCGGCAGATACACGATCACCCCGCTTGGTGTCACCGTTCTTCCGGAAGTCAGTTGAACCGCTAAAAACTAAACTAGAACACTCCGGTGATGGCTCCATCATCGGAGATATCGATGTTCTCGGCGGCGGGATGCTTAGGGAGCCCGGGCATCGTCACGATCTGGCCCATGTGCACGATGTTGAAACCGGCCCCCGCAGCAGGCTCGATCTTCCTTACCGTCACGATGAAATCGCGTGGCCGACCCTTCCTGCTCGGCTCGTCGGAGAATGAAAACGCAGTTTTCGCCACACAGATCGGGTTGTCAGAGAGTCCAAGTCTGGAGATGCGCACAAGATCCTCTCTGGCCCCATCCGTGTACTCGACGCCGCGTCCTCCGTACACCTTCTTCACGAGCTGCTCGATCTTTGCTTCAACGCTCAGGTCCAGTCCATACACAGGCTTACAGGAAGAGCCTCTCCTGCACGCCTCTACCACCAGACGGGCGAGCTCCTCGGACCCGCTTCCGCCATCGGTATAGACGGTCGATACCGCAGATGGGACTCCTTCAGAGGTACACGCCTCCGCCACTATCCGGAGCTCTTCATCCGAGTCTTCGGGGAACCTGTTTACAGCGACGACGGGTGTGAGTCCATAGAGCCTCACGTTCTCCAGATGCTTCTTCACGTTCTCAAGGCCGAGCCTCACCGCGCCCGCATCAGGGGCCTCCCAGTGTGCCGCTCCTCCATGGTACCTCAACGCCTTGACCGTGACGACGAGTACCGCCACGTCCACGCGGAGGTCGCCCGCTCTGGTCACGATGTCTACGAACTTCTCTGCTCCAAGGTCGCTCGCAAAACCTGCCTCGACGATCAGGTAATCCGCAAGCGACAGGCCGAGCCTCATCGACGCAAGGCTGCACGTCCCATGCGCTATGTTCCCAAAGGGCCCTCCATGGACGAGGGCGGGGGTCCCCTCGCCTGTCTGGACGAGATTGGGCAACATGGCCTCCTTCAGCAGCGCCCCCATGGCTCCAACGCACTTTAGATCAGATGCCCTGACCGGCTCGTTCTTCGCGTCGTAGCCGACTATGATGCGCCCGAGTCTCCTCTTAAGGTCCGCGTAGTCTCTGCTGAGACAGACTATGGCCATGATCTCCGATGCTGCCGTTATCACAAAGTGGCTCTGCCGCGGCACGCCGTTCTTGGCTCCCAGGCCCACCGTGATCTCTCTGAGGGCTCTATCGTTCATATCGAGGGCGCGGGGCCAGGTCACCGAAGCGGGGTCGATCTGTAGCTCGTTTCCTTGGAATATGTGATTGTCGATCATGGCTGCCAGCAGATTGTGTGCAGCGCTCATCGCATCGATGTCTCCGGTGAACCGCATGTTGATCTGCTGCATAGGCTCTATGGTAGCCGCCCCTCCGCCAGCCCCTCCACCCTTCACCCCGAAGACAGGTCCGAGAGACGGCTGCCTTATGCAGGCGACCGCTCGATGCCCGAGCCTGCTCAGAGCCATCGCCATACCTACCGAGGTCACGGTCTTTCCTTCCCCACGCGGAGTCGGCGTCATCCCCGTGACTAGGACGAGCCTGCCTTTCTGGGGTGGCCAGGGCTGGAATGCCTCCGCCCTCACCTTGGCGATGGACTCGCCGTACGGGATCAGGTATCGAGCGTCCAGACCCAGATCCTTCGCAACATCGGCGATCGGCTTCAAACAGAGCAAGGCCTGGGCTCGACGACTCATAAGGAGTTCCGAGAAGGCTGGTTGATTGATTGATTGATGAACTGGTGCGGGGGGTGGGATTCGAACCCACGAACCCCTAAGGGACGAGGTCCTGAGCCTCGCGCCGTTGACCAGGCTGGGCGACCCCCGCAGATGGCGCCTCGGCCATAAAACTGGTTTTAAAGTAATCTGGTTCTAGTCCTTTGACCCCAGTCCGTCAGATCAGAGCCCCCAGCTGACGACCTTCAGCGGGGTTATGCTCAGGATCGGGGATTCCCCCTCTTTCCATGGGTTCTTCCTGTAGACCTCGAACTTCTTGAACAGGATGTCGAGGAGACGAAGATACTCTGGACCTCTCTCAAGGATTGCAGCCGTGCCCTGGATGAAGACCGCTCTGTTTGGTTCGGACTCGTCGACCACAAGAGAGACCTTTGGGTTCGCCTTCAGGTTCTCCAGTTTCTTTGTCCCATAATCCACGGCCACTATGACCTTCTCCTCATCCATCGCATACACCACAGGTATCACGTGTGGCATGAGCTCCTTCGACACCGTCGCCAGCCTGGCGAGGTCCCGCTTGTCAAGAAATGCGATCTCTTTCTTCTTCATCGACGGGGGAGAGGCATGACGCACACGTAAAAGGGTTCAGTGGAGCGCACGCGACGAGGGATGATAGGAGCCTCGGCCGGGATTTGATCCCGGGACCCCTGCCTTTCTGGATTTCTTTACCAAGGCAGTGCTCTACCAGGCTGAGCTACCGAGGCGTAGGTGGACAGGGCACCAATTGGTGCGATTTTTTAGTGTTTGGTAACGTCGGCACGACAAAGATGATGCACAATCTACACCCGGGGACCCCCCCTGTCATCGTCCCACATGTTTACAGCTTCATGCAGGTAAGTATGGGGGTCTAAAGAGCGGAGACATATACGCGAGCAGTGTAATTTAAATTACCTCACATTTCGTTTGCATGCGTGCCGGGGTAGCATAGCTTGGCTCATTGCGCCGGGCACGCCTTAGGTGGGCGAAACTCATAATCCCAAGCTCGGATGCGAAATCCGGAGGTCGCGGGCTCGAATTACGGAAACACGAGAATCCCGCCCCCGGCACTCAGAAAACTTATACCATACCAAATCTCGACCGGCAACTCAACGATGATACCGATCCTTGACACGACCGGCTACTACAACTTCCTCAGCGGTACCATGATCACCCTTTTCGTCGTGATACTGGTCATAATCTTCGTCTATGAGTATGAAGTGCTGAGAAGGCCGAAGAACCAGAGCTAATCCATCAGTACATCAAATCAATCAGAGACCTTCTCGATAATCGACTCTTTCTCCAGCTCTAACGTTACCATACCCATCTTGGAGACCTGCCGGGCGACGTCGATTACTCGGACCTTCTGACCCACCTCGATCTCGACCAGTCTGTCGGCCATTTCCCTCCAACCCACGACCGTGATCTCGCCGGTATCGTCCCCGATTATGAGCTCGGCCTTCTTCAGACTTGGGCCGTCCCGCATCGGCACGTCATGGGTACTCGCCTTCGAGAGCGCCATCACCTCGAGACTGACACGCCCGCTCAGGTCCCTCACACGGTTCACCTTCACGAACATCGGGTTCGACCTGACGGCCGCCACCACCGCAGATCCGACTGCTTGGACCACACTGCCGCTGTCTCCGTGAAGCTCTCGGTCGCCGTTGATGCTCTTCTTCACCCTCAGGTTGGTGACCATGACCGTCTGACCTGCCTTTACTTCGATGGCGACAGGGTTCCAGATCACCACTCGGATCTTATCCTTACCCGCTTCCCCGGTCAGTTCAAACTGTGCCATCGAGCCCGGAGAGCCATCGCTCCTCGTAAAATTCGAGGACCTGCTCGCCGAAGATGCCGTACCCTGCACTGCAGGTATGTTCTGTTCCTCCTCGACCTCACCGACCTTTCTAGTCAGCTGCGATAGAGGCATCAGCCGCGATATCAGGCTCTCGTCGGTCAGGACCTCGATCTTGCCCCTCTTCCCAAGGTTCAGGCTCGGTTTTCCATCCAGCCCGGGTCTGACGTAGCCGTTGGATATCCTGACCGGCATGTCTACCGACATTCCTTCGAGCTTGACGGCGTCTTCGTTGTCATCCCAGATCGTAAGCCTCGAGACGTTGCTCTTGTCGAAGAGGCTCAGCCTCCTGTATCTCCCTACATTGCCGTCCTTCTTCTTGAACTCGCTGACAGGGTAGATGGCCAGGATCCTGGCGACGATCGTGATGTCATTGGCCCCCACGTAGATGTCCTTCAGCGTCAGGTCAGTAGAGGTCATGTGACTCAACTGCACGCCAAGCTCACCTGCTATGAGGAAGAGGGCGCCCTGATCGGTCAGAAACCCTGCTCCGATGTCCCGCTTCTTCTCCTGTATCTGTCCCATTATCTGATCCCGTGTGAGCTCAGGCCTGTTCCTCAGGACCTCATCCAGCAAGGAATCAAAGTCATACATCATTAACTGCCCTGCCGCTAGGATACATCGTTCATCCGGTCAGAGGTGGCCTTGCTATAAGAAGACCATCGTCCGATGGTCACGCGCGTTCCATTGTCTGGAACCCACAAGCGCCGATTCAGCTCGTTCGATCAGAGTCGTTGGGTCAGGCGGTGGTGGTAGTCGTATTGGTCTGCGCCTTCGGCATCGATAGCTCGATCTCCAGGACTGGAAGACTGAGTTGTCTCCCGTCTCTTGAGATTACGTTCTCGCCGTCGATCTGGATCTTCGAGATCTGCACCTGGCTGAAGAACCTCTTCCTGAGAAGCTGTGCGACGTCGACGGCCATGTTTATCGCCTCTCCCCTCGAGCGAAGGACCACGTGTTCTGCCCCACCGTTGAACATCGTTATGCATGCGGTGACGTAGTTGAGGAGTGGTTTGGATTGGCCGACGATTACAATTTTCGTAGCTTCCTGCATAGGCCCACCGTGGAAGCTTCCTGCTTATAACGCCTGCGCAGACGCATGAGGGGACGGGTCTTCAACCAAAGGTTGAGATATGACCGTCGGGGAGAGGGCGCCGCCAAACGGCTGGGGTCGTCGGCTAGTCTGGTCAAGGCTTCAAGCCTCGGGAAGAGACAGATTGGAGACAATTTGTCTAGAGAACGCTTGAGAGCGCCGGTTCAAATCCGGCCGACCCCATCAATTTAATACCCTTAAATCGAACTGAGAGTCGGTCCTCAAAGTTTGACCCGATTGGTGGGCCATCTCGACCTGGACTACTTCTACGCTCAGGTCGAGGAGCTTGAAAACGCCTCCCTGAGAAACCTGCCTGTCCTGGTCTGCGTCTATTCCGGTCGCACGGAAGACAGCGGAGTCGTCAGCACCGCCAACTACAGGGCGAGGGAGCTGGGTGTCCGATCGGGTATCCCTATAGCGTTCGCAAAGAAACGACTGGAAGGCAAGGAGGCCGTCTTCATCCGCATGGACCGGGAAAAGTACGAACGCTATTCCGAGCGGGTGATGGCCATCCTGAAGGAGAACGTGGACGTAATGGAACAGACAGGGATAGACGAGGCGTTCTTCGACATCACAAAGAGGTCAGGCGGCAGCTTCGAGGTCGGTGCGGAGATTGCTTCCAGCATAAAGCTGCAGATACTGCGACACGAGGGGCTGACCTGCTCCGTCGGGGTCGCGCCCAACAAGATAGCGGCGAAGTTAGCCTCTGATTTCAAGAAACCTGATGGACTGACGGTCATACGGCCCTCGGAGCTTACCGGGTTCATGGAGCCGATGCCCGTGGACAGGCTCTATGGAATAGGCGCCAAGACGGCTAAGGCGTTACAGGAGATAGGCGTCGTAACCATTGGAGACCTGGCAAGAAAGGACATATCCCAGCTCGACGACCTCTTCGGACAGAAGCTGGCGGTCTACCTTCACAACTCCGCGAGTGGTGAGGACGGGGAGCCCGTGGAGGAGAGAGGCCAGGCGACTCAGATAAGCAGGATAATCACCCTCAAGAGGGACTCGCGAAGCGCAGACGAGATACTGCCGCAGCTCATCCCTGCCGTGGAGGACGTTCAGAGGAGAGTGGTCGAGAAGGGTCTGTTCTTCAGGTCGATCTCGGTCATCGGCATACTCAGTGACCTGTCCACCAGGACCCGCAGCAAGACTCTGGAGACGCCCACTCGCGAATCCTCGACGCTGAACCGGGCTGCGTCAGAGCTGCTGACCTCCCTCGTCAGTGAGCTGGGCGAGCTGAGACGGGTCGGAATCAAGGTGGCTGACTTTGAAGAGTCGAAGGAGCAGAGCTCGCTTGCCGAGTTCCTGGGGTGATGATGAGGGCGTGACGGTCCCCGAACTCAGCAGGGAAGAGCTCATCTCCCGGTTCGCTGCTGCCTCAGACCACCCCGGTCATCTCAAGAAGGCTGCCGACGCCGTCCTTGACGGATGTGTGAAGAAGCACGTCTTCAGTCCGAGCGGCAGGGTCTTGTTCACGGTTGTCGGTCGGAGCGGCGACGAGTTCATAGACCCCGAGAAGCCGTTCTGTTCCTGCCGGCACTTCTTTTTCAGGGTCCTGGGGGGAAGAGACCTGACCTGCTATCACCTGCTGGCCTATGAGATGGCCAAAGAAGCACAGAGCTTCGATCAGGTCGAGATGCACGACGAAGAGTTCGGGGTGTTCCTTAGGCTGCTCGCATCTGACCTGATGGCCAGCGAATGAATGAATGAAGAAGGGAGAAAGAAGATAAAGACAATCAAGAGCAGTCTGGCAGCATGCCTCGGTAGCTCAGCCTGGTAGAGCAACTGCCTTGTAAGCAGTAGGTCGTGGGATCAAATCCCGCCCGAGGCTCTTCCTTTCTCTCTTACCCGGAGGTCAGCATGTATGACTTGACCTTGTCCTTGTCGACGTCGCAGAGCAGCCCCTTCAGGATGCCAGAGTTGTACTCGCTGCCGGGGTTGAAGCACATGGTCTGTCCGATCTTCACCATCCCCCTCGACTCGTGAATGTGCCCGTGTATTCCTGCGAGAGGCTGATGCTTCTCGATGCTGGCCCTTACGGCCGTGCTCCCGGCGGAGGTCATCACGATGCTGCCTCCCGAGATTACCGGTTTCAGGTTCGCGTCGAGTTTCGGCGCCTGGTCAATCACCGTGTTTATCGGAGGGACGTGCAGGTTGAACAGAGTCATCTTCATGTTCTTGACCTGGCTGATCATCTTGTCGATCTTCTGCTGGAGCACGTCCTCGTCGACCTCCCTCGGGCTGTTCCAGGGGGTGTGGTTCGCATATCCGAGCGTGATCATCTCGTGCTCCTCGTCTATGTAGATCGTCTTCTCCTCGGGATTGATCACATAGGTCGCCGAGTCGAGCGCCTTGTCGATCTCAAAGTAGTCGTCGTTACCTGGAGAGACGTAGCACTTAATGCCCGTGCCCTTCAGCCGCTCCTCAGCGAGCTTCATCCACCCGTCGATGCTCTCCACCATCAGCTTCTTGAAAAGCTCGTGGACGAGCTCGGGCTTCGCTGAGAGCTCCTCGACGTCCTTAGGCTCTGCAATGTAGGGATAGAAACCAGAGTCCTTGATGTTCTTGACCGTCTCATTCACCTGTTCCTGTGACTTGAGATTGTACTGCGTTCCTCCGAACTCGCACCTGAAGGTCCCGTCCTGCTGCTTAACGATGGGGACGATCATCTTCCCCGTGATGTCCCCTCCGAGTATCAGCACGCTGGCGTTGTAGAACTTCCCTGCGTTGATGAACTTGCGGAAGCATCTATCCGAGCCGTGAACGTCGGTGACGAAGAAGAGCCTTGTCTTTACCAATGACCAGCACTCACTCACTCCAACGGGGCGGTTTAAAACCTCACGGGGCGGGCTGCTGCTCCGTCCCTGAGCCGATGCGCGAGTCGACCACTTCCTTGTCGGCTTCAGGGAGCTCGTACCACTGCACCTTCTCCCCGACCCTCGCCCTCATCTTCCACCTGAAGCTCTTTGGGGCGTCCTCGATCATCTTCTTCAGCTTTGTCACCCTGTCGCTCACGAGCCTCTTCTCGCTATCTTCCAGTCCAAAATCGTTCACCATGCTCAGGACGCGGTCGAGGTTCATCGTGAAGGTCTTGTAGATGCCCCAGTCATCGGAGCAGAGCTTCGCCAGGTATGTCCCGTTGATCACCTCGGGGGCGTCGCTGGTACCTATGTCGTGATCGATGAACATGCTGACGACATCCTTGAGGTCCTTCTGGTTTATCTCGACGATCTGAAGCTTGGTCGCCAGCATGTCGGCAAGAGAGATTGTGTACTGGTCGATCTCGAGTCTGTCCTTGAAGTTGAACTTGTGGCACATCTCGAACACGTCCAGGAATATGTCGACGCGCCGCTGGTGCTCGATATCGTTGAAGATCAGCCTCCTGTACCCCTGCATCGCGTTGAACCTGTCCCTCGGCACGTAGCCGAGCTCCTCGAAGAGCTGTTTGATCTCTTTGGACTGCTTTGCATGTCCCATGAAGTCTACATCGACATAGTTTCTCTGGAGGCTTCTGTGCTTCGCTGACGGACAGCGAAAATAGAAGGAGACGCCACCGAAAAGCCTCAGAATTATCTGTTTTTGCTGTGCGACTTCAATAATTCTCTTAGCCTCATCCGTCGGGCTCTCCAAGATAGGCATTCTTCCCGCCGTCAGGCGTTCCTTTTTCTTTTAACCTTTGCCGAGGTCACACGTGTTAATTGTCGTACATCAGATAGACTAAAACAAGAGCGATTTCGTCCCGCCGCGCGATGGAACTCAGGGAGATCGGCAAGACCGGAGAGAAGATCCCTGTCGTCGGGATGGGTACTTGGGCCATGGGAAACTCGACCGGCGAGCAAAGGAGGGAGGAGATCAAGGCTCTTCAGAGGGGAATCGAGCTCGGTATGAACTTCATCGACACGGCAGAGGTCTATGGGCATGGCAAGTCCGAGAGCCTGGTCGGCGACGCGATAAAGGAGTACAGGGACGACGTCTTTTTGGCCACCAAGGTCGCTCCCGAGAACTTCGCTTACGATGACGTCATAAGGTCGTGCGAGACCAGCATACAGAGGCTCGGGGTAAAGTTCGTCGACCTCTATCAGCTGCACTGGCCCAGCCCGCGCATCCGCATCCAGGAGACCATGAGGGCGATGGAAGAGCTGGTTGCGACAGGGAAGACGAGATACATCGGCGTGAGCAACTTCTCGGTCGAGCAGACCATGCAGGCACAGGAGTCACTGCCCAGGAGCGAGGTGGTCTCGAATCAGATGAGATACAGCATCACCTCGCGGTCCATCGAGGCCGATGTCCTCCCCTTCTGCAGGAAGGAGAAGATCACCGTGATAGCGTACAGCCCGCTCGACACGGGCAAGATACCCATCAGCAGGATACCGAAGGACATGCTCGCCAGGTATGAGATGACGCCTGCGCAGCTCATGCTGAACTGGGTGACCTACCAGGACCCCGTGGTCGCCATACCAAAGGCAGGCAGGATACCGCACATAGAGGAGAACGCCAGATCGATCGATATGAGAATCTCTCAGGCGGACTATGAGGCGCTATCCAAGAAGTTCCAGTGACCCGCCATCAGCTGCCGGTGATGTGGTGCATCCTTGTGAGGTCGGGGAGATATGGCTGAAGGTTCTTCGGGACCTCCACCTGGATGGGCTCCTTGAGCGCGACCCCCTTGTCCCTTTTTGACTTCCAGACCTGGACGTTGAACTCGATGAGTGCCTGGGTGACCCCGTCGGGGAGGTGATGACCCCCGGCCTTCGGGAAGAGCTCCATATGGATCGAACCGGTGCCGTACAGCCTCCTCCAAATGTGGTCTGTTATGTGCGGGATTATGGGCGCCAGGAGCAGCAGGAGGCTCCTCATGACCCTGTGGAGCGTATAGCATGCGGCTTCACGGTCCTTCTGGCTTCCAGAGTCGCCGTAGGCTCTTCCCTTTGTCATCTCCAGGTAGTGGGCCGTGAACACGTTCCACAGGAACTCCCTGATCTTCGTAGCAGGGACGAACATGTTGAACTCCCCGTATCCCTTGTTACACTCTTCTATCAGCTTGTCAAGCTCGGCGAGGATCCAGTTGTCTGAATCCGTGAGGGCAGGAGCAGAGACGGGTTCGGGGAACGAGCCTATGTAGCGCGCCGTGTTCCAGAGTTTGGTCAGGAACTTACCTGCGCCGGCCACTCTGTCCTCGCTCAGACGAAAGTCGTAGCCCTGATTGGCCTCAGCCGCGCCCCAGAACCGGAACGTGTCACTGCCGTACCTCTGCAGCAGCGGCTCCGGGTCCACGAAATTACCCAGGCTCTTCCTCATGGCACGTCCCTTTGCATCCTGGCCCAGCCCACCCACCCAGGCGCTCTTGAATGGCGCTTCCCCTGTGAGAAGATAACACTTGAGGAGCGAGTAGTAGAGCCAGGTCCTTACGATGTCCTTGCCCTGTGTCCTGATAGTGGTCGGATAGGTCGCACTGTGGAAGCGCTTGTTCCTCATCCACTTTGTGATGAAGAGCGCCGAGATGCTAGAGTCCATCCAGGTATCGAAGGTCTTCGTCTCGCCGACGAACTTCGTGTTCCCGCATTTCGTGCATTTCTTGAAAGGAGCAGCGTCCTTCCATGGCCTGTAGTACTTTCCGGGCTTTGGCAGGTGCGGTTCGTTGCACTTGCTGCAGTACCATATCGGGATCTCGGTCGCATAGTACCTCCTCCTCGAGATGGGGTAGTCTGTGGTCAGAGAGTTGATCCAGTTCAGGAGTATCTGCCGGTGCTGGTCAGGGTAGAACTCCATCTCCTTTGCAAGCTTCCTGAGCTTGGGAAGGAAAGCGAGCTGTTTGAGATAGAACTCCTGCATCGGTATGATCTCGATGGGCGTGTGGCTCCTTTCACACAGAGGTGTCCTGTGCTGTATCTGCTCGACCTTCGTGGCGACCTTGCTCTCCTGCAGGTCCTGGATGATCTGCGACCTGGCATCCTTGATCGACATGCCGACGTACTTCCCGGCTGCCGAGGTCATCTTGCCGTCGATGTCTATGGCGACGATCTCCTTCAGGCTGAACTCCCTGATGAGCTGGACATCGTGGTAGTCGCCGTAGCTGCATATCATCACGGCACCCGTACCGAACGCCATATCGACGCTCTTGTGGGCCTTTATCGGGACCTCGTTACCGAATATGGGCGTTATCGCCGTTTGGCCGATCAGTCTCTTGTACCTGTCGTCGTCTGGGTGTACCACGATGAGCTGACAGGCCTCAAGCAGCTCCGGTCTCGTGGTGGCCACCAGGATCTCCTCGTCGCCCCCCTTCACCCTGAACCTGTTCGTTACGAGATAGGTCGGAAGCTCCTCATACTCGATCTCTGCGTCTGCGATCGTGGTCCCGCAGTCCGTGCAGTAGTTGTTCGGCCTGTTCGCTATGTGAACTAGTCCCTTGTTCCACAGCTCGATGAACGACCACTGGGTCATCTTCCTGTAGTCCTCGGAATCGGTCCTGTACTTGTTCTTGAAATCGCCGGAGATCCCGAGCCTCTTCAGTAGCTCGATCATGTAGGCCTCGATATCGTCGAGGGCGTGCCTGCAGAGCGCTATGAACTCATCGCGTGGCGTCTTCCTGAGCTGGATCCTGTACTTCCGCTCGGTCGCGATCTCCACTGGCAGTCCGTTCCTGTCTATGCCGACAGGGTAGAGGACGTTGTAGTTCCTCATGCGGGCCGAACGCGCTATCATGTCTATCTGCGAATATTGAGTGAGCGCACCCGGGTGCCAGGGCTTCCCGGACGGGTATGGAGGAGGGGTGTCTATCACAAAGTTGCCCTTCTTCTTCCCTTTGCTCGGCTTGAACACAAAACTATCCTCCGATTCCCAGAGTACCCTCGTCGCCTCCTCGAGACCAGGGTTCCAGCTTGTAGCCTCAAGCTTGGGAACTGCTGGGGCGGGGGTTTCCAAAGTCTTCAAAATCCCAAGAAGGGGGTATTTAGCGGTTGAGTAGAGGGGCCGTCTGGATGGGCCCAGATATCCGGGAGTAACATATATAGAAAGACGAATCTCTCTCCCGGAAGAAAGCTATTGGGAAAGTGGGAGTGTTACAGGTGCTCTTACGTCAGTGAGGGCGACAACCCTCCGGAAGAGTGCCCAAACTGCCATTACTCGGTCACCTTCTGGATCGAGAGCGTCGAAGAGAGACCGCTTACCGTGAAGGACTTTGTGAGGAGCACCCTCCTCAAGCTGGACGCCGGCAGCTCCGTGCTGGACGCTGCCAGACTCATGAGACAGAACGACGCCGGGAGCGTGCTGGTCACAGTCGCTGGCCAGCATGTCGGGATCGTCACGGAGCATGACATCCTCTACAAGATCGCGGCAGAGGACCTGCCGGCATCGAGCGTCCCCCTGAGGGACGTCATGTCCACTACGGTCTTCTCGACCAGGTCAGACACGCCGATAAGGGATGCACTGAAACTGATGGCGAAGCACCACATAAGGCGCCTGCTGGTTACCGAAGATGGAAAGGCCATGGGGATGGTGAGCCAGCGCTCCATCCTGGGAGGGAGTTTCAGGCTCGCGAAGGACTCTAAAGAAGACAGGGACTGATTGATAGCTGCAGGCAGGCCCTCTCAGGGTTTAGCGTAGACAGACGTATCTTTGACGCCGCCCTCCAGGAAAGCCAGCTTCCTTCTCTTGCAGTTGGAGCAGGTCCCGCAGTGGACCGGTAGCTTCTCTCCGTCTACCGTCCTGAATCCATAGCCGGCATAACAGCTGTATGTGTACTTCCACGGGACACCAAGCTCCTCGCCCAGCTTCACGACCTTGTCCTTGTCATAGTCGATCAGGGGTGCGGATATCTTGTAGCCTCCGTGGTGCGTGGCCTGCTCCGCGAGCCGGTTCATCTCCTCGAGGAACTCGGGGGTGTTGTCCTTCATCGCCACAGGAGTCTCCCTCCTTATCCCGATGTAGACGTCGAACCTTTCCTGCTTCGAGATGTAGAGCGACTCCGCATGCGCGAGGCCCACCAGCAGGAGGATGGAGTTCCTGCAGGGGTCCCACCACTTGAGTATCCTCTCCCGCGCCTTCTCGGGGTTCCAGAGGTCCTTCTCCTGCGTCTCGGGTATCTCCTTCTCGGCGTGCGTCAGGAGGGAGGTACTGATCTCTCCAAGCCACCTGAGGTCGATCAGCTTCAGCGGTACGTCCAGCGTCTCAGAGATCTTCTCTATGCAGAACTTCTCGTACTCGTAGGTCCTCTGGCGATAGTCGCAGAAGATGTGCATCTGCCTTTCGGGCTTGAGGACCTTCTTGACGTAATACGCCATGGTGACAGAGTCCACGCCACCGGAGATGCAGCAGACGGCGCTCCTATTTTCCATGCTCTTCAGCGCACCTTGAACCAGGGTTCATATCGTTTTTTCTCAGTCGGTCAGTTGCCGGCGGGTCTGTATCTCTGAGTTATCTCCTTCGGTAAGAGGGCGTAAATGTCCGGATGCTCTGCCTTCAGCTTGCCCAGTGTAGGAGGCATCAGACCGTTTCTCTTGGCCCTCTTGACGTTGTACTCGATGAACCGTTTCATGGAGCTCGTCTCTCCCTTGGCAGCCACGAAGCTCCGGATCTTCTCCACGGCCTGGTCTTCCTCGAGGTTCTTGACGTTGATGAGGTAGGGCGCGAGGACCAGCCAGGTCAGCCTGTGCCTCCCGTCGGACACGGGGTGGCTCAGCAGCTCCTCGACGTAAAGGTAGCCGCGGGTAGACTTGACCCTGGGCGGTGGAAGTAAGGGAAGCAACCTCTCGCGCACCTGTGACAGCTGCCTTGGGAACGGGACCTTCCGGAGGTTCTTCACGCCGCCGTAGATCATCTTCTCGGACAGGTCACCAAAGAGATCGTTGACGCCGTTCTCCGTGAGGTAGACCGTCCCCCTGTCCAGGGGACGGTTGACCAGCCTCCAGTACTGCGACTTCAGCTCAAAATGGGCGGTCGCCTTCAGATAGTCCTCTACGTGCATGCTGTACCCGTATCCTGCCGTGTCTGGACCGGTGCGCGTAAGCTTGATCTGGAAGCACTCGTCCAGGATGACCTGCTTATCCAGCGGCCTCTCCCTGATGAACAGCCTCCTCGCCAGGTCGCTCTCGCTCCGGGCGAGCCTCTGCCCGAGATAGAGTTCCTGGCTCGCGACGAGCACCGCCACGAAGAAGCTCGAGAACTCGATCAGCTCTGAGACGTGGGGCGCGTATCTGCCCTGGCCGATGGAGCTCAGGAGCCTGCTCTCGGCCTGTCTCAGCACTTCGGAGCTGGAGAAGCTCTCCTCTATCGGGAGCCTGTCGAAGAACTTTCTCGAGAGGGGCGTAAAGGGGTACTTGACCATGAGCTGAGAAAGGACCGGTTCCTCCCGTGACAAGCGACTAGAAATTCAGGATTTTGCTAATAAAAGTTCCTGTCCCGGCCCGGGTTTGTCATCTCGGGGTATAGGGCCGGGACCCCTTGGCTAGCCTCTCCTCGCGGTCGAGACGATCGACAGCACGTCTCTGTCTCTCAGGACATAGTCTGTGGGAAGGTGGATCCCGGTCCTGACGTCGACGGCGTAGAGGAGACCCTTGTGCAGGTCGGAGTGGACAGTCCTCGCAAGGTCATCGAGGGTCGAACCGGTCGGGAGAAGATATACGTCAGGCAGGACGTTCCCGCTCTTGTCGGTCAGCTTCTCCGGGTCCGCCACCGGATAGATGGCGTTCATCTTGAGCAGCTTGAATATCGTTATGCTGAGCGCGAACTGGACCCCTGTCCTCAGGTACTCCCCGAAGACCTTCCTCTTGATGTACGCCAGCGCGGTCCGCTGGGCGTCGTTCAGCCCCTGCGGCTTTACGACATCGAACCGTTCCTCGCCCGGGACATATTTTATGAGCCCCTTCGACTGTGCCCTTCTCAGAGAGAGCTCGGCTTCCCCGCTCGTCGGGACCACGATGAGGTCTTTGTAGTGCTCCCGCAGCTTCTTGAAGTTCTCTGCGGCGTTGGGCAGGTCCATCTTGTTCGCTATGATGAGGGTGGGTTTTGAGACGTCCCGGAGTATCCAGCAGAAGTTCTGGGTCTCCTTCTCGTTCCAGTCCTCTATGTCCTTCCCCTCCAGGAGCGCCTCCTTGAGGGAGAAGCTCACGTGCTCCTTCCTGACGCCGATCCCTTGCATCACGTCGGCTATAGCGGTGCTCACGTCTCCTCCTGGCTGCTTCGCAGCCTTGGCTATCTTCCCCATGTTGCTCGAGAACATCTTCGTGTACCAGAGCACGAGCTCAAGCTCCACGTCGGCGAAGTCTGCGATAGGGTCTCCGGTGCCTGTCTCAGTCACCCTTCCTTCCTTGTCGACGCTGCCCGAAGCATCGACCACGTGGAGCAGGGCGTCCGACTGGGCGGCCACCGCAAGGAACTGATTGCCGAGCCCCTTCCCCATGTATGCCCCCTTGATCAGGCCAGGAAGGTCCGTGACCTCTATCGGGATGAACCTCCACCCCTCCTCGCACTTGGAGTTCTTCGGATTGTCCTTCACGCCGAACTCCTTGTGGACGCAGAGCGTCACCACTTCGGCCACGCCCACGTTCGGAGACTTTGTGGTGAACGGATAGTTAGAGACCTCGGCGGCCTGAAGCGTCATGGAGTTGAATAGGGTCGTCTTACCCGCGTTGGTCTTTCCGATGATACCGATTCGGATGGGCATTGTCGGTCGATCTCTTTCCGGACGAAGCTCTACTTATAGTTGAAGGGTCAACCGGACACCCTGCTGTCTCTGATGGTCATAGGACATGTCGAGAAAGACAGAAAGAAAGAGATCGATAAGCCTGGAGACAAGCTAGCTATTATGTCCTGTACCTGAGGAAACCGGCGACCCCGCCGAACGACTTTAGCATCGCTCCCTCTTCAGACCCCGAGGATATCATCTCGACCCTGGCGCCTATCTGGACGGCCTTCTCCTCCAGCATGTCCACCACGTCCGATTCGTCTATCTCGTAATCGGTGGCACCGCACTTTGAGCACGGCTCGCTGAGCATCTCCTGCATGGTCTGCATCTTCTTCTGGTTCTCGACGACCTTCTCCTTCACGGTCTGGCAGTTCTTGCAGGTCATCTTGATCTTCACGATGTTGATGTCGTCAGAGATCAGGATCGTGTCCATGTTGGATTTGTTGAGGGCGTCGATGATCTTGGGGAGACCGTAGACGGCGAGCC
Organism: Nitrososphaerota archaeon; assembly: GCA_027886825.1. Lineage (GTDB taxonomy): Archaea > Thermoproteota > Nitrososphaeria > Nitrososphaerales > Gagatemarchaeaceae > Gagatemarchaeum. Next base: position 45,791 of record JAPCJS010000004.1, read on the forward strand.
CGTTGGGCCTGTTGATCTCTCCCAGGAACTTTTGGACGAGCTTCCTCTCCTCGATCAGCCGCACATCCTGGAGCTTGTCCGAGGCCTTCTCGACGATCTCGCGGATGCCTTCCCTGCCCGAGTATGAGATGTCGATGACCTCTATGATGTTGTTCTGGAGCCGATAGTCGAGATACCCTCCCTTTAGGAAGTTCTCCTTGGTGGGGCCCGGACCTCCTACGATGACTCCGTTCACGTGGTGGTCGGTGATGAAGATCCGGGTGACGTGTTCGGAGACCCTGTTGAAGAAGTAGGTGAGCTCCATCTCCCGGCCCCTCTCGTACCTCCTGGCGCTCTGGCCTCCCTTCCTCGTCTTTCCCGATATCCCTGAGGTCATGAGGTCCTCAATGTCCAGCCTGTCCCCCGACAGGATCCCTATGCCTGCCTCGTTCGAATCCAGGGAGAGGATGCCGTAGACCTTTTCCGCCTTGAGCATGTCCTTGAGGTACTCGACGTGGAAGTGATCGTCGCAGTTGTGCACAAGGAAGCCGTTCGCAAAGAAGCTGTGGCTTTCGCTCCCGACGGTCAGATCTCTGACGTCTTCGATGGCTTCACCCTCTATCGAAACGACGCTCTCCCACAGGAGCGGCTCCTGCAGGCCTGTCTGTGCGATGCTCAGCCACCCATCAAACGACGGTAGCTGGCTGGCTTTGACCATTGGCTTATGGGTCGTCTCTTGGACCAGGCTGACCATCGTCTTCTGGGATGACCCCTGAAATTCACCGGCCTTTGCCTGTCGCCCCTCCTCTGTGAGGTCTATCGCCCTGGTGGCTCTCTGTCTGTTCTCATGGCGTATCCGGGACTTGATTCGAAGGTACTCCCCTATCATGCTCATGCTCAGGGATTTCTGCGAACAATATCTGACCCCGATGACATGGCACAGATTCAGAATGTTATCCTCGGATAGTTTGAAACGCAGGCGGATCTCCTGCGTGACGGAACCATCCTTGCGTCTGTAACCGGGTTTGCGTTCGACCGCGTTTGTGACGACGCCGAACCTAGAGAGCAGCAGCACGAGCTGGTCTGCAAACTTCAGCCCCGAGTTCTCTTTCTCGATCACCCTGTGGAAACCTACGCTTGACTGACTGACGAGATTGCGGCCCACGATCCTCGGAACGGTCGCATCTCCTCCCAGGTAGGCTGCCAGGAATTCCCGCTGCGCGTCCAGGGGACCATCGACCAGCCACGATGGGATCTTTGTCCCGTTCTTCACCTTGTCCCCTACCGGGGCTCCCAGTGCTCGGAACAACGCAGCTATACCGGCGTCTCGCAGTTTCACATGCCTTGTGTGGGCGACGTATGGCCTCCCCTCAACGTTCATCTCGTATGATACCTCGTAACCTTCAGGGAGCTTCCGGCCGAGCTTTGCAAAATCATTCCTTATCTCGTCTTCGTCTGACCTGGACCCGACGCAGAAATCAAAGGTGTAGGAAGAATAAGTGCCGTTTCGCCTTTGTTCGGTCGTAGCGTAGAACGAGCCGTCGCTGAACAGGTGCCCGAGTATCCTGGCGATCGCAGGAACCCTCGGATCATCGGAGCGCAGCGGCAACAGACCCTGCTTTTTCAGCCTCTTGATCGCCAGGCCGATGTTCTTCGGGGGTGAAGGAAGTCTCCGCAGATGCGCTTCGTCAAAGAGCACCTCACTCGAGCGATGCCTCTTCTTCTCGTCCCCTGGGGATTCGATATCGGCTACGGGCATCACACACACGAGGTCTCCCTTCTTGAGCTGACCCAGCCTGATCCATCCTCTGGCTGTCTGGAACGGATGA
>JAPCJS010000065.1 GCA_027886825.1 Nitrososphaerota archaeon
GAGGCCGAAGCACGAACTGGAGGACTATGAGCAGTGGACCAAGATGACCAGACCCGGCGAAGGTAATGACTTCTACAGGATGAACGGAGCCGGTGAGATGCTGGTTTACTCGGCGGCGGACTATGAGAATTTCATGGAACCGAGGCCTGACCTGCTGGCGAACATGGAGAAGGACCTTAGGGACGTCACAGGACTACTCGTCAGGAACAGATGGCCATTCCGGATGCACGCGACCTACGACGAATCGATCGGGAGGTTCCTGGACGTCTTCGAGGAGGTGAACGACACGGCATCCTTCTCTGGATTGAGGTGGTTCTTCGACCATGCCGAGACAATCTCCGACAGGAATCTGGAGAGGGTCCGCAAGCTGGGCGGGGGTATCGCGATCCAGGACCGCATGGCCTTCCAGGGAGAGCACTTCATATCGCGATACGGGGAAGGCGCGGCAGAGCGTTCGCCTCCTGTGGCCAGGATGATAGAGATGGGCATCCCGGTGGCGGGCGGGACCGACGCGACCAGGGTGGCCAGCTACAACCCGTGGATAGCGCTGTACTGGCTGGCGACGGGCAGGACGGTCGGGGGCACGCAGCTGTACCCGTCGAGGAACGTGCTGTCCCGGATGGAGGCTCTCCGTTTGCTGACCGCGAACGGGGCGATGTTCTCGAACGAGGAGGACAGGAAGGGTTCGATAGAGGTCGGGAAGCTCGCAGACCTGGCGGTCCTCTCGACGGACTATTTCTCGGTCCCGGAGGAAGAGATAAGGAATATCGAGTCGGTGCTCACTATCGTTGGAGGCAGGGTAGCTTACGGCGCAGGCGAGTTCGCCGGTCTCAGTCCCAGAGAACCGCCGCTGAGTCCCCGGTGGTCTCCGGTCGCCGCCTACGGCGGATATCCGGCTGCCACGGACAGTTCCGTCAAGCCCCCTCTCCTCGCTTCGACAGATCGTCACTGGAGGTCCCTGCCAAAGGATGTCTTGGGGATTGACCTTGCGCGGCCTGCTGCCTTCGGTTTTGACTGCTTCTGAGCCGATCGAGATGAGCGCCAAACCTCGAGCTGAGGCGGCCGAGACGATGCGCAGCGACACATCCCCGAGCAGCGAGAAAGATCGCGATGGCTGTGATCGGCATCCCATCTCGTTCACGCGCCAGACCCCCCGCGGATCGCTCGTCCGCGCGATCAGTCAGGATGGTCGCAACCAAGGGGGTCTCCGGTCGATGAACGGATTCTTCACCGAGGTCCGGGAGACACTGTTCCCTCCGCGCGACGCCAAGGACGGACCGCTGCCGCCGCTGCTGGTCGCCATGACCCTGGTCACTGGTCTGATCGATGCGTTCAGCTATCTGGTTCTCGGCCACGTCTTCGTCGCAAACATGACCGGCAACGTCTTGTTCATCGCGTTCGCCCTAGCTGGGGAACCCGGCTTCTCGATAGCCTCATCCCTGATCGCCCTGGGGTCCTTCGGCCTCGGGTCGCTCGTGGGAGGTCTCGTTGGGTCGCGCATGGGTGATCACAGAGGACGCTTGCTCTCGACCGCCGCCGAGATCCAGGCGCTCCTCCTGACTGTCGCGGTGGTCCTGTCGATACTGGCAGGGAGCCCAGTGGCAGAAGGATACGGTTACCTCCTCATCATCGCCCTCGGCATCGGCATGGGACTCCAGAATGCCACAGCCCGAAAGCTCGGGGTGCCGGACCTGACGACCACAGTGCTGACGCTGACCATCACTGGCATGGTCGCAGACAGCCGCTGGGCCGGAGGAAGCGGATCCAAAGCGGGGCGACGCCTGATCTCTGTTTTGGCCATGTTCACCGGAGCTCTCATCGGCGTCCTGATGATACTGAACTCCTTGATCGTCTATCCTCTTGTGGTCGCCGCTGTCATCATCGCGCTCATCTCACTGACAAGTCGGACGCTCTCGAGAAACCATCCGGCCTGGAATGGCAAGTAGCAAGATTGAAGGTACTCTTGGCTTGAGCTGTGAGATCGGTCACCTCGGTCCCGGGGGATGTGGATGGATAGCAGGCGAATCTCGATTGCGAGCTCGCGAGGGAGATAGGGTGCAAAGAAGAATGGAAGGCATTCTTCATGAGCAGGCGATTAGCCGCCTGCGCCTCTTCTGGACGAGGACGTGCAGCTACAGTACCCTGAGCGCGTATCTTCCCGCGTTCTTGACCCCGAGGGTCTGGGCTACGCTTGAACGTTCGGGGTCGAGGATCACTATTAGCCCGGACCACTGGCCACTGAGATTGTTCGAACCGTCGTCGGGACAGGAAGACCCCGTGGTCAGTCTTCTACATCTTCTGCAGGCTCTTTCTCGCGTGACTCATCATCCACTCTGGTTCGTATGCGCCGGCTGATTTCCGGGCTGAGCGAGCGTCGAAGGGCCGTGCTGTATCGACACCGATTGTGAGACTCCGCCGCTTGCTATCACGAGAGGCCGTGCATCCGTATCGATCGAGTGATCCGAAGCCATCGGAGCATCGTGGGATCTGACATGCTGTGGAGAATCTCGCGCTGCATCCCTCTTAGGCATCTGGTTCTCATGATCAGACTCTACCACTAGGTCGATGCCCCTCACCTCTCTCGCTATCCTCTTGACTAGTTCCAGCGAGTGAGTCCTCCTGCTGATCCTGCCGGCGACTATCGCTTTTGCTAGTTTCGTCCCGTCGGGAAGCCAGACGGTGCCCAGGGCGAGGACCTTGACTGGTTGGAGCAGGTCCTCGATGAACTCCCGGTTCGAGCTCGATGCTCGTGCCAGCCAGACGCGTCCGCCGAGTGATCTCGCGAGCTCTTCCAATATCTCCGGGTTGTTCCTGAAGGCGACCAGGCCCGACTGATCGAGCTCGAGGATGTAGTCTCCGTCTACCCTGAAACTCCGAACTAGGCGGGCAGCACCCCCACGGACTTGGCCCGTAAGCTGGAGCAGGGCCCTTGAAGCTTGAACGTCGGCATCCCTTATCTGCCCACTCTGCAGCCTCGATTCACACATCGAGCAGAGCATGCCCGTCTTTGCGTCAAAAGAGCAAATTGGTATTTGTAATTGCATTTCCATCCGGTTTGAATGCGTTCTGCTATTTATACCGAGTAGTCATGTGCTACTAACTAAGTTAATCATACTGTACTTTCTCTCGACCAGTTGTCCAGGCGTCTTTGTCATGATTGTGATCCACGCAACGAATGCAAATTCGTCGAGCTCACCTGACCGACCTGGTTCTCACAAATCCAGCTATTGCAGGACCTCAAAAGACGCTCGGTAAGAATGCCCACCAGCTCACGGCTCTTGTCCGGGGTGGAAAAAGCTTAGAGCCGAGTCGGAGGAGCAAGAGGTGATGAGCAAGACCCCATCCACGGACACCGCCAAGCATCTGATAATGCCTGGAGACGTTCGGGCGATACAGGTGGTCAGCTTGGTGGAGGAGTTAGGGGCGCTAGGCAGAGGGATATCCTTCACCACACTGGCCGAAAAGACCGGCGTCGAGATCGATGTCCTTCCTCCGATCCTAAAGGCCGCCGAGATGCTGGGACTGGTCGGGAACGAAGGAGGAGACCTATCTCTCACCGAAGAAGGCCTTCAATTTCAGGGAAGCCCCATGGACAAGGTCTCGATACTGAAGGACAAACTGGCGTCGATCGAGCCATTCCACACGGCGGTCGATCTCGCCTCGAAGGGAAGCACGACAGCCCGGGAGGTTGCAGAGACCCTTGGAGAACAGGGGATACAGTGGCACTTCAATCCGGACCGGAACGAGCTGGCGGTCAGGAACCTGTTGATACACTGGGTGATAAGGGCGGGCCTCCTGAGCTACGACGGGAAGGACGGAAAGTTCCAGATCGCGTCGTCTGAGATGAGCCAGTCGGGAGAGGGTAATCCTGGCTGATATCCTAGGCATACACCACGTCACCGCCATAGCGGGCGAACCGCAGCAGAACGTCGACTTCTACGCCGGCTTCATGGGGCTTAGGCTGATCAAGCTGACCGTGAACTACGACGACCCGGAGACATACCACCTGTACTTTGGCGACGAGCTGGGCCATCCGGGCACGATCCTCACCTTCTTTCCGTGGCCGGGAGCGGTGAGCGGGAGCAAGGGGACAGGTCAGGCTACCACCACCTCCTTCTCGATACCTCGGGGCAGCCTAGGCTACTGGAGCGACCGTCTGAGGGAGAGAGGAATACGTTTCGAAGGACCCACAGACCGTTTCGGAGACCAGGTGATATCCTTTTCCGACCCCGACGGGCTGTGGCTGGAGCTCGTGGGGCGCGAGGGAGGGGGGAGGGGAGGCGGTTGGGATCGCGGACCCGTACCGCAGGAGCACTCAATCCGGGGTCTGTTCGGCGTCACCCTCTCCGAGGAGGGCTACGAGAGGACCGCCTCCCTTTTGGTCGAGACGATGGGGTTCCGGCTGGTCAAGCAGGATGGGGACCGTTTCAGGTACGAGGTGGGAGGAGGCGGTCCTGGAGCGACCGTTGACATCCTGTGTCAGCCCGAGGCGCATGCCGGTTTCGTGAGCGTGGGGACCGTGCACCACGTCGCATGGCGCACGGCGACCGATGAGCAACAGAGAGAATGGAGGAAGGAGCTAGCTGGAGCCCGACTGAACGTCACGCCTGTGATAGACAGGAAGTACTTCCACTCGATCTATTTCAGGGAGCCAGGTGGTGTGCTGTTGGAGATTGCCACGGACCCTCCAGGCTTCACCGTCGACGAGAGCGAAGAGGAGCTCGGGACCAAGCTCGTCTTGCCACCCCAGCTCGAAGAGTTCAGGGCGGCCCTCGTCGGTGCCCTTCCCCGCATCAACCTCCCCTCAAGATGAGTTACGGGAGAAAAGCGCCAATCGAGAACGACCAAGCCTGGCTCTGACAGCATCGCAACGTCAGGATTCCTTCTTTGCAATTCTTGCGTTGCCGCCAGGAGCATCGATCACCAACGCCCGAAATTTCTTGGGCAGGCTTATTACGGGCCCGTGACGGGAACGGAGACATGAGCAAGACCCCTGGGACCCCAAGGCTCCCGATCAGGCTGAACAGGAAGTCTCCGACCCCCGAGCTGCCATCTTTCACCGAGTACTTTCAGGGATTCGAGCGAGTCGAGGCCGTCAGGTCGGTGTTCGGGGACCGGACGAAGGAGGTGCTCGGGAATCTGCGCGTCGGGTTCATCCCGAACAGGGGTATGTACATGGGGATCAGGGACCACGACGGTAACATAGCGGTTGGCACGTACCACCTGAAGAACAGCCCCGTCCGGACGCTGTACCTCGACATCGTCCACGAGCTGTTCCACATCAATCAGAGGATGAAGGACGGGAAGTACTTCCACGAGGAGTTCATGAAGTTCATGCAGGACAGATCGCTGTACTACGCGAGCCCCATTGAGATCCCGGCCTACGCGCACACGGTCAGGGAGGCGGAGCGCATCGGAATGTCGCCCGAGGAGATCCTCGAGTACCTCAAGATTGGGGAAGCTCCTCCGAAGGTCTGGCGGAACTTCCTGAAGGAGATGAAGCTCAAGGAGAAGGGCTCGGAGACCACGAAGCGTGTAACGCGGTTCCCGGTCAAGATAAAGCGCGAGGCCCAGCCCAAGCTCTACCCGTTCTCTGATTACTTCAGAGGCTTCGAGAAGGTCGATGCGGTGAAGGAGCTTCTGGGAGACGCAACGGGGGACGTGCTGGGGAGCCTCAAGGTCGAGTTCATAGACAGCCCATTCCCCACGATATATCCGAGCGAGGACGACGGACACCTCGTCGTATCGAGCGACTACTTCAGGAAGGGTCCCGTGAACTCGCTGTATCTGGATGTGATACTGTGCCTGAACCTGATGAATGCATTTTCCCAGGGCGCGTTGCCCACTGGCTTCGAGGGCGGGTTCGGCAAGGACCCAGGGGTCTTCAAGGCCTACGCAGCCATGGTGAAGGAGGGGCGGAGGGTCAACATGACCGACGCCGAGATCCTTGGGCGCCTCCAGCTGCCGAGGTTCCTGATGACGGGGCCCGATTATGGCAGATTCCTGAAGAAGCTGCGTCTGACCGTCCCCGGGCCCGGCTGAGCGCCACGCGACTGAAGGTATCCTCGCCGGCCCGGAGGCTGGTCCGGTCGGCAGGATCAGATGCAAATACGCGGTGAGCAATCGGTCTGGTCGTCCACGATGACGCGATTCAATATATGGGTGAGGATCCTACACCGAGAACGTGTGCAACGCTTGCATAGCCTTGAGAGGAACGAAAGAAGAGTTCAGGAATGCTGTTTCTCTTGACTGTGGTTGCGATTGTCCGAAGGGCGAGAGCAAACCGATCGATTCTTGCAGCAAGTGTCATCACATCCTGAGGACCGCGTAGCAGCGGCGGGTCTATCTGGTCTGGTCTGGAGCGAGGAGTTGCGAAGTGATGGAGGAGCGGCCCTCAGGGAACCAGAGAAAGGAGGCGCGGACAGAACTTCAGGGACTCCTGATGTCGGTGATGCCAGGTTTTGACAGCACTCATCAGATAAGGGAGGCCAGGAGACACGGCTAAGCCCGACGTCGTCGATGTGGGTGGCGTTCTTCGACACAAGCGAACCCGCCCGATCCGGGTATGTACGGGCAATTCGAAGCCTATGATCTACTACAAGTCTCTCTGGAAAGACCTCTTGATCCAGTCTCGCCGTCGGATGACCGACGAGTAAGGTTAGAAAGTTCGCTAGGCTTAAGAAATAGCCTCCATCCTTTGTGGTCGATGTCGAGATACAAGCAGGTTCGACGTTCAGGGTCTGAGATTTTTGGCTAGGTCGTTCGCCCGTCCTCGACCTTCCGCCAACAAGAAGTCAGGCAGCATCCCCGTGGTCTTCAAGCAGCAACCCTACAAGAACCAGATATGGCACGACCTTCCTAAACCGACAGGAGCTTCCCCGTATCACCTTCAGCTGTCGGACGTCCTTCCCGCGAGCCAGATGGCAGCCATCACAAAATCTGGCGGGCTGACGATCCATGTAGTCGGGGACACGGGCGGCATACAGACGCCCATCCCTCAGCAGCTCGTCGCCGATGCGATGGAGGGAGACTTCGCTCCGACCGCAACGGACGTCCCGAGCTTCTTCTACATACTGGGCGACGTGATATACTACTATGGGGAGGCGGCGAACTACAATCCGCAGTTCTATGAGCCCTACCTGCACTACCCGGCCCCGATATTCGCGATACCCGGGAATCACGACGGCGACCTCGCTACCCCGGCGCCGAAGGGCGTAAACTCGCTCGATGCCTTTGTGAACAATTTCTGCGCGACCACTCCTCACATCACCCCGGACGCAGGTCCGGTCGACAGGGACGCGATGACCCAGCCCAACGTCTACTGGACGCTCCTAACCCCATATTCGACCATGATAGGGCTCTACTCCAACGTGCCTGAGGGGGGTGTGATCAAGCAGGACCAGATCGATTGGTTCGTGTCGGAGCTGACTAGCGCTCCCACTGACAAGGCGCTCGTCGTCTCTGTCCATCATCCTACCTTTTCCGGGGACACCGCTCATGGAGGGAGCATGAGCATGCTGAACACGCTCGACGCCGCGTTCAAGCGGGCCGGCAGGTATCCGGACATCGTACTCTCGGGGCACGTCCACAACTACCAGCGCTACACCAGGCAGTTAGCGGGCCGGGACATACCCTACATCGTGGCCGGAGGGGGAGGCTACTGGAACCTCTACAAGCTGCAGACCAATCCAGACGGGACTCCGATCGAGGTTCCCACGGTCACGGCCGAGCCAGGGGTGACCCTCGAGAACTACTGTGTCGACCGTCACGGCTACCTCAAGATGAGATTTGAACCGGGGAAGATCACGGGGGAGTACTATGGGGTCGCCGAGTCCACGCAACCAAATCCGGGACAGGCCACGCGGCTCGACACCTTCGCGATCGATCTCACCCAGCACAAAGTGATCACGAGCAAGAGACGACCGTAGAGTCCTGATGTTGTCGCCTCTTGATAATGGATTCTGAAGCGCAAGGCAAGGTGTGAGGGAATATTCTTTTCTGCCCTCAGGTCACAGAATGTTCTTGTTTCTTGGCAAAGCTTCACAGCCGCAATATGCCCATAGATTCCATATTCTTCCCTTGTGATTCTTTCTTATCGTGGTGAGAACCTCCGCAGATCGACAGATCTTGCGTTTGCGTGGAGAGACCAAACAGAGGCGCGCTATCGCCGGCGCTGTTCTGGGGATAGTAGTGGTTGTCCTGATAATAATCGCCGCGGTCGCAGACTACTACGCTGCGTCCTCTAGCTTGTCGGGTTCCACCGTCACTTCGACGGTGACCGTGACAAGCACTATCACAGGCCTGGGATCGACAAGCAGCAGTAGCACAACGAGCAGTAGCAGCAGCTCCTCCTCTGCTCCGACGCTTCCCTTGTCCCTTCCTCCTATCCCCAACCCCATCTCCGAGTCAGATTCGTCGCTCCTCTTCCCGCTCTTCCAGCTCTGGGCTGCCAACTTCAGTAAGATGTATACGAACGTGCAGGCTAACACCGTGGCCGGAGGCAGCGGCGCAGGACAGTCCGGCGTCGAGTCGGGCACGATCAACATCGGAGCCTCAGACCCGTTCCTAAGCAACGCGCAGGTCCAGGCCTATCCGAACATACTCAACATAGCGGTGGCGGTCTCTGCGCAACAGGTGAACTACAACCTGCCAGGCATCTCCCAGTCGACGCATCTAAACTTCATCGGTAATGTGCTCGCAGGGATCTACAACGGCACCATAACCTACTGGGATGACGCTGCGATAAAGGCGATCAATTCGGGCGTTTCGAGCCAGCTCCCACACCAGCTCATCGTCCCGCTACATCGCTCCGACAGCAGCGGAGATACCAACCTCTTCACGACCTACCTCTCCGACACTAGTCCAGACTGGGCGAAGAACATAGGGGCTGGCAACACGGTCGCGTGGCCGTCGGTGCCGACAGCTCAGGCTGAGAACGGTAACGCGGGAATGCTCCAGGGCGACATGCAGACGCAGTATTCCATCGCATACATCGGCGTCAGCTATCTTGCCAAGGCCAACGCGGCAGGGCTCGGGAACGGAGCGCTCCTGAACTTGGCCGGCAACTACGTGCTGCTGACCACGGCGAACGTCCAGGCAGTCGTTAACGCGCAGTACCTCAACACTCCTCCGAGCGAGAGGTACTCTCTGATCTACGTCCCCGGAGATAGCTCATATCCGATAGTCAACTATGAGTATGCGCTTGTCCAGAAGACCCAGAGCAGCCCGGCTTTGGCCACGGACATCAAGGCGCTCCTGGAATATGCGACGCTGCCACAGTACGGCAACTCGCCATACTTCCTAAACCAGGTCGGGTTCGTCGCGCTACCGGCCCCGATAGCCGTGCTCAGCTGGAACCAGATCGCCGAGATCACGGGATAATCAAAGAGTCTAGGATATTGGCGGCGTGGCGCGCAACCAGGATAAAGGAGACCCGCCGGGCCGTGGTAGTCGGTCCCTGCCCGGTCGCGACGTGCGTGAGATCCTGGGCGTGAAAGTGTCAAGGTGCAAGAACCGTGGCCTTCCCGTCGCCATGGCTGGGCAATCAAACGCTCCGTTCTCAGGTGAAGCCCATCCCGGGACTGGGACCGAAGACCGCGTCAGGGAAGTCATATTAAGCACGACTCGATTTTCTGGTACGGACTTTTTGACACGGACAAGAAAGGGAACAACGACAGGCTCGAACCGAAATCGACAAAAAGACCCGTCATCCTCGGAGACCGCGGACCACCTTCGATCGACAAGGCTGTCGGACATAGACAAGAAGATACTGAAGATACTTCTTCAACCCGGCGCCAAGATCTCCTCTGTCGATCTGGAGAAGGAGTTGGGGATTCCCCGAAGCACCATCCAGCGAAGACGCAGACACCTTGAACGCTCGTATCTTGAGCACACGTACGTTCTGAAGCTTGAGCATCTGGGGTTCAGACGTGTGGATCTGTTCATCTATACCGGCGGCGGGGCTACGGGATCGATCGCGAAAGAGCTGCTGAACCGCGACGAGGTGGTCTATGTCGGCAGCTCCATAGGGGAACACACGATTGATCTGAGAGCAGAGGTAATCATCCGAGACAACTCAGAGCTGCTTAACCTGCTCGAACTGGTCAAGGCCATGCCTAGCGTCAGAGATGTCGTGTGGAGCGAGATCGTGGAGGTCTTGGGCAGAAAGACATCCATACCACCCTCGATAATTGACAGGTTGTGATGCAGCCATAGGAGATCGATTCCCTAGGTAATCTTTGACTCATCTTTTTGCCTTTTCCGAACATTTGTTCGCTTTTTGAGATTCTATGTTAACCTTACAGTATTCTTCGCCCATGGATTGACCCATTCACATTAGTAGAGGGACGAGCCCAAACCGCACATGAACCAAGAAGAGATAAGAGGGAAGGGTAAGCAGATAAAGGGAAAGGTCCGCGAAGAAGTAGGCAAGGCCACCGACAACAGGAAGCAGCAGGTCAAGGGCAAAGTAGAGCAGGCCGTTGGAAGAGCCGAAGTGGCCCAGGGGAAGTCTGTCGAAAGGTCAAAGAAGGCAAGTCGATAGACTTGTCGTTCCTTGACAAGCTGAAGAGCAGAAGGGCGGGACTGGGAACTCTGGGCATCATAGTGGTTGTAATACTTGTGCTCGTCGTTCTCGGATTCTTCGGATTCTTCGGACTGCACCTCTAAGCATCCCCGACCATAGATTGAACGTCTGAGCCGCCCGGGAACGCACCCCATACCGGCCGGTCGCCAGTCGGATCTAGTTTACTGCGATAGCATCGCAAAGAAGTAACGGTCGGCACCATGATCTGATTGTGACGGTCTGTCCGAGATTCGGGCTAAAGTGACCCCAATGCCATACGCTTTCGGGGCGTACGCGTTGGGTTTGGCCTACGATAGCCGTATCGATATCCGCATTTTTCTTCATCGACCCTGTCGACTCGATATGGAAATTGATGGACAGGAACCTGCCTTCATCGCCGGTGTCTGAATCTTGATGGATGGAACCAGAATCAGCATGTCAGGAGGCTGCCCCGTCGGTGCTAGACTTGGCTTTGCTGTGCTCGACCCACGGGACTTGTCCGAACCGATTGAGCGCGATACTCCGCTATCTTGTCTCTTCAGGAAGCCTTCGTCGACGGCATCTCCTCCAGCTCGGCGATCTCCTTCAGGTTATCCATGCTTTTGATAATGTTGTCCTTTACGACCTTCCTTGCCACGATCGACGTGGCTACCTTGCCTAGATAGCCCGAGTGGATCTCGTATTCGACGTCCTGGCTCACCTTCGTGCCCTTCTTGCTGGGCTGGAGAGTTATGGTGCTCCTGTAGTTACTGAAGAGCCCGCCCGGCTGGTGCCGAACGCTGAATCTCTCGTTAGGTACGACCTCCGTCGCCTCTACGAGAACGTTGACTTTTCGCCCCAGCATCTTCGCGGTAACGACGGCGCTATTCCCGACCGTTGCTATGCGCGAGTGCGCTGGCGAGATGGAGATAACGTGGGGGTACAGCTTTGGAACGAAGGATGGGTCTGCGACGATGCTCCATACGATCTCTGGAGTAGCGGCAATACTGACGCTGCGTTGAAGCTTTGGCATGAGGCGTCTGATTCGACGTTCGGCTTATAAGCATGTTCGCGATTCCTTTCCGACTTCTCGGCCTGTTCTCGAATTTCATCAGTCCGATACAACCGCCGCACGGGTTGGTGACCTGAACTCTCGCAGGCAGTTCGGTCTCGGGATCCGAAGAGAACCCGCAGCGACAGCCTAGCCCGGACAGTGACAGTGGAATTTCTGCGTCATGTGCCGAGATCTAGTCTGAAGATGTCGCTCGGCCTCTTCATGAGCACTCTGGATTTCCCATGATACCAGTTAGGTGATTACGTGCCTTATCCGGCAATTTGCACATGTTTTCAGCCCCTAAACCACGGGAGACGATATCCTTTTCATCGCAAACAATAGAGGCTCACGCTGGGGGATTACTGCATAATGGAAGGACCTAGTTCGATGGGTGATACCATAAGCTCAAGCGTAATAGTAATCGTCCTCATCGTCACCCTGACAACGACGACCACATA
>JAPCJS010000155.1 GCA_027886825.1 Nitrososphaerota archaeon
TGCACGCGGCCATAATCTTCCACTGGGTCGTCGACTTTGCATCGAACGCCTTCGCCTTCTACGGCGAGGCCGCCTACGGCGTCTCATGGACCGCAAACAGCGTCTACAGCATAGTCCCCACCATCGACATCGTCCTGCTCGTCGGCCTGCCGGGCCTGCTCTACTTCGTAAACCTCCTCCTCAGGAGGATTATCGAGTTGAGAGACGATCGGTCTGTGGGATCGGAGCAGGTTGAGCCCCAGGGGACCCGACCGATGGGCCCTGCCTGATCGAAGCTCGAGTCGATGCGTCTTCTCTGTGTTGGCGCCCTCGTCGACCAGCCAGGAACAGCTCTGATCGTCCTCCGATGCCCATTCCTCCTTCTGCCGCAAGCGAGTTATTAACACGATGCGGGAGATGACTGCGGATGACAGTAATCGGCAAATCCATCCTGTCCGGGCTCGTCGATGAGTACAAGGTGATCTCCCCGACCACGCCGGAGGGCTTCGACGGCGACGGATACGTCCTCACTGTAAGGGAGGACCGGACCCTCAACTATCTGGAGCACAGGAACATGATCTCAAAGGAGGTAATCTTCACCCCTCCCAACTTTGTGGCTCACCTGACGGCCAAGAGCAGGTTCGGCAGGATGGGACTCTCCTTCCTCAACTCGGTGAAGGTACACAGCGGCTTCGTGGGGAGGCTCGCGCTCGAGCTGGTTAACCTCAACAACGAGAGGGCGCCGATAACCGTGAGGCACGGGGACCCGCTCATCCACATCGAGTTCATCTCAAGGGACGGCGAGCCATCGCCCTACAGGGGGAACTACATGTTCCAGTACATGAACGAGAAGGAGACAGATGCGTATGTCAAGATCCTAACCAGCCACTTCGGGACGCTCTTCACCTCGGAGGAGCTGAAGAAGATGAAGAGGGACCGGGTGAACGAGGGCTGACCTATTTCTTGGACTTCGCATGAGCTTCGACCACTAGAATTAGGCTAACACTAAGCTTAACTCGAACCAGCACTCACCTTACGCATGGGACGTCCGTCACGGGACCCTATAGGCGGCGCGGGACCTAGCCTCTGCCCGCGTGCTTGATCGAGGGACCGGCCGACCTTCTCGAGCCCGCCTTCTGTTGCATCCCCTTGGTCTTGACGATCAGGTTCTCGAACCTGCCCATCAGCGCCTCTTCGTTGAAGTTCCATCGCTGCTTCGACTCGTCATAGAGCTCGGGGATGACGCTGAACGAGAGTGCGTGGCTCTGATCGATTATGAAGTAACGGGCGTTCGTCTTGGTCTCCGAGATGACCTCGGCGAGGTACTGCAGCCCCTCCGTGATGGACTCCAGCGGGAGAACGAGCTCGGCTTCGTAGTGATCGCCGACGGCCTCGGACCAGATGAACGGCAGGAGGTTCAGGCGCGCCCTCACATCGACACGCTTCGCGTTGTCGAGGTCGGAGAACAGGACCGCCACATACAGGTAGGTGTGCTTCTTGTTGAGCGCCCTGTCCGCCTTGTAGTCGTACTTCGTCCCCATCCAGTTGATCACATAGCCCTTGATGAGCTTCCTCTCGTCGATGTGCTTCCGGTAGTGCCAGGTCAGCGTCTTGTAGTTTATCCTCAGGGTCTCCGCCATCTCCGCGAGGCTCTTGTTCCCGTCCATCTGCAGCTGCTTGAGGATCAGGAGGTCGGTCGAGTCGAACCTCTCCCTCGCCGATGGCATATGGGACGCCGCCTGCTTGTCAGTCTTGGACTCGGTCGACCAGTCAAAGTCCCAGACCCCCTCGTCAAAGTCGTACATCTCTGTTTTCATCGAGGGGTTCCTGAACCAGCTGAAGGTGTAGAACTCGAGCGTTTGGAAGTAGCCCTTCTCCGTGAGCCCGTTGAAGAACTCGCGGTACGCCTCAACGTGCTCGTCGGGGACCGACGAGTGTACGAGAAACTTCCCGTCTGGAAGGATCTTGTGGAACGCGACGAGGTAGCCCTCGTTGCTGAGGATGTGGAGCATCAGCTCGGCCACGTCCCTGTATCCGTCCGAAAAATCGATGACCATGACGACCCTGCGCAGCCCCAGCTTCTCGTGGTCCACGGCCACCCTGACCGCGAATCCCTTGTTGAGCAGTTTCTCCTTGTAGCGGTACCTGACGCTCTCCTTGAACTGGCCGAGGCGCCTCGCGATCTCCGAGATGTTCGGTCCCATCTCCGTAATCATCTTAGCGAGCTGACCGGTCTTGATGTTCGAGCTCGCGTCTTCGCCGTCTGTTCCGGGTCTTTCTAGAGACATTAAGGTCGTTGCCTCCAGCTACAACGACTGGTTACTTATATCTATGCAAAGTCTAATGGGTACCAGGGGTCCAGTCCCGGCGAGACCTAGATGCTCAGGGCCGACCTGAGCCCCTTGTACCTGTTCCTGATCGTGACCTCGGTCACGCCTGCCGCCTCCGCGACGTCCCTCTGGGTCTTGTCCTCCCCCTCCAGGGTGCAGGAGACGTAGAGCGCTGCGGCGGCGAGACCCATGGGGTCCTTTCCAGCAGAGATCCGAGCCTGTTCGGCCTTTTTGAGGATCTCAAGGGCCCTCCTCTTCGTCTTCTCAGCGAGACCGGCCCTGGACGCGATCCTGGAGATGCACTTGGTCGGGTCGACCACCGGCATCTTGATGTCCATCTCCTTCAGCAGCAGCCTGTAGCACCTTGCGATGTCCTTCTTCTTGACGTTCGAGACGACCGCCAGGTCTTTGAGCGTCCTCGGAGTCTCACGGTCCCTGCAGGCGGCGTACAGCGAGGCCGCTATTATCGCCGATATGGACCGTCCGCGGACAAGGCCTCGCTCGAGCGCCTTCCTGTACACGTAGGCAGCCTTCTCGACGACCGCGTCGGAGACCGCGAGCTTGTCCGAGAGCCTGTCGAGCTCGCTGAACGCCTGCCTCAGGTTCCTGTCCGTGGACTCGTGCACCTGACTCCTGCTGTCCCATGTCCGGAGCCTCTCCACGGTCGCCTTCATCGACGCGGAGAGAGATTTGCCCGAGGCGTCCTTGTTTATCCCGCCGATCACGGTGGCGAGGCCCATGTCGTGCATGGCAATGGAGGTAGGTGCGCCGCCTCTCGAGCGGTCGTCCTTCTCCTCCTTTGAGAAAGACCTCCACGCGGGGCCTGTCTCCACGATCTTTTCCTTGACGACGAACCCGCACCCGCCGCAGACAAGCTCCCCACCGTTGGTGTCTACCACCATGGGACCGCTCCCACACCGCGGACACCTGTCAAGCGCCTTCTGCAGCCTCATCAGCCTCGAGAAGTCTCTTTCGAAGGACATCGCAATCGCACCGAAAAGGTTTAATCGGAGCATAAGCAGTTGGCGAAATATATTTAAGTATTGTGCTACTTTCATCCACTACTCGACAGTATGCGGCCCTAAGTTGGAATAACCTGAGGCTTTCCTCCCGATAGGACAGTCGAGTCCTGTTTCCCGAGGGCGGGACCCTGACCCCACGACCCGTTGGAGTTCTCCGATTGCCAGTGGCTATATACAGAAGATAGTTGCGTTAAGGCTTTTATACGGGAGGAGGAACCTTCGTGTGCTGAAAATCGGTGACGCAAGGGCTCCTTCTGCTCGAGAATGTTTTACAGTTTGTGGGCGCCTTTGTGGCCTTCTCGATCGCACTCGTCTCCTACAAGGGAGTCCGGCAGACGAGCAGCTCTTCTCTGCTGCGCCTGGCCGCAGCCTTTGTCTTCCTGGGCACGGGGTTCCTGTTGGAAGGCTTGTACGGGTTCAGCTCTCTGAACCTGATCCCTACGTTCACGGTCTCGCTGACGACCCTGTTGATCGCTGGTCTCTTCCTAGAGACCGCGGGCTACTTCTTCCTGGCCTTCTCACACATGCTGGACGTCATGTTCGACAAGAGGATGGGTGTCATGCTGGCGCTCTTCCCGCTGATGGCGATAAACCAGACGAGCCTTGTGGTGATACTGACGAGCCTCTCGTTCTACTTCATACTATACGGTGTGGTCGAGACCCTGTTCGCCTACTCAAAGAACAGGAATCCGAACACTCTCCTCATCGCCTCCGGGCTCGCCGTGATCGCGGGCGGCTGGTGGATCTCCCTGGTGAGCCCAGACGGACTCATGCTGAACATCGTCCAGCTGCTGATGAAAGAGGTCGGACTCGTCACGCTATTCATACCGGTACTCAGGTTCATGTTCGACAAGAAGGGGAAGTGGAATGGCCCAGTATAGGACACAGACGAAGATAATCGCTGACGTGCTGGCCACGGCGAGAGACGCGAACACGGCGGGAGACGGCGTCGGCATCACCACCCTGCTGAGAAAGGGCAACGTCTCCTACAACAGGATGACCAAGCTCATAACCGACCTCGTGAGCGCTGGCCTGCTCGTCGAGCTCACGTTGGAGAAGAACGCAAAGTACAAGATAAGCGAGAGGGGGATAACCTTCCTCACCGCCTACCACCAGTTCGAGGACTTCGCCCAGTCGTTCGGCCTGCGGCTCTGACGAAGCAGTGACAGCTCTTCTTTCACTCCTTTCTCTTCAGCTTGACTTTTATCCCCCGTGCCTCGCGCCCCAGTCGTTAGCATTGATAGGATTCGTTGGAGCAGGACGCGTCGGAGCGCAGGCCGCCCTCGAGGTAGCCTCTCTCGGAGTGGACGACGTGGTGCTCGTGGACATCGTTCCCGGGCTGGCCGAGGGAGAGGAGCTCGACATCAGCCACAAGCTCTCGGAGACGGGCGTCGACGTCTCGGTGACTGGTTCGTCCGACTACTCCAACATCCGGGGCGCCACGGTCGTGGTGATCACGGCGGGCCTAGCCAGGAAGCCGGGCATGACGAGGATGGATCTCCTCGGTAAGAACGCGGGGATCGTCAGCTCGGTCGCAAAGGAGGCGGCCAGGTACGCACCCGACGCCGTGCTGATCACTGTGACGAACCCCATGGACGTTATGAACTATGTGGTGCAGAGGGCGACCGGGTTCCCGAAGAGCCGGGTGGTCGGGATGGGCGGCGTCCTCGACCTCTCGCGCTTCAAGCACGTCCTCTCGCTCAAGCTCGGAGTCTCCCGTTCGTCGATCATGGCGCTCGTGATCGGCGAGCACGGCGAGAACATGCTGCCGCTCGCAAGGTACACCTCGATAGGAGGGGTCCCCCTCACCTCGATCCTGAACGAGAAGGAGATCGAGGAGACGATCCAGAGCACGCGCCAGGTCGCGATCGACGTAATCTCGAAGAAGGGCGCGACGGTCGACGCGCCCGCGAACGCCATCGCCAGGATGGTCAAGGCGGTCGCGTGGGACAGGAGGGAGGTGCTCCCAGCCTCGACATTCCTCGACGGGCGGTACGGGGTGGAAGACGTAGGCATCGGTGTCCCGCTGATGCTGGGCGCAAAGGGCGTCGAGAAGGTCTACGAGCTGGAGCTCGATGAGAAGGAACGCGCCCAGTTCATGAAGGGCGTGGAGACCATCAGGGAGGGCGTCGCCGCGCTCCCTCCGCTGTGAGACGCCGCGATAAGATTGGTCAGAAGCTAGTGCTATAAGGAGAGCTTTTGCCGAGTATCCGAGGCAATGACCTAGGTGCTCATCATCGCATTGCTAAAGGGCGTCCCGGCTAGGACAACGAAGGTCGTGACGGTAGGAGGCGTCCTGAGACGGGAGGAGATGGAGATAGTGCTCAACCCGCACGACTTGAAAGCGGTCGAGGCGGCAGATTTTGTAAAGAGGCGGGTCGGAGGCAAGACGGTCGCGCTGAGCATGGGACCCGACATCAAGCTGTCGCCCCTCATGAAACCCCTCTACAAGGCCGAGGTCTTCGGCGTCGACGAGGCATTCATACTCAGTGATAGGAAGATGGCAGGGGCGGATACGCTGGCCACGTCTTACGCCGTCTCGCTGGGGGTGATCAAGGTGGTCGAGCGGCACACCAAGCCGGTGGAGGAGCTGATAGCACTGATCAAGACGGACTCTGGTCACGAGATACTGACCA
>JAPCJS010000130.1 GCA_027886825.1 Nitrososphaerota archaeon
AGAAGACACAGCTCGAAGTCACAGATGTGTCAAAACTTCCAGTCATGAACAGCCATTCCCTCTCCAAGAGAATGTATGATGTAGCGAGGAACCTAGACGACAAGACCCTGGAATCGTTCAGCAAGAACAAGGGAGTGGTCGGCGCAATTTTTGACAAGAACATGATAGGGAGGGAAAAGGATCTGCACTCGTTGATAGAACACATGATGTACGTGCATGATAGCTACGGCCCAGACATTCTGGCGATCGGGACCGACTACTTCGGTTTCCCAAAGGGAAACGCGGCAACGGGCCTCGAGGACATCTCAAAGATTGGCAACCTCTTCACGGGACTTCAGGAGGCAGGCCTCGGAGATGAAGACATCGAGAAGGTCGCCTACAAGAACGCCATCAGAGTGATGAAGGCAAATGCACGTCGCTGGGCCTGATTCTCGACACCCTTCAATCGCTGATTCGTGGAAAAGGCGCAACGGGCTATATGCTGGTCTTTGAAGAGCAGAATGTTGTGCGATCAGGCCGTGATAGGGCAAACCACAGCACGACAATTTGTGATGAAAGCAGGCGTTGCTCACCGGATCACCAGATCGACGCGAACTCTTTCCTAAGGTTACTTTTCGCGAATCAAGGCATAAATAGCAAATGGGGCGTCTCCACTTAGGGATGCCAGACCTTCCCAAAGAGAAGGCTATTTTTGATCGGATGGAAAAGAACTTGTATTCTGCCGTGATCTCAGACATACTCGACGAGGTCGGCGTCCGGAATCACACGCTCAGCCACCACATCCGTCCGATCCGCGCCGACATGGTCCTTGCAGGGCGGGCGATGCCGATAGTCTCCTCCAAAGTCTTCGAGATCCATGACGATCCTTACAAGCTGTCGATCGAGGTGCTTGACAGCCTGAGGCCGAATGAGGTTCCTGTCATCGTGACCAATAACGATTCAACGACAGCCATGTGGGGGGAGCTGTTCTCGACGGCCAGCCGGGCCAGAGGTGCCCGGGGGACGATAATCGAGGGATTCTCGAGGGACACCAGGAAGATCATGGAGATGGACTACCCGCTCTTCTGCACGGGGACCATGCCGACCGACTCCAAGGGCAGGGCAGAGTTCATCAAGTATGGTCATCAGGTCCGCTGTGGAGACGTCATCATCAAGCCGGGGGACGTAGTCTTCGCCGACCTGGATGGTGTAGTAGCCATCCCAAAGGAACTTGAGAGAGAGGTCTTGGATCAGGCCTACAAGAAGGTGGGCAAGGAGGGCGCAGTAAGGATCGAACTGCTCAACGGGGCGCTCCTCGGCGAGGCGTGGCGAAAACACGGAGTCCTTTAGCTCGTTTCTGGCCCGAGAACCGCTCCCATGGCCCAACGCGTGGTCAAAACCTGGCGGATGACCAATGGGCTTCATTTGCGACGCTCAATAGCATGACCCGCATTATTGCCCGATCCGGAGGCTCTCGTCGGTCCCAAGAAGGATACGGGCCATACTTGCAGCTCTTTGTGACGGCCGTCAGGAGTTACGACCTTCACAGGAGCGACGATCGGGTAGGATCGACTCCGAAGAAATATCTAGTTGACCCGAGAGCGGGAGTCTGATTGGCGTGGTCACTGAGGTCGACCCTGAGAAGTTCTTCGGTCAGGCTGTAGCGAGGACTAACCCGACCACTATGAACGGGATGCTGAGGTTGGTCGTTGAGTGCTGTGTATTTCAACGAGAACCACGGCTCTTTCAATATCCTCACGGAGAAACTGACCTACGTGATCGATTCTCTATTCCGGAGATCGAAGGGTTCCCCCTCATTCGAGAACAAGGTCTGGGCGATATCTCTCATCTCTTCGGCATGGAGTGCACTCTACAGGGAGGCAAGGGCCCTCGATGAGAAGAATGAAGAGGAGAGGAAGGTCCTCCTGAACGCTGTCCTTCCCAGCCTCAAGGGAGTCTCTGAGCTCGCGAGGGAGTACGCGAGCCTGGGCATACGCAGTACACAGGACATCTGACTCGAAACCAAGTCCACTTACCGGTAAATGAGGTGCAACGACAGATGCCCGCTCCAGCATCAGTCAAGAGCGCGGGCTCTGCGGTCTGACGCATCGTCGATATCCGGATGTCGTCTATGCACGTCAAAACAGATCATCGCGGCAGAGCTGCATGGGAATCAACCCAGAAGGGGCTGTCGGGGCTCACGGTTCCCGACCGCAGACCCTAGAAGGTCGATAACACATCGTTCCCGAATTTGGTGACCGTCTCGAACTCCTGTCTGGGGTCGAAGGAGAAAATCAGGCCGTCGATCCCGGCCGCAGCAAACTCCTCCATGTCCTGGCGTATCTGTTCGGGGGTTCCATAGGTGAGAAACTCCCTCGTCATCTGCTGATTCATGCCCATCTGTTCGAACCCCTTCTCAATACTCTCGCGGTCACCGAAGATGACCCTTCCACCCTTTGTCTTGACGATAGAGTCATAGTCTCTCCCTACCTCGTTGCAGTGCTCTCGCAGGATGCCTAGCTTCCTCCTCACTGTCTCCAGGGAGCCGAAGATATTGGATGCGTCAGCGTATTTTGCGACGGTCCTAAGGGTCCGCTTCTCGCCGGCTCCCCCTATCAGGATCTGGGGGTGCGGCTTCTGTATCGGCTTTGGGTTGCAGTAGGCATCTTTGAGCTGATAGAACCGCCCATCGAAGTTGGCTTTGTCCTCGGTCCACATGTGCCGGATGACTTGTACTGCCTCGTCGAGGCGCTCCAGCCTCTCCTTCGTGGGGGGGAAGGGGATGCCGTAGGCCATCGCCTCTTCCTCGGTCCAGGCCGCCCCGATGCCCATTATGAGCCTCCCTTTGCTCAGCACGTCCAACGTTGCTCCCGTCTTGGCGAGAACGGAAGGATGTCTGTACGTGTTGCCCGTCACGAGCGTACCCAGCTTGATCTTCGAGGTCAAGCCCGCCAATACTGATATTGTCGTCCAACCCTCGAGCATCGGCTCCTGGGGCTGCCCGACGTTCTGGATCTGATGGAAATGGTCCATCACCCAGAAGGAGTCGTAACCGAGATCTTCGCCCTTGACTGCGACCTTCTTGATTGAGTCCACGATCGCGGGTCCATCCCCGTCGAGCGTGAAGCTTGGATGCTGAATACCGAACTTCATCTTGTCCTACTCTGGGGGCTGATGCTATTGAAGGTTCTCATCCTGATTTCAGTAAGATAGGTTCGTCTGCACGATCATCGGAAGTCATGTCCAGAGTATCTCGATGACTTCTCACCTCTGGGCTTGGGGGAGAGTTCTCGACCCGGAAGAGCGAGTGGCGACAATCATCTGCCTCGGTGCCTAGGGCTCCTGCCGCTCGGGCGCGCTCCTCGGAAGGAATCAGGTGGGGATCTTCCCAGGCGAAGCGAGCGATACCGCGACCGACAAGATCGCCTGTGCGTTCTTCAGATGAGCTGCCATCGAGCGCTATCATGGAATAGGTCTTCACAGCCGCAGGTGGTGGAACAAGCGCCGTCAGCCGGTCGGTTGTAGAGGCCCTAGCTCGGCTTGAAGAGGCTGTGGGCACAGACGTTGTTGAACTCACACGATCTGCACTTCCCCTCGATCTTGGTCGGTATCGCTTCCCTCCTGTTCAGCCAGTAGTCCTGGGCCCACGTGATCGCGTTCTCCGCCTCCGAACCTACGTGCGGCATGAGGAAGAAGTTCATCTCGTACTTTTGCTCGAGGAACGCTGTCTCCTCTCGCAGCAGTGCCAACCTTATGAGGAGCAACAGCGCCGATTTCTCCAGCGGCGTCATGATCTGTCGCTGCTTCATTCGTATCAATGCTAGAGTCAGATTAGAACAGTCGAATCCCATCCTCTCGAGGAGAAGCCCATAGACCCTCACCTGCATCTCCTGGTTCTTCCAGAGCTTTGCAGGGTCGCCTTTTGTGGTCTTGAGCTCCACCACCCATCTTGGCATGCTCTTCTCAAAGATTACCGCGTCCGGCACGCCTGCGACGCGAAGATCCCCTACCTCGGCATACAGGTGAAATGAGGCCGTGAGACTCGGAGATTCCTCGATGTGCTTGATGAGCTGCTCACGGTCCAACGGCTCCATCGCAAAGATCTCTTCGTGGAGATACGTGCCGATATCCTTGACCTGGGTCGGGATGTCGCCTATCGTGTACTCGTTCTCGACCTTCGCCTCACAGAACAGCTGCTGGGCGATGGTGGATGCGCCGATGAAAGGAAGTTCATGACGGAACGTGGGCGCAGCCTCGGGAAGAGCTGCTTGCTTCAGAGAGTCCTTCCAGCTCTTGCCCACTTTCCGGCTATCGAATTCTACCGATAATAAGCTTCTTACATCTTCGAAGCCCATTCTCCCAGAATAATCTAACCATTCTTTTCGTACCGCAGGATGGATGCCTCATCTAGTTGGGAGATAGGACTCATGAATCAGACAATTATCGGTCTGTTCTTCTCCCTAGAACGACCGTTCCATGCCCTGGGTTCCTATAGCTGTTCCGGCTACCAGAACTCGTGCACCTCCAAATATGATGATAAGACGAACATACGCTATCCTCGTCCCGGTGATCACCCTAGCTCTTACCGCGGCCGCCACCTTCCTTTCGACCAAGACAATCGTTCGACCGGACATCGGCTCCGTGACATTTGGCTTCCCTCTGACGTGGCTCTCGATCTCACACGGCTTCATCAATCTCCCCCCTTCCTGGATGGTTGACCTGTTGGGTCTGACTGGCGACCTCGTCACCTGGTTCGTGGTCTCGATCATCGTGGTCTATCTGTGGAGCAAGGTCGGGGTCGGCTCCCGAGGCGCGAAGCTCAGCCCAACCGGCAGACGTACTACAACCTAGGAGACGAGAGAGTGCTCGCACGTAGCAATGAGGTTGAGGAACCCAATCGAGGCCAGGATGGAGCCGCGCTTATCCGTGACTCGGGAAGGGCGCGTGTGTACGCAGTCCTCTATTCGTTCGTCGTGCTGATGTTCGCCTACGTCTCCTACTCGGAAGGCGAAGATCTCGTCACCTCGTTCGACGACCTGGCCGTCGTGGTGGTCGGTTTGGTGGCGCTCGGGTTCATCGCAATGAGACGGAGGAGGCCCTCCTTGTGTAGTCTCGGGCGCCTCAACAATATCTTGTTCATAATGGGACTCTGGATGGTGGTCTTCTCGATATTCGCCTTCGAGATCGAAGCCGGATTTCCTGAGGACCTCGCCGACGAGATACCGAAAGTAATCGTCTCTACTCTTCTCCTAATCAACCGCCTGGTTTGAGTCGGGTTCAAGAGGTGACAGCGGGAGCGGATTATGAATTGAATCCAGGGACGGAGGTCGGGCGCATGAAAAGCGCTCTACGCCGGACTGCAGAGATGATCCGTGTCCTCTAAGGGCCGAGAGGACACGACACGGAGTGGGTCGCCGAGTTAATTGGGAGACTGGCCACAACCGTCTGGGATGTCTGGCAAGTCCAGATGCCGAAGGTGTTTCCACTAATGATGTTGTTGAGGATGACTGTGCCTGTCACGACCGGAGGACCAGGCTCGTGAGGAGACGCCTCTGCGATGACGGCGATCCCCGTCGAGTTGATCGGGTCGTTCGCGCTGGTGAACGGACCACCGATCGGATACCCGCCGTTGTTGCCTATGTTGTTGTTTGAGATGACTGTGTTCGAGACGATGTCACCTGGAGCGTTGCTGTGAACGACTATCCCTGGTAGGAGGCTTCCATCGATGATGTTGGCCGTTACGGTGTTGTTCGACAAGGTCGCGCCTGGGGCGTTCGCAGCCACCACTATCTGCCCGTTGCCAGGGCCTGGGTTCTTCGGTGAGTTGCCTGCGATCAAGTTTCCTATGATGAGGTTGTTCTTCACTCCCGCTCCTGCGTTGAACGCGGCGAGGACTATGCCACACTCGCTGGGACTCGTGGTGTATATGTGATTGAACTCGACCACATTTCGAGAGCTGGCCGACAGGTTGCCAGGGTTTGGCGTACCAGGATTGATAGGTCCGTTGTCCGTCAGCGCTATGCCTCCGTCCAGGCTGTTGTTGGAGAGCGTATTGTGTGACACGATCGAGTTTGAGGTCCCGACGAGCTCAACCGCCTTGTTGTCAGAGACGTTTGCGTTTATCGCCAGCCCGTTCCCGGTAATGACGTCGCCGACGATGAGCAGGCCTACCACGTTCACAGCGAGAATGGCATGCTCGTTGGCGCCCGTGACCGTCGCGTGCCTGATCACCACGTTGTTCGCTCCGGGTGGAACGTAGATCCCGACGTCACAGCCTTTCGCGTTCACAGAACCGGAGATTGCCATCCCACCGAATGCTATGATCTTGGTCGTTAGACCCGAATCCCCAGCAGTAACGCACGAAATCGCGGGTGCCGGAGCGCCCAGAACACTCACGGGAAGAGCGGAGAACGAAAGCAGAGCAAACATGAGCAGAGAAGAGCCCAGAACAGCAATCTTGGATGGTCCGCTTTCAGATAGCACAGACGACATGACCACCCGACGCTACTTTCTCCAAATCATATAAGATTTCCTGATCATACTTTTCGACATTGGTAATATGTCTTGACATGTACTCCGGAAGAGTACTTGGCTATTTCCAAAGCGTCTTGGTCCACCCAGCGAACCTTGCAGCATTCCTTCTCTTATGGCTACGTTCTGTCTGGGTGGTTTAGACGCACCAAGACCTTTGATCAGGTCATCCTATCTTGTCGACGAGCTTGATCCAGCTACGCGGTGATGGTCGAGTATCTGGGTGGCGGGCTTTCTATCCTCTAGCCACATTCGTCTGTGGTGGAAGGGACGAATCAGACTATGTCTTTCCTTGAGAGAACTTCAATGTCGTCATCCGGTTCGATTGCAGGAGGTCGAGAATCTATCAAAATATGGAGCGACGTCGTCGTGTTACAAGCCTTTAATATTCAACACCGGAAAAAGCGGTTGTGGATGCAGCGGGGGACTGGACGGAAAGACCCTTTGGCCGAAGGAAGATACTGTCCGAAGAAGGCAAGAACAGGCGCATCATTGTGCAGATAGATCCGCAGAAGAACACAGGGATCGGAGCCGAAAAGAGTTCTGTTGACCAGTCCGGCCTGGTAGGC
>JAPCJS010000032.1 GCA_027886825.1 Nitrososphaerota archaeon
GCCCATAGCTGACGGCCCTCGGTCTCCTGGATTAGAGCACACCATGGGGACAGAGACCTAGCTCACGGTCCCGGTCGTGACGTTGGACCCCTCGGAGGTCGATTCGAACCTCCACACCTGGTCGATATCGGCGTTCTCAAAGATCTCGCTGTCGTGCGTTATTATTATGATCTGCTTCAGAGGGCTGTCTTCTCCTCCAAGACGCGAGATTATGTTGACGAGCGAGCTCTTCCTCTCGGCGTCCAGGTGGACGGTCGGCTCGTCAAGGATGATAAAGTCGAGCTTGTAGCCGCCCATGACGTAGGCCAGCGCGAAGCGAAGCGACAGCGCAATGGCCACCTTCTCGCCGCCGCTCATGGAACTCGTCTTCACGTGCCCCCTCGGTCCATAGCACTCGATAACCATCTCCCTGCGGTCCTCCTTGATCGTGATGCTCGATACGCCTATCCCGAAAAGTCTGGCGTACTCCGAGGCCTTCTTGCTGAGCTGACCCAGAGCCCAGGATCTCACGCTGGCCGAGACTGCGCCGTCCCTGTGATAGACCCTGCTCCTGATCTTCTCGAGCAGGTCTGTGAACTCTGATACCCTCTGGAGGTCTATGAGCGTCGCCTTCAGGTCTGTCAGGTTCTTGCCCGCTTCATCCATCTTGTTCTTCCACTTGCCCGCCTCGCCGCTCTTGTCCGGTATCTTGACCCTCCTTATCTCGTCCAGCGCCCTCAGCTTGGCCAAGTACGCCGCTTCGTCGAACCTCGAGGCTTCGTCATAGAGGTCTTGCACCTGCTGGACCAGCCTGCCGGAGTGCTCGTCTATTGAGAGCGACGTCAGGACTTCTACATCCGCGAGCTTCCTGAGTCTCTGAAGGTTCTGGGGGATGGACTGCATGATGCGAGCCAGCTCGTCCCGCCTCAGGACCATCTTCTGCACATCGGCATCGGAGGATATCTTGTGGTCGTTCAGGTAGGCCCTCGCGACGGTGATCTTCTGCTGCCGCCTTCGGAGCTCCCCGAGCTTCCTTTCAGCGCCGTCTTTCCGTTCTCTTGCGTCCTTCTGCTCCTGCTTCATGCGCGGAAGAGCCAGCAGCTTCGGCTCGAGCTCGGCCTTCTGGACCTCGAGGCGCTCCAGATCCGATTCGCGGGAGATCTGGTACTCGCCCAGCAGCCTTGAAGCCCTGGCGAGCGCGATCATCTCCTCCTGGAGCCGTTTGAACTCCCGGTTCAGCCCCTGCTTCTCCTCGCCCAGTCTTCGGACCCTCGACAGATGCTCACCGAGGTGGCGATCGATCGCCCCGGCATCGAAGAGCTCGTTGATCGCGTCGACCTTGCTTCCGCAGATGGGACATGTGTGGTCCTTGAACACGAGCCGTTGCGCCGTCGCCCTGTCCGCCTGCAGCTTGCCTATCTCGCTCTGAAGCAGGGCCGTCTGAGAATCGAGGCCGCCGATCCGTGACTCGATCTCCTTGAACTCGTTCTTGATGGCATCGCCCCTCCCGATCAGGGAGATGGCCTCTCTGCACTCCCTGACGATCCTGCCCAGCTCGGCAGGCCTGCCCTTGAGCACATCCAGCCCGCCTATGGTTACAGAAAGCTCATCTAGTATGGCTTGAGAGTCCTTTTCCTCTCTAAGGGCGCTCTCCTCCATCCCTTCGATGCCCTGCTCGCTGGCGAGCAGCCGCAGATGTTCTCCCGATGTCTTGATCACGCCCTCGATGGTCCGCTGCTCGTCTGCGAGACCCTCCCGCTTCCCTCTGACATACTCTACAAGAGCGTCGAACCTGATGCGTACAGCCTCCGCCTTTTCCTTGAGGGGCTCAAGGAGCCTGAGCTCATCCTCCAGACCTCGCTCTTCCATCCTCAAGGCGTCGAGCTCTGACTGGACCGACTGGAGCTCTAAAGTACTGACCTGGAGTTCAGTCTCCGTCGCCGCGACCTGTCCGACTACCTTCGCCATGTCACGGTCGTCATACCCGTACTTGTTCCGGACTGTCTCCCGGAACGAGTCCGTGACGTCGCGCATGGAATCGTACGCCAGGTCCAGCCTGTCGATCCCTATGGCGCTGTTGATGAGGTCCTTCAGGTCCTTCGCCTTCAGCTCGATGATCGAGTCGAGCTCGCCCTGCTGGATTATCCCTGCGATTATCATCTGGTCGTAGTTCAGACCGAGTATCTTGGTCACCTCTCCGGTCAGCGACTCGCCAAACTGCTTTCTCTCACCAGCCGCAAGCTGTCTGGCAGACGACCCGTCGCGCATCTCGACCAGGAGGGACCTTTCCAGCTGCCCCTTCTTGTTCACCTTCCTCTCGACCCTGTATCGCTTCGCTCCAGAGGAGAACTCCAGGGTAACGGCGGCGCTGTCGGCCCGATCCTTCACGAGGTCGATGTTCTCCCCGCGAGCGTGCTTGCCGTAGAGGGCGTACGTTATGCCGTCGATCACGGACGACTTCCCCGCGCCGTTCTTCCCCACGAAGACCGTAACACCTTCACGGAGCGGCAGGGAGGTCCTCCTGTGGGAGATGAAGTTCACCAGCTCGACGTTCTCGATCACCGCGCCACCCTCCCGAAGCGGGATGACTCGTAGGCCTTGTTGACGAGGTCCAGGGCCTCCTCCTTCTCCCCCCTCTCCAGGAGGGGCAGCAGCTCCCTCACGGCAAAGTAGGCCCTCTTGTCGTCGCCCAGGGCCATGGCGGCGAGCCTCAGCATCTCCTCCTGTATGTCCGCTGGTCTGTCCATCAGGACCTCCTGCCCCGCGGGTCCTCCTTCGAGGATCGGCTCCCAGTCCGGGTACAGGCAGATGTCTCTGAGCGCCGATATGGACGCCGCCACCTTTGCGTTGTCGATCTCCTGGCCCTTCACCCTTACGAGGACGACGGGCTTCTTCTGCAGAGACCTCTCCTCGATCTCCTTCCTGATCCTCTCCATCTCCTGCCTCAGCCTGGGGTACTCGACCTCGAACCTGAACTGCTGGCGCGAGGACTTGAGCCCGACCCATTCCGGCCTGGCCTCGCTCCCCGAGAGATCGACCAGGAAGAACCCCTTCTTGAACTCCCTTATCCCCTCCGAGGGCGTCGGGTCGATCGACCCGGGGTAGCAGACGGGCCCCGCGAGCCGCTCGAAGCGCCTCTCGGCGTGGTCGTGGAGATGGCCCATCGCATAGTAGTCGAAATGGCGGGGCAGGTCGTTTGCGGTGATCTCTCCGTACGGGTGGCACTCGAGCAGCCCCTGATGGATGACGACTACCCTCTTCTTCTCCGGGTGCGCCTTCGCCGCCTCGTCCGCTCGCCCGAAGCCCTCGAGGAGCTCCTCGATCTCGATCGTCCTACGCTTGTGGAACCCGACGACCATCAGGTCCCCGTCGATCACGGGCTCGCCGTCGCCCACGTACGTGGCCAGGCCCAGCCTCTGGAAGAGGAGCGCGGAAGGTGTCCCTCTCATCCGGAGGATGTCGTGCTCCCCCAGGGTGAAGTAGAACCTGATTCCGTGCTCCCGCAGGGTCTTGATCCCCTCACCGAGCCTGACGAGGGGCCTCCCGGCGGGCTTTGGGATGTGGAATATGTCGCCCGCGTGCACCACAGCGTCGACCCTGTCCTTCACGGCGGTCTCGATTATCTCGGAGAAGGCGTCGTAGACGTCCTTCTCCCTCTCCTCCAGGTCGAACTGCGCGTAGCCGAGATGAGTGTCGGAGGTGTGGAGGATCAGCATGGCTAGGCTACTCCGTGTCCATGAAGCCCTTCGTGCTCTCCCTGGCGACCTGGTTCATCGCGTGCTGCGCCGCCCAGAGCGAGGTCGCGCTGATGTCCGCGCCCGTCTTCTTCTCGACGACGTGGTCCAGCTTCACGACGGCAGGGATGTTCACCCACTCGCCGATGAGCACCGCCTCGCCCGTGTTGAGTGATGGGAGGTTCTGCAGGAGGTCCTCGCTTATCGCCTCGCTTGCCTCCGTGACGTGGGTCTGGTCCTCAGGGTTGGTGAGCTTCATGATCGCGAAGGAGCCCATCTGGCTGAGGACGTCCTGGCTCACCCTCCGGGGGCGCTGCGACACGACGATAAGCGACATCCCGAACTTCCTGCCCTCCCGGGCGACCTTCGAAGCGATGTAGGCGGTGTCGGACTGCTGGTCCGCGGGGATGAACGCGTGTGCCTCCTCTATGGCACAGATGATGGGCGTCCTGAACCTCACCTTAGTCTCCTCCCCCCTGGACCTCATGGCGCGCTTCCTGTCGTCTAGTATCTCCTCCAGGTAGTAGGTGATCGCGGCGTTCGCCTGCCTCTCGGTGAACTCCAGCATGTTGAGTATGTTCACCTTCGAGGCCTTGATCTGGTCGAGCACGTCGCCCACGTCCGGGTCCACCACGGCCTTCATCCGCTTGATCGCGATCTGGACGATGTCCTCCACCCTGGACGCGACGCGGGAGTATCCCTTCTCGCTGACCCCGACGTTCCGCACGCCCTGGAGGAGGGAGTCCCAGAATTTGGGAGACGCCTTGACCTCTTCCGTGAATGCCTTCACCAGGACGGTCCTCTGCACGTCGGCGTTCTCCCGCACGTCGCAGAGGTCGGCGAGCTGGTCGGCGGTGACGAAGCGCGGATTGATCTTCGCCTCGGCGTGCACGACGCCCCCGATCTCGAGCTCCGAGTACTCGCCGTGGTAGTCGAAGACGACCATCGTCCCCTGCAGTAGCGCCACCTGTTTCACGATCAGAGCGAGGAGGTTCGACTTCCCGCTGCCCGTCACCGAGAGTATTGCGAGGTGCCTGGACGCGACCTTGTCCATGTTGACCGAGACCCTCACGTCGTCGTTCCGCAGGAGGCTCCCTATCGGGGCCCACTGCTTCTCCTTCCTGTCGAAGATCTCGCCGATCTCCTCCCCCCTCGCCTCGAAGACCTCGCTCCCCGGCTCCGGAGGCAGCGACGGGAGGACCACCCTCCCCCTCCTCAGCTGATCGAGCAGGCCGACGACCTTGACGGACGCGTTGTAGCTCTTGTCCCTCGTGTTCTTCATGGCGACCTTCCTGGCCTCGGACGCGGTGCGGAAGTCGTTCATCTTGTCGAGGAGGTCGCTCCTCGTCGTGCTGTCCTCCGTCAGACCTAGGATCCTCCCCGTCGGGGAGTCCACGGTGACGTACTCGCCCATGCTGATCGCCCTCTTGGCCAGGAAGTGGAATTGGTGGGGCTTGGTCTGCCCGACCACGATGCCGAGGAGCTCGACCCTACTCTCCAAGCACCTGTCTCCCCCCGAACTCCACTTCGAGCC
Organism: Nitrososphaerota archaeon; assembly: GCA_027886825.1. Taxonomy (GTDB): domain Archaea; phylum Thermoproteota; class Nitrososphaeria; order Nitrososphaerales; family Gagatemarchaeaceae; genus Gagatemarchaeum. Next base: position 5,248 of record JAPCJS010000032.1, read on the forward strand.
CGAGCAGGCGCGCTATCTTCCCCATCTCCTCGTGGCTGACCTTGCCTTTCTCGTGAGCGAGCCTGAGGACGTAAGGGTATCCGTCGACGCTGTCGCTGCCCAGGATGTCCATAAGCCTCTCGATGTCGCTCTTCTCGGCGGACCCGGGTATCTCCAGCTTGATGCAGGGCGAGTCCTCGGCAAGACGGAGATAGCTGATGGCGACCCCGCTCCTGTCCATGAAGGGCGATGAATAACCTGGCCTGGATGATACCCGGTTGAAGTAGAACATGTCGCCCAGACCACCCCGCAGTGCGATGTTGCTGAACGATTTCTTGCTGATGTAGAGTATGCCTTCCTGCTTCAGGCGGTCCTTTGCCGTCTCGTGGAAGGAGCTCTCCTTCTGGCGCTTCCTGTCGTAGTACCTCGCAAGCACCGAGCCGTCGACTAGGATGTAGTCGGCCTTGCCGGCGCAGCTCCTTGCCTGCTCGGACTCATAGTCCATCCCGATGCTCTCGAGCGCGAGCTGGGGGCTGCTGATGTACTCCTCTCCGGACTTTACGCTCAGGGTGCTGAGGTTCACATCAAAAAGCGGCGGGACCAGGTACGTCCCATCGCCAAGGATTGAGACAGCATCGACCGCGTAGATGTAGAATCCCTGGTAGGGAACGAAGTTCCAGCTGCTATCGATGCCGACGAGTCTCGCAGACCTGCCGTCGCTCGAAGGATCGTAGTCGGTCCAGAGCCCACGGGCCTTCACGAGAATGGACTCGTGCTCTTCGAAGTCGATCCTTGAAAGGATCTCCTCTCTGTTGTTCACGGCGTATTCGAAGGTCTCTACGAGCATGCTTCTTTCCGGTTGACATATTTTCGTAGAGCATATAGACGATACGGTCCCTTTTTTGGGATGTCCTCGCAAGACCATGGGCATCCCATGGAGGAGGCTGACGCCGCACACGTAGCGACCATTGTCTGCCTCGTCTTCTCTATGATAGGTGCGGCGTGATAGGTAGGTGAGTGAGTGAGTGAGTGAGTGAGTAAGTTTAAACCGAATATCTGGCATCGGCCCCCGATGAAACTTCAAGACAAGGTCGCTCTGATCACGGGCTCGGGAAGGGGAATCGGGCGCGCGATCGCACTGCGGTTCGCCGACGAAGGAGCTAGCATAGTCGTCAACTCTGTCCATAAGGAAAACTCGGATGCGGTGAAGAAAGAGATCGAGTCGCGTGGCGGAAGGGCGATCTCTGTGCCCTGCGACGTCTCGAAGAAGGAGTCCGTCGATGGTCTCTTCGAGACGGTGCAGCGGGAGTACGGGAGCATCGATGTACTCGTGAACAATGCGGGGATCAACATCGTCAAGCCCGCCATGGAGATGACCGAGGCTAACTGGGACGACGTCTTTTCCACCAACCTCAAGTCCATCTTCCTCTGCTCCAAGGCTGCGGCGGCTCTCATGATCCCGAAGGGAAGTGGCCAGATCATCAACATCTCATCCATCGTGGGCATCAATCCATTCCCGAACCGGGCGCCCTACGCGACCAGCAAGGCCGGCGTCATCATGCTGACGAGGGAGCTTGCCATAGAATGGGCTAGGCATAACATAACCGTGAACGCGATCGCTCCGGGGTTCATCCTGACGGACATGCTAAAGGGCAGAATCGCCGAGGGGGCCATAAACGGTGACGCCATCCTGAAGAGGGTTCCCCTGAGGAGATTCGGGCTGGTCGAGGACATCGCGCATGCGGTGCTGTTCCTCGCCGATGAGGGGTCATCCTACATCACGGGACAGTGCATAACCGTGGACGGAGGATATACGGCGTACGGGTTCGTCGAATGACCTGAAGGATCCGACGGAGCTTCGACCGGTCGTCCTTCATCTTTCGGCACCCAGCCATGAACGCTCGCGCGCTCTTCCGGAGGGATGCTGAAGCGGACCCCCTCAGAACAGCAGGTGCCGGTCAGGTCCCTCATCCGACTGCAGCGCTAGAAACCAAGGTATATCCGAGGCGCTCCCCCTCAGACGGCGAGCTGGTGCAATGAGGGTAACAGGGGACCTGCGAGAGAAGATAATCGCCCAGCTTGCCGATCTAGAGTCCCGGCGAATACTCGCTTCTGTCCTCAAGGAGCCGAAGACGGCGGTGACGATAGGGCAGGAGGTGAGCCTTCCCCCGAGCACGCTCTACAGAAAGATCTCAGAGCTCAAGGAATGCACCCTGCTGATGATCGACAGCTTCTCGATCAGACCCGACGGGAAGAGGGAGGCGCGCTATATCTGCAGCTTCAGTGAGATAGCCATCAGACCAGGTGACGGGGAGATCGAACTGGAGATCACGCCGTCCGCCAGAAGCCTGGAGAAGCGGTGGTTCGAGCTCTTCTTTTCCAAGGCTACCCAGAGCTTCCCTGAGAAACCGTGAGCTGCTTCCTGAAGGTAAGATCCAGCATCAACAATCCCACCACGAAGAGAGCGACGACAACGAGGGTGACAAGCGCCTCTTCGACGTCTACGTCGTTGCTCGGGGATAGGATATCGAGATAAGCCTGCGTGGCCCTCCTGACCAACAGGACCGCGAAGGCCAGTATTATGACGTACCAGGCCTTCGGTGCGCCGCTTGTTATCCTGGTGATGTCGTAGGCGAGATAGATGCTCAGAGCGCTGAGGGCGACTATGACGATCGAGACGACATCAGCAGCGCTAGGGTCGAACAATTTACAGACGCTTGCTCTCAACTCTAGTTCAAGCTTGCTCTTCTGCGTTTCGCACGCTCCCAACTTGTGAGACGCACCCCGGCGAGGCACGCGCGAGAGATGGTCGTCTCACTCCCAGTTGTTGAGAAAGAGCTTCCCGCTTTTATGAGGACCGCTGTCTAGTGGCCCCGTCGAGCTTGAAAAACGGGGATGCAGACTTGACCGTCACAAAGACGGCCTGGGAGATGGAGGCAGGAGAAAGTGACCCTCGACCAGGAAGAGCTGAACTCCTTCACGGGGAGGTTCATCTCTGATCTAGGCTCTACCAAGACGCCACAACCGAGTCTTCGAGCCCGACTGGCGCGGTTGCGAGCCTTACTTACTTACACTGGACCATCCGTGCCGGAGCCCAGCCCCCACACCGCTCCGGCGCTGATTCAACACAGGGTCGAGATAGCCAACCCGGCAGCTTGTGGCACCAGTGTTGCCCAGCCGGGTTCCCAGAGTCGGGACCGACCGCAAGAGCCTCATGATTTGGAGTTCTTCGGAAGCGACCATAATCGAAAGTACCTCGTGATGACCCTCGGTAGCCAGAAAACACATGAACCAAACATTAATATCCTATGCTATAGCCGATTAATTAGGGAAAAGACGAGGTGTCACCTCCGTGAAAATTCGAACCAAGACAATAACATTGTTCCTGGTGACGACCGTTTGCTTGGTGGTGGTTCTGCACACAATAGCAAACACCCTCCTGTCAAACAGCTACCAGCAACTCGAACACAAAGAAGCCATCCAAACGATTGAACAGGTCCAGAGCCAACTGGTCAGTCAGTATTCGGTGCTGGATAGCAAGCTCAGGGATTGGGGGATATGGGACGATTCATATCAATTCGTCCAGGATAACAACAGCAATTTCCGACAGGCCAACCTGGTTCCTTCCTCATTTGTCAGTACCGGAGTGAATTTCATACTCTTCCTCAATTCGAATGGAACGTATGTGAATGGAATGGGTTTCGATCAGGTCAATATGACAGAGATGCCTGTTCCCCAGAGTCTCCTTACGCTGGTCACTACGGATTCCCGAATCTGGAACCTTAAGGATATCAATGATAGCCTGACCGGTGTCGTCCTCCTACCGCAGGGGCCCCTGATCCTTGCTTCACGACCAATCCTCACGAGTCTGGGACAGGGACCCATTCCCGGCACCATTATCTTCGCACGTTACTTTGACCAACAATATGTCGGGTCGATGTCCACGACGCTGGAAGTACCTCTTAATCTGACACTCTTCAAAAGCGGGCAGGATCAAGGAACGATCCAATCCTCCAACTCGACCCTTTCTTCGATTTACGTTCAAACTCTGAACACTAACGAGATCGCGGGACATGACGTAATAGACGATATCAACGGCCAGCCGATCCTCGTTCTCACAGCAATCCTGTCCGATACTAACACCCAGGGCATCGTGACAGAAAATTATGTTGACCTGTCCGTCGGTGTGGCGTCCGTCGCATTCAGCGTTGTCATGCTGCTTCTGATGGAGAGGTTCGTACTGTCGAGATTGGAAAAACTCGACACCGACGTGATGAAGATCGGCGAACAGACTGATTCCATTATGAAATTACCGATCTCCGGAGATGACGAAATGGCCTCTCTGAGCACGTCGATTAACGCGATGCTCACAGAGATCGATAAGCAGACAGTCCAGGTTCTGAAATCTGAGCGGTTTTCGGCCATTGGTGAACTAGCCACGATGGTCGCTCACGACCTGCGCAATCCCCTACAGGGCATAGCCAACGCCGCCTTCTACCTCAAACGAAGTCCGACGATAAGTGACAAGGAAAAGGAGATGCTAACGCTCATTCAGGAGGACGTGAGGTACTCCAACAAGATCGTAAGTGATCTCTTGGATTTTTCCAGAAACATTCGTTTGGAACTGACGGAAACGAACCCTCAACGACTGATGAGAGAAACCCTGTCGATGGTGACGGTTCCCGAGGATGTTCTCGTTAAGGACGAAACTGAGGCTAGCCCGACGCTCAAGCTTGATACTGACAAGATAAAAAGGGTCTTCATCAACATGATCAACAACGCAATAGATGCCATGCCGGATGGCGGATCTCTACTGATACAAGAACGGAGAACAGATCATTGGGTCGACATCGTCTTCGCCGACAGCGGTGCGGGGATGACGAAAGAGGTTTCGGACAAGATCTTCACCCCTCTGTTCACAACCAAGGCGAAGGGGATGGGGTTTGGTCTCTCAATATGCAAACGAATGATCGAGGCGCACGGAGGAAAAATTTCGGTGGAAAGCACCCCGGGGAAGGGTACGACCTTCACTATTTCACTTCCCCTGAATGTCGATTCCAAGGGAGATGATAAATCTTGAATAAGAGAAGAAGCTCCATACTTATCGTCGATGATGAAAGAAGCATAAGGACGACGCTCGCCGCCATCCTCGAACAGGAAGGATATGATGTAGAAACGGCCGAGAATGGTGCGCAGGCGATAGAGAAGTCCAACGACAAATTCTTCGACCTCGCATTGGTCGATATGCGTCTGCCTGACATGGTTGGAACCGACCTCCTGGGCAGAATGAAAGAGAGGACTCCAAAGATGGCCAAGATCATGGTCACAGGCGTTCCATCGATGCAAAACGCAATTTCAGCGGTTAACGAGGGGGCAGACGCGTACATAGTCAAACCCGTGGATGCAGAGATTCTTCTAGAGACCATAAGAAAACACCTTCAGAAGCGTGAGGAAGAGGTTGAGTACGGTGAACAGAAAATGATTCATTTCATCCAAACGCGCTCAAAGGAGCTAACCACAGAAACTCGTAAGAACCAGCCTGCTCCGTGAGGAGAAAGTGAATCCATCCAAACGGAACGACAGCATTCGATATCTCCACGCTTCGCAGTCCTCTGGCACTGTCCGGAGCTCTAGAGCCCGAACCCAATCGAACGAGACCTAGACTCGCCGACCGGAGAAACAGAAAAAAGAGCGAGCGAGTTGGATTGAAGATTATCGTTCTCGGCGGGGCAGGCGCTATGGCACAGGTCATCGTCAGAGACCTTCTTGAATCGCCAGGTGTGGACACGATCGGCGTGGCCGATGTCAACCGCGACGCGGCAAGCCGTGCTGTCTCAAAGCTCGGCAATGGCAGGGCGCTAGCCGTGCAAGCCGATGCTACGGACGTCCCAGGACTGAAGCGGCTGTTTGGTCAATACGACGCGGTGATCAATTCCACCTGGTACCAGTTCAACCTGCTCGTTATGGAGGCCGCGATACAGTCCGGGGTCGACTATCTGGACCTGGGCGGTCTGTACCACACCACGGTCAAACAACTGGAGCTCGACCGCAGGGCTAAGGACGCAGGCGTAACTTGCATCCTTGGAATGGGCAGCAGTCCGGGCACGATGAACGTCCTGGCGGCGCACGGGGCTTCGAAGATGACCAGGATCTCCAAGGTCAAGCTGCGGAGCGGCTCTGTGGTCGTCTCAAAGCCCTCGGAAGTCTTCCAATCTCCTTACTCGCTGAGGACAGTAATCGACGAGTTCACGCTGCCTCCGATCATCCTGCGCGACGGTAAGGTGAAGGAGATCCCAGCGCTGTCGGGAAAGGAGAGGTTCGTGCTGCCGGAGCCAATCAACGAGATGGAGGGCTACTATACGCTGCACTCTGAATTGGCATCGCTCCCCATGAACCTTGGGAAGGGAGTAAGAGATATGGATTTCATCGTCGCATACCCTCCAGAATTCACCAGGACGATCATGTCGCTCGTGAAGATGGGACTAGCGTCGCTCTCGCCGGTCAAGGTAAGGGGATCGGAGGTGAGACCCTATGATGTGCTCGTGGCCGCGGTCGACTCCCTCCCCAAGACCGAGCCTGAACTCGACATAGACGCCCAGCGCGTGGAGCTGTATGGTGAGATCGACGGCCGGTCGGCGACGCTGAAGTACGATGCGGTCACCGCTCCAAACGACAGATGGAAGATCGGCGGGGGAACGGTCGATACCGGAGTACCCCCGTCGATAGCGGCGCAGTGGCTCGGGAAGAGGATGATCAAGGTCAAGGGTGTGGTCCCACCCGAGTCGTGCATAGACCCTCTCCCATACTTCAGCGAGCTGAGCAGACGCGGAATCAGAGTCTACGAACACTCCGAAGAGACGCGGCCTCTCTTCTAGGCTAGTCTCCGTGATATACCGTATGGTGCCATGGCCTAACTGCTTTCCCTGTCAGATCGAGGTAGATGTGCTTGACACGCGTGTACTCTTCGAACGAGTAAAGCGAGAGGTCCTTCCCAAATCCGGACTGCTTGAACCCGCCGTGGGGCATCTCGCTGACGAGCACGCCGTGCTCGTTGATCCAGACCGTCCCAAAGTCCAGCTCGTTCGCGACCTTCATGCACGAGACCACATCTCTACCATAGACCGAAGCCGCGAGCCCATAGTCGACGGCATTCGCGTCTTCGATGGCCTCGTCCAGCGAGCCATAGCCATAGACGCATATCACCGGCCCGAAGATCTCCTCCCTGCAGACTCTCATCTCCTGCGACGTATCTCTCAGGATCGTGGGCTCCAGAAAGAAGCCCTTCTTCATGCTCCTCGGCCTCCTTCCGCCGGCGGCGATCTTGGCCCCTTCCTCTTCTCCCACCCGAATGAACCCTTCAACCCTCTCCCTCTGCGTCTCCGAGACGAGCGGCCCCATGTCTGTTGCCTCGTCCAGCGGATCGCCTATCCTGAAGTTCCGGGCCTTCTCGGACATCCTCTTTATGAGCTTCTCATAGATCTTTTCGTGCGCAATGACGCGGGTCACGGCCGTGCAATCCTGGCCTGTGTTCCAGAAGCCTCCCACCACAGCGCCCTGAGCCACCGTCTCGACGTCGGCATCGGACAGGACCACGAGCGGTGCCTTCCCACCCAGCTCCAGATGGACTCTTTTCACGTTGGATGACGCCATCTGCATGATCTTTCTGCCCGTCGCCGTGTCTCCCGTCAGGGCGACCATGTCGACCTTCTTGCTCGTCGCAAGCTCGGCTCCTATCGTTTCGCCGGGGCCTGTGACCACGTTGAAGACACCCGCAGGGAGACCGCTGGCCTCCACCAGCTTGGAGAACTCCAGGAGAGACAGTGGCGTGAGGCTGGCCGGCTTTACGACGATGGTGTTGCCCGCCGCAAGGGCAGGTGCTATCTTCCACATGGCGATGTACAGGGGATAGTTCCACGGGATTATCGCTCCGACGACGCCCAGGGGCTCCCTCCGGATGATGCTCGTTCCCAACCCAGAGTACTCTGCGGCGGACCTGCCCTCGAGCGTGCGGGCACAGCCCGCAAAAAATCGCAGGTTATCGACTATGAACGGGAGGTCGGATTCTCTGCTGTACTTTATCGTCTTTCCGACATTCTTGGACTCAACCTCCGCGAGGTGACCGGCGTTCTCTTCCACCAGGTCCGCGAGCTTCCATAGCAACTGGGAGCGATCAGCGGGTGTCTTTCCGCTCCAGACCCCGCTGTCGAAAGCGGCTCTCGCCGCATCTACGGCCGCGCCTACATCGTCCCTCGTCCCTTTGGGCACGTTTCCCAAGAGTCGCTCCGTCGCGGGGTTGACCACGCCGAACGTCTCTCCCGATTCCGAATCCACCCACTTTCCTCCGACGTACATCTTGTATGATTTGGACAAGGGCTCCGAGCATTTCAGCCAAGGCCGAACCTTAAGGTTTTTGAGAGCCCGTGCCGGGTGTGGAACCCGGTCCAGCATCCGTCTATATCGGCGGAAGGTCGCCGTCAGGGGCCTCCTATCGGGGCGACGGCCGAACTGAGATCCAGTTCCCTTGTGATATCCTTCGAGGCCTACCGGAGCTTCAGTCTAGCCTCTTCGGCAGCTTTCATGCCGCTCCAGATTGCGCTCTCGAAACACGGGACTCCCTGGGTGTCGTCCTTGGCAAACAGATATCTGCGGTAGCGCTTCTTTATGATCTTGCGGTCGCCGGTGATGAAACCCGGATATGGGACAGCGTAGTGGTGCCCGTACCTGCATATCTCGACTTCTTGGACCTTGGCAGCGCTCCCAGGGACGTGCTTCTCCAGGTCGCTCAGGATCTTGGGTAACCAGTAACCACACGACTGGGAGAGCAACTCGGGGCGTCCGTTGACTCCTCTGGGACAGAAGAGGCTCAGGACCTGTTTGCCGCTCTTGTTACCGCCCCTGATCATCCAGTCGTTGACCGCTAGGTCCGTGAACGTAGCATCTTCGAAGTAGACGCCGAACGAATCGTCGTAGACCGTGCCGTCGCAGAAAAGGTTGGCCACGAAGTAGGCGTCGAACTTCATTCTGCGCAGCGCGTTCACCTTCTTGGCTGGGAGGTCCCTGAATATCTTGGGCGCCACGTGCTTCGAGGCCGCATAGATGACGGCCTTGCAGCCGATGGTCACGGGCTTGTGGTCCTCATCCAGATATGTGACGTACGCCGAGGAACCATCTTGCTCGATGCTGGCCACGATGCACCTCGTTCTGACTCGGTCTCCCAGGGTTGATTCGAGGCGCTCTGCCAGTACAGCGGTCCCTCCGGGCGCGCCGTACTGCGCCCCCGAGAACTCGCCTCGCAGATAGCTGAGCGCCGCGAAAGCGGAGATCTCATGGGCGGCTCCGCCGAACATGGACCGGCTCATGAGATCTACCACCTTGCCCACCTCGGGCCCGAACCTGTGGAGCAGGTCGCCAAGACTGTGACGGTCCAGCTTCAGAGCCTTTGCCCCGTTCGCCTCTATTGGGACGATCGGACAGTCTGAGCTCTTGACAAAAGATTCTATGTGTCCCCAGGCTTCTCTGAATTTTTGCTTCGTGTCTCCGGGAAAAGGCAGGTCGTCAACTCCCTCACCCAGGAAGTTCTTGACGAGTTTTCCCTTGATGAAGAGCGCGTCGGTGGGTTCGCGGATCTTGCTCCATCTTACCCCGACCTCCTCAAAGAATGGGGTAAGAAAATCGAACCTTCTGCCGTTCAGCTCGACGTCATAGCCCAGCCTGATGTTCGTCGGGCCCAGGGTGTATTTGATCCCGTTCCATTCCTTCCTTTTGGCCGCGCCGCCAGGTTTCCTGTCCTTCTCGAGCACCAGGACGCTCTTGTCCCTCAGACCATGAGCGGCGGTGAGGCCGCTGATCCCTCCTCCCACCACCACAACGTCGAATCTCTCCCGCGGAGGCACCGACTTGACAGGGGGGTTGTCACGGACATAGTGGCCTTGGACAGGATCATCCCCTTCGAAAAAGCACGAGATTCCTTCGATGCTTTCCTTCCAGTCGCCGGATTTCAAGGGTAGCCCCATGCGCCAGTAGGCTTGATTTCATGCGCAACACCTGTTTCTTTTTCGTCGCTTCCCACGATGACCATACTTGATCCTTGTACAGAAGGCAGTGCGGAGATTGCTCGCCCGTTTCCATTTGTCGAGCCAGTCACCATGGTGATCCTACCCTGATGGATTTTCACGTTTACTCTACTATCTTTGGATTCAGACTCCATTGCTCTCCTCGAGATTGTCTACCTGCTTCTGCCTAATCTCTTTCTAAAGGTTGCACCAGATTCGTCCACAGACGGGTACAGAGGGCACAGGAAACCCGAACCCCGAGGCGATAGGATGACCCACAAGAAATCTTGGAAGGGTCCCCCGACCCGGTGAAGATGGAGCACGAGGAGATACATCGCTATCTTCGGAAGACCTCGGAGACTGCGGGCGATGCGGGGCGGAAAAGCCAGGAATGGGCAAAAGTATTGCACCCCTGATTTCGTCAAGGAAGAGTTCTAATCCAGAGTCTGCCGCGCGACAAGGGATGTCGAAGGATAAGATGGGACAGCGATAGCGATGGGTAAGAAGAAATCGTTGACGCCATTGGCCAAAGTCGCGATCTGCGCAATCGGCCATTCGACCATGTCTGTTGAGAGGCTCATCAGAATCCTCTTGGCACACTCAATCGCTATGCTCGTCGACATACGGAGAATCCCCAAGTCCAGGCACAATCCCCAGTTCAACTCGGACGCACTCGAAAGATCGCTGAAAGAAAGCGGAATAGGTTACGTCCATCTGAAGGAGCTCGGAGGGCTCAGACGAACATCGAAGGACTCTAGGAACACAGGGTGGAAGAATCTCAGCTTTCGCGGGTACGCGGACTACATGCAGACCGATGAATTCGAAGCCGGATTGGACAGGCTAATCACTCTGGCAAGAAGCGAAAGTACGGCGATAATGTGCGCGGAGGGCAACCCATACCGGTGTCACCGTTCGCTCGTCGCAGACGCGCTCACGGTGAGAGGGATACGTGTGGTCCATATCTCGAGCGGAAAGCCCGGCAGGCTGCATACGCTTACACCCTTCGCACGCGTAGCCGGAGAAAGGATAACGTATGTCGAGCAACCGGAGATTCGAGAGTCAGAAGCAATCGCCAGTGAAGAAGGAGCAAAAGGCTGAATCCAAAGCGCTTGACGATCTGGCTGAATCCCGACGGGGTAGAGCGGCACAGCGTTATGCGTGCGTCGTCCTGTTTTTTGGACCTTCCATGTCCTTGATTATCGACTTCAGTGTCTTCTCTTCATTGCTCAGGACTGAAGGCTCAGCGAAGTCCTTCCGCGATTCCAGCAAGGCTTTCGCCTTCTCAATCTCCTTCCAGTCCGCGTTTACACACAGGATCCCGTTGAGTGTCGCGCCATCGAAATAGAACTGGATGAAACCTGTCTTTGGGTCCATCTTTCCTCTTCGAACTGTCGCCGTACGTTTCGACAGGTCACCGTACGCGTTTATCTCAAGGTCAAATTGATACGAAAAGAAGTAAGGGAGCTCATCGAAGGGCTGTTTCTTTAGGCCAGTCATATTTCTGCCTGCCGTCGCTCCCTGCTTCTGGGCTACGTCGACGTGTTCAACCCGCAGATTGCGTTTGAATATTGGACTGTAGAACCTCGCAACGTCACCCGCGGCATAAACATCTTCTGCGCTCGCCTCCAGGTACTCGTTGACCAGGATTCCCTTGTCGACCTTCAGGCCGGCATTCTCGGCGAGTTCGGCATTCGGAACGATTCCGACCCCTACCACAACAAAATCCGTCTCCAGGACCTTACCGTCCCTAAGTTCGACTGCTTTCACGTGCCCATCCTTCCCCAGGAATCCGGCGACGCTCGCGTTGGTCAAGATGTCTACCCCCTTATTCAATTGGTATCCCTGAATCCAGCCTGCTGACTCCTCATCGATCGCTGCGCTGAGCAGGTGTGATGCCATCTCGATGATCCTAACCTCCAGACCTCTGCTTCTCAGAGTTGCGGCAACCTCACAACCTATGAATCCGCCCCCGATGATTGTCACCATCTTCCCTGGCTTGGCCTTTTTCTTGATGATGTCGCAATCTACAATTGTGCGGAGGTAGTAGATTCCGTCGAGGTCTGAGCCGGGCAGTTCGAGCTTCCTGACGCGCCCGCCCGTTGCGATGAGCAACGTCTTGTAGGCGAATTCTCTTCCATCGTCCAGTGTTACGATCCGACGGGAGGTATCCATGGTCTGCACGTCATGACCCCTGACGACTTCGACCATGTTCCTGGCATAGTACGAATCGGCCCTGTAGAAGATGCTTGGTCTTTTCACCTTCCCCGCGAGGTACTCCTTGGATAGGGGAGGGCGGTCATATGGGAGCTGGTCTTCTTGGTTCACCACGACGATGCTTCCAGATTTGTCGTGCCTTCTGATCTCAAATATCGCATGACCGCCGGCAACCCCTCCCCCAATGACCATGTAATGGACAAGTCCGGGCATTCGGTTTCGCGACCTCCTTGATCCAGCTCTGCGGTATAAGTAAGTGGAGTCGCCATGCCGGAGTCAAGTCAAACTGGGAGCGCCCCTGTTCCCACCCAGAACTAGGCGCCGACGCGGCATTTCGCATCCTCCACAGGGACAAGGTAGCGCGCGCTGGTCTTCGATATCGACGATTCAATGAGCAACTACACCAGTGCCAAAGAAATTCACAGAGTGGATGGTCTCCAGCTTACCATCCGTCAACCATTCTTGCGTTCAAGACTTGTGAGGTCTGAGCTAATACATATGAGCTTCGGCTTCAGAACTCTTAAATCTCTAACAACGTGGCCTTTTCGAGATTACAAAATGTCCCTCCTCGTCTCTTTCCTGATCATCAACTAGGTTAAGAATAATGAATCGCAGAGAAGGAAAGACGTATCTCAGGTATGTTGCGTTTGTCGTAGGTGTCCTGTTGGTTGGTTCTGTCTTGTCAAGTATGGCTGTGGGTACGGTCGCGGCCGCATCGAATCCTGCCCTAGATGGTTCTGCTTCCACGGGCTGTGTGTACGTCAAGACGTGCAGTCTTTCGTTGACGACCAGCCAATCAGGTGACGTTATAATCGTCGCCTGCGACTGCTGGCCAGTCGGCGGGCCCTTCTCGGTGAAGGACACAGCTGGTCTGACTTTCGTGCAGAGGACCGCTCAGCTCAGCATAGGCGGGAACCAGTTCGTCCAGGAATGGTATGCGATAGCGCCTTCGCCGCTGGCCGGTGACAGCATCTCCGTTCAGACTTCTCTGAACGGTCATACGTGGTATGGGGTGATCGCCTTCGGTGTCTCTGGCGCGAACACGGCGAGCCCATTTGATACGAATCCTTCCCTGCCGTGGGCGCAGGCGAAGATCGTATGTCCCGGTGGTAATCCATGCAATACCGGCGTCTCTACAACAAACAATGCTGATTTCGTTTTCCAGCTAGGCGGCGATACCGCCCTGGGGGCCGAGACGGCGGGTACCGGGCTTACTCTGATCCAGTCCAATTCGACAAGTCAAGACATATACGCGCAGTATGAGGTGACCTCCAGTGCTCTTTCCTCGGCGACGCTGGCGTTCGGTGTCCACCGGAGCAGCGCCTTCGGTGTGATCACGGACGCGCTGCAGCCGGCATCATCGACCACGTCGTCTAGCTCTACATCATCGACCACGTCGTCTAGCTCTACATCATCGACCACGTCGTCTAGCTCTACATCATCGACCACGTCGTCTAGCTCTACATCATCGACCACGTCGTCTA
>JAPCJS010000033.1 GCA_027886825.1 Nitrososphaerota archaeon
AATGGGCGAGCAGCCCCACCCTTGGCCCCTGCTGCAGGACCAGGATGGGAAGAGCCGACATCGCAATCTTATCTGAAATTTCTTTCAGGATTAGACTATGTCTTCACCCTCCTGCACTTTCTCAGTCCCTTCCTTTCTTGCGAAAGAGAGAGACCTTGACAAAGGAGGGGTTGGCGTATGATGGTTGGAACCTTTCACGTGGCCTCTCGATTTTTGTCGCGACACGTCGGACGTGCCGCGTCGAGAGACAGCTCCAGGCCATCTCATGACGCACATATTCTGCGCGCTCAGTCGTTACGGGGTCATATGGGAAGATCGTTTTCTACCTGTGATGGACATACCACAACCATTGCAAAACCGGCCCGCCCTATGGCAGGACGGCAAATGTTCTGGTTGCGCCCGTTAGCATCCGCCCGAGATTCAACATCCCGGAGCGTTTGCTGCCGGGAGATGTTAATCATCGCTGATCTTTCATCTGCTGTCCTTCCAAGGAGAAGTGCCCTTTGTGGAGCGAACATTTGGCTGTTCCTTCTGCTTCTTTTGGCCTGCTTGCCTCCGTACTTCATTGCCCGCTAAGGCAACCAATGCTCGCTTACTTTACCCATAGACTTCCCACGGCGTTGTCCTCTCCCGTTTTCCTCAGTGTTCCGACGGAAGGAGGAGTTCGCCGTTATAAGCCAATGCTGAAACCGACATTACTGCGGTTTTACCCCAATTTTTAGTTAAGGTACCAAACCGCGGGGTCGATTGGAGCTCTCGCCCGCGACGAGCCTGTTACCCCTGGGGTAACTTTTCTGTCACATCCGGCCCCCAACAGTGGGGACTCGAATGATCGCTAGGCCACACTTTCGTGGCAGAAAACTCTGCGTTTAAGTTTCCTGTCAGGCTGGCTTTTGGCCTTGCCCTCAACACTGGAGTTCTGACCCAGTTGAGCCAACCTTTGGGCCCCCTCGATATCTTTTCAAGGGGGTGCCGCCCCAGCCGAACTGCCCACCTGCCGGTGTCCTCCCGGAGGAGTTAGCGATACAGTCGCGAGGGACGGGTGTTACATTGTTGACTCCACGTCAGCCGGAGCTGACGCTTCGACGTCTACCCGTTACACTCTGCAACCGCAACCGAATCGCAGCAACAAGCTGCAGTAAAGCTCCACAGGGACTTCTCTCCCCGATGGAAGTTGCTGGACTGTTCGTCCAGCTTACGTAGGTTCGCCGGGTCGTAGATAGGGACAGCGGGGCCCTCGTTGGTCCATTCATGCACGTCGGAACTCACCCGACAAGGCATTTGGCTACCTTAAGCAATCTGTTACTTTTCTGACCTCTTTTTCAAAAATAGAGGCGGATTCCTGCTCCGAACCCATTGGTTTAGAGCGCGAATCTCCTCAGATCGCTCTGAGGCTCGGACTATATCATGGTCGCTAGCGGGCGACCTCTGGCGTATAGTCTCTGAGGATTCTGGACAAACTTTCGTTCATCGTGTCCAGGCTTTCCTGCTGATTGTCTGCAGCCATGGCATTGTCAGTCCACGGGGACTAGCCTGGCATTCTCAGATGTTCCAGCATACGGCCAGATTTAGCGACTCCCTTACTGTTTTCTTGCTGAGAGTCAGAGTTACTCCCGGCGTTTACAGGCCCTTAGCCCAGTTGAACCCAGGTTTTAGGTACCTGCACTGGCCAGGATTCATAAACTGTACACACCCTTTCGGGCTTGCAGTTTACTGTGTTTTTATTAAACAGTCGGGACCCCCTCGTTATTGCAACCTGCGATCCCAGTTCTACACTAAGAACGCAGGCACCACTTATCGCTAACTTACGTGGCTAATTTGCCGAGTTCCCTTACCTACAGTTCCCCGACACGCCTTAGGCTTCTCACCTAGGATCACTGGTGTCGGATCTAGGTACGATCTTCAGTATCTCTATCACTCCTCTGTTTTCACTGTCTCCAGGAATTGGCCTAACGACCCCAACGGGCCGCTATTCTCCCCTCGGAGGAGTTCTCGTCATTACGACACTCCCTCCCCCTTGGATGATTAAACAGAGCGAATAACTCTGTAAGGCTCGTCTTGAAGCTGCAGAGGTGATGTTTCCTTACGGATTTCCGAAATACCAAAGGCTGCGGAATATTAACCGCATTCCCTCATTCGACCAATACTGTTGAGTTTGATCTTAGGATCGGCTAACTCCTGGCTGATGACGCATTGCCAGGAAAACCGTGTCCTTTCGGCGGTCAGGATTCTCACCCGACTACGCTGCTACTACTACCGGGATCTGCACTGGAGATCGGTCCACTGGACCTCACGGCCCAGCTTCTACCCAATCACCACGCCCATCTACCGCAAACCGCATACAATGCGGTTGCCCAGAGTATCGGTACTTGGCTTTAGCCCCGTCCATTTTCGGGGCCCTCAACCTCGGCAGGTGAGCTGTTACGCTTTCTTTGAAGGATAGCTGCTTCTAAGCTTACCTCCCTGCTGTTTTAGGTCGAAGACTCCCTTTTGCTTGACACTTAGCCAAAATTTGGGGACCTTAACTCTAGTCTGGGTTAACCCCCTCTCGGTTATGAGGCTTACCCCACATAAACCCGCCTCCCCACGTCTACGGCGTTGACACATTCGGAGTTCAAGAAGAAAGTGGATCCTTTCGAATCCTTGTTTTCTCGTTGGTGCTCTACAACGTCAACTACCTCGGTGGAGACAGGACTGGGATCCGCTTCGGTGGGAACTAGCAATCACCGAACTAGATAGGCTTTTGGCCCCTTGGCCAGAATCAGGGGACTAAATTGCACGTTAAGACCCTTGCAGTCCTCGACCAGGCTTTCGCCCGGCTTCAACTTGTTCTGGCCACGATCGATCGGTTTCTAGTCTAATCCGCCATGACTTTAAGGCCCTTTCAGACCTCCTGCCAGGCCTCTTGCGAGGTTACGCAGAATCGCTTTCGCTTCGCCTCCGGGCTTTGAACCCTTAGGCTCGCCATGACAGATAACTCCCCGGCCCGTGTTTCTAGACGGAACTCAGGACACTGAGGCACTTAACCCACCTTGACCTCCCTTGCGGGTGATCGCGATGGAATCATACCTCTTTCATGCCCTGAACGTCTGTAGCTGGATGGTTTCAGGCTCTTTGCACACCCCTTTCGGGGTACTTTTCAGCTTTCCCTCGCGGTACTAGTGCTCTATCGGTCTTGGTTTGTGTTTAGTCTTGGGGGCTGCTTTCCCCCGCCTTCCCGAGCCACTGCCAAAGCCCGGTACTCTGCCTTTCGCACAACCTCGTTCTCGAACAGTCTACAGGACTATCACCTTGTTTTGTCTGCCTTTCCAGGCAAGTTCGACCGCACGAGTCCAGGGTTGCATATGCTAAGGCGAACCCCACATCTCTCGGCCCTTTCGGGCAAAGATTCGGTTTGGACTGTCCCGCTTTGGGTCGCCCCTACTAACGGGATCTCAATTGATTTCTCTTCCTCCTGGTACTCAGATGTTTCCTTCCCCAGGGTTTGCGTTCCTTGCGGAACAAGAGGATGCCTTGCGGCAGTCCTCTTAGATTGGACTCCATTCGGGAATCTCCGGATCGAAGGATGCTTGCGCCTCCCCGGAGCTTATCGCAGCTTACCGCGCCCTTCTTCGCCATACCAAGCCAAGCCATTCACCATACAGCGTCGTTGTGTCGGATGATTAACATCCCCGGCGGATGCTTGCGCGAACCCTATGCATGGCAACATCGCAGGGCTGCCCGCGTAGGCCCGTCGTCCCCTGCTAGCCCTTCCTATCTCACTCGCGTGGGATAGTGCATCTTCCTCTGTCGTTACGTCTGATACTGGCATGCTTTAACTCCATTGCAGTGCGTATTCCAACCCCCGATTTCAGTACAGTATGTACTAAGGAGGTGATCCGGCTGCAGGTTCCCCTACAGCCACCTTGTTACGACTTCTCCCCCCTTGCCTAACTTAGATTCGATCTCCCCAATTAAAGAAGACCTCGTCAAAGCCAAACTCGGGTGAAGCGACGGGCGGTGTGTGCAAGGAGCAGGGACGTATTCACCGCGCGGTGATGACACGCGGTTACTAGGGATTCCATATTCATGAGGACGGGTTTCAATCCTCAATCACAACTGGGGTAGGGTTTGCGGATTGCCTTCTTCTTTCGAAGTCGGAACCAATTGTCCCTACCATTGCAGCCCGCGTGTGGCCCAGGAGTTTCGGGGCATACTGACCTGCCGTGGCCCCCTCCTTCCTCCGTTTTATCAACGGCAGTCTTGATAACTAGCCTCTAACCATCTCTGGTCAGTTAGCAATTATCAACAGGGGTCTCGCTCGTTGCCTGACTTAACAGGACGCCTCACGGCACGAGCTGGCGACGGCCATGCACCTCCTCTCAGCTCGTCAGGTAAAGTCTTCAGCTTGACCCTCAACCTGCTGTCTCTCCTGGTAAGTTTCCTGGCGTTGACTCCAATTGAACCGCAGGCTTCACCCCTTGTGGTGCTCCCCCGCCAATTCCTTTAAGTTTCAGTCTTGCGACCGTACTCCCCAGGCGGCGAGCTTAACGGCTTCCCTGCGACACTCCAGTCGCGATTTGCGACTGGATCATCTAGCTCGCATCGTTTACGGCTGGGACTACCCGGGTATCTAATCCGGTTCGCTCCCCCAGCTTTCATCCCTCACCGTCGAGCGCGTTCTGGTGGACCGCCTTCGCCACTGGTGGTCTTCCACGGATCAAAGGATTTTACCCCTACACGTGGAGTACCGTCCACCTCTCCCGCCTCCTAGTCCTGCGGTATCTTCTGCACGCCAACGGTTAAGCCGTTGGATTTAACAGAAGACCTACAGAACAGGCTACGGATGCTTTAGGCCCAATAATCGCCCCGACCACTCGAGGAGCTGGTATTACCGCGGCGGCTGACACCAGACTTGCCCTCCCCTTATTCACTGGCCATTTTAGAGCCAACAAAAGATTCCCTCAGCGGGAACCACTCGGATTAACCTCGTCACGCTTTCGCGCATTGCGAAGGTTTCGCGCCTGCTGCGCCCCGTAGGACCTGGACCCTTCTCTCAGTGTCCATCTCCGGGCCCCCTCTCTCAAGGCCCGTACCGGTTACAGGTTTGGTGGGCCATTACCCCACCAACAGCCTGATCGGCCGCAGTCCCATCCTAGAGCAGATGCACAAAAGAAGCTCGCGCACCCCTTTAAGCCATCTCTCCTTCCAGATGAGATGACCTATCACGGATTAATCCCAGTTTCCCGGGGTTGTCCATGTCTCTAGGGCAGGTTGACTACGTGTTACTGAGCCGTACGCCACGCCTCCCGCAACAGGGAGACGTTCGACTCGCATGGCTAAATCTCAATCCGATAGCAGTCGGGTCCAGCAGGATCAACTGGAGTCGATTATCGGGAGTTGGATACGCATTACTGCGGAGTTAAAGCTATGCCAATGTCAGATCTAACTGTTCGTTAGATCTCCACTTTGTGTACGCGCATCTGGAGGCCGTGCATATCACCGAACGGGCTCTGCCCTAAACTCAACGCAGGCGCCGCCAAGCTATGCGCAAACTCACCCGAGGCTAGAGGTGTGCATATAAATGTTACCGAAGATTTGGCCATTTATCCGATAAAGTACAGCTATGGAGCGAGGTTTTCATCACTGAAAACGTCGTCACGGCGTGTTTTCGCTCGCTCACTCCTTCACGGCTTCTTTCTTTTCGTGCCGCCAGAAGGCAACCGCCGCGATGACGATGCCGGCAGCGAGCGTGACCAGCCCTGGGAGCACGAGCCCAGAGGCGAACGGGAGCGCGGAGAGCCCCGCCACCACGACCCCGAGGTAGACGAACCGCTCGCTGTACCCCAGCGTCAGCACGTCATATTCGAGCGTCTTCCGGCGCGTGGTCAGCAGTATCCCGAGTGTCCCCGCGGTCACCACAGTGATGAAGAAGAAGAAGGTCAGGTCGGAGTGATAGTTGCCGAGGGTGAGCAGCAGCCCCACCTCGTCCCCCAGGATGCCCCCTCCCAGCCCGAAGAGGATGGCATAGAACCTCCTGAGCGCGGGCCGGTTGTGGACTATGCCGAGCCAGCCGGCAACAACGATCATGGCGAGCCCATACCAGAAGTGGTGGAGGTGGATACCTCCGGTCTCGACGATCGTGGTCGGGTTCAGCGTGGCGAAGATGCGGGCGCCGAGGAAGGCACCCACGAACGACAGGAGGGCGAGGAACGCCAGGCCGTGGGGCGTGCTGCCCCCGGCATCTACATCTGGAGAGCTAGGGAGGGCCGGTGCGAGGGGGAGCGGCGAGCTGTCCCTCTTCAAAGGCCGTAGACCTTCCTGTTCAGCCAGGGCACGAGCGCCATGCCCACGCACTGCTCGGTCATCTGGAGCCGTGACACCATGCCCCCTGTGACGTGATATACTATCCCCTCCTCCTCGGTTATCCTCTCGGCGCCGGTCAGCTCGTGCGAGTACTTGTCCAGCTCCCCCTCCCCCTTCCGGATCCTCTCCACGTACTGGTCAGGGATGAGGAAACCGCACGAGAAGCCCGTCCCCGAGTGGCCCTCCCTATCCACTATCACCGCGACCTGCAGGTTGATGTGCTCCCGCGCCGTGATCGACAGTATGCCAGCCTCCACCCCCACGCCAAAGTCGCCCGAGCACCTGGAAATGGCGAACTTCGCCCTCTTGCGTGCCCCCGAGAGCACCTGCCTCATCCCGATAGGCTGGGCCCTGACGACGGACGAGGTCTCCACCTCGGTGAACGTGCACCCTGGGAAGAACGCGGGAAAGACGCTCCTCACGCCCTTGGTCTTCGCGGGGTTCCGGGAGCCTATGGCGACGAGCGGGTGTCCTGAACGGTCGTTCATTCTCACTGGAGCGCGTCCAGCGTTGGGACTGGCGTTTTATAGCTCTGAGACTCCACCCTCTCCACCATGCATTCTCGCTCCGGCACCCTCGAGACGGTCGCCCCGTTCGAATTTCAAAGGTCCCTGGAGTTCATCCAGAGGTTCAGGCCTCTCGCAGGCGAGCAGCACGTGGGGGAGGGGGCGCTGACAAAGGCGATCATGGTGGACGGAAAGCCGGTGGTCTTCAGGGTGACGGGCACCGCCGAAAACGGGCTGCACTACGAGCTCTTCTCAAAGGAGGCCATCCCGGACCCCACCACGAAGAGCATGGCCGAGCGGATCTCCTTCTTCCTGAGCCTCGGCGACGACATCCGCCCCTTCTACGAGATAGCCGAGAAGGACCCACAGTTCTATCCGAAGGTCCAGGAGTTCTGGGGCCTCCACCACGTGAAGTTCCCATCGCTGCTCGAGATATCGTGCTGGGCCATCCTCGCCCAGCGGGTCCAGAGGCCGATAGCCCAGAGGGCCAAACAGGCGATCATCGAGAAGTTCGGCGCGAGCATCGAGCTGGAGGGCAAGACGTACTGGGCATTCCCTGACTATGAGCGGCTGAGGAGGGCTACCCCCTCGCAGCTGCGCCTGGCGACGCGCAACCAGAGGACCGCCGAAAGGCTGGACTCGCTGCTGACGAACTTCCAAGAGCTCGACGAGACCTTCCTGAAGACGGCCCTCTACGAGAAGGCTGAGGAGAGGCTGCGACGGGTCAAGGGGATAGGCGAGTGGTCGGCGCAGTTCATCCTGTTCAGGGGCCTCGGAAGGGTGGAGAGGCTGCAGTACAGCATGAAGCCCGTCCTGAAGATGATGGAGGCCGTCTACGGCCCCGGGAAGACGCTCGACGAGATCAACAGGCAGTATGGCACGTGGTCCGGCTACTGGTCCCTGTATCTCTGGGGGTCGAAGATGGCGTCGCGCTCAGAAGAGGAAGAAGGGGAGGAGGGCTCTTCTTCTGCCCCTCCTGCCGGTCGGTAGTCAGTTCACCCTGAGCTCGTCGAGCAGCTTCGAGATGTCGGACAGCGGGGACCCGTCCTTCCTCGCTATCTGCTGCTCCGCGGGGGGCACGGACCTGTACGTAGGCATCCTGGCGCCCAGCCTCTCCTCGTACGTGGGGATACGCTCGTTCTGGTAGAAGACACCGATGGGGGTGTGGTCTCCCCACTCGAACGACTTCATGATACCCTGCTTGATCTTCTCCTCCATCTCGCCCTCGTCGTCTGTCTTCACCACGCCATCGTACCCGGCCTGGTCGAGCTTGTACGTGCGGGGCATAGGCCTGCCTGTCGCATCCGTGAGCCCCTCTCCCTGCCAGTACTCCTTGGTCAGGATGTCGTTGTAGGTGGGGCACGGCTGCAGTACGTCGATGAAGGCGAACCCCTTGTGCAGCACTGCCTTCTTGATTATCTCCTTGAGGTGCCTGACATCGTACGCGTAGCCCCTCGCCACGAAGGTGTACCCTGACGCGAGAGCCAGCATGAGCGGGTTTATCGCAGAGTTGATGTTCGGGAGCGGCAGCGACTTGGTCTTGACGCCCAGCTTCAGCGTGGGGGCCGCCTGTCCCTTTGTGAGCCCGTACACCCCGTTATCGTAGACGATGTAGGTCATGTCGACGTTCCTCCTCCCGGAGTTCACAAAGTGGCCCGCGCCGATGCCCATGCCGTCGCCGTCACCGCCGCATGCGATGACCTCCAGCTTGGGGTTCGAGAGCTTGATCCCGGTCGCGAAAGGCAGGGACCTGCCGTGGAGGGTGTGCACCCCGTACGCCTTGAAAAAGTGCGGCGTCTTGCCTGAGCACCCAATACCGGATACGAGCGCCAGCCTGTGCGGGTCTATGTCCATCTCCGCGAGGGCCATCTGGACCGCGCTGATGATGCCAAAGTCTCCACAGCCGGGGCACCAGTCGTTGTGGAAGTCGCTCTTGAGGTCTGCTAGCTTAAGCGCCATT
Organism: Nitrososphaerota archaeon; assembly: GCA_027886825.1. Lineage (GTDB taxonomy): Archaea > Thermoproteota > Nitrososphaeria > Nitrososphaerales > Gagatemarchaeaceae > Gagatemarchaeum. The sequence continues at coordinate 8,812 of JAPCJS010000033.1, forward strand.
TGTCAACACCACCCGGTTGGGGGCCTTACCCTCGGCTATCTGCCTGACCGCCCCGTAGATCTCCTCCTGCGACATCGGCCTCCCGTTATACTTTAGGATGTACTGCTCCACGGGGACGCATGTCATCTCTCTTATCACGCCTCCGAGCTGTCCTGTGTAGTTCATCTCGACGTCCACGATCTTCTTCGCGTTCGATAATATCCCCTTCACGTACTCGGTGGGGAACGGCTGGATGAGCCTGATCTGGAGGAAGTTCACAGAGATGCCCTCTCCTTTGAGGACCTCCATGGCGTCCAGGATCGGTCCCTTGGTGGAGCCCCAGCTGACCAAAGTGACCTGCGCGTCCTTGGGACCGTAGAAGTGGACCTTCTCCTCCAGGGGTATCTCGCGCGCCACCACATCCAGCTTCCTCATCCTCTTCTCCATCATGCTGTTGCGGTTGGTGGGATCCTCGGAGATGTGGCCCTTCTCGTCGTGCTCGTCTCCCGTGTTCCAGTATATCCCGCCCTTGGTGCCTATCGCCGGCCGGGGTGAGATACCCGACTCGGTCCACTTGAACCTGAGGAACTCAGCGTCCTCGTCCGCCTGGATGCCGTCCGTGATGAGCGCTCCTCTCTCGATCTTCGCCAGGGCAGGGTCGAACACCTTGTAGGTCTGGTCGGAGTTCGCCATCGCCTTGTCCACTATGTGGATGACGGGCATCTGGTACTTCTCTGCGTAGTTGAACGTCTTCGCCACGTCGTAGAAGGCCTCCTCGAGGTCTCCGCTGGCCAGGACTATCCGCGGAAAGTCGCCGTGGCCGATGTGCAGGGCGAACCTCAGATCTCCCTGTTCGTGCCTGGTCGGAAGCCCCGTACTGGGACCACCCCTCTGATACAGGGTCACGACGACTGGGACCTCGTTGATGCCGGCCCACCCGATGCCCTCTGCCATCAGCGAGAAACCGGGGCCGGAGGTCGCCGTGGAGGACCTTACGCCCGTGAGGGCACCCCCCACCGCCATCGTTATCGCCGCTATCTCGTCCTCGGTCTGCACCACCGCTATCGAGGTCTGCATCGTCTTCGCCTCGGACGCGATGGGGCTGTCGATCTCCATGTTCTCCATGTCTATGTTCTCGTGGGCCTCCAGGTACTCGCTCTCATCGCTGGCCGGCGTGATTGGGTAGTAGGTCTGCAGCCTGCAGCCCGCTAAAATCTTGGCGATGCCGATGGTGCTGCTGCCCCTGAGGAACATGCGCTTCTCGGAGGTCTCGACCGGGTTGAGCTTGTATCCGAACCCCCCGTTGTACTTCTCCGTCACGTACTCGTAGGCTGTCGAGATCGCCGTGACGTTCATCTCGGCCACCTTGGGCTTGGCCTTGAACTGCTTCCTGATTGCCTCGCTCACGTTCGCCTCGGGATAGCCGAGGAGCGCGAACGACGCGGCCACCGCCATCACGTTGGTCATCCTGGTGAGGGAGCTGAGGGAGGTCTCGCCAATCTTCTCGCCCACCTTCTTCAGGAGGTCCATGTACGGTATCGCGTAGATGTGGACGCCCCTCCTCCTCGCGACCTCGAGCACCCCCTCGACGGTGTGGGGGAGCTGCATGCCGTCGAGCTCTGCGTAGAGGCGCTTCCTCACGTTCGCCTCGATCGTGGATATCTGCTCTATGGTGTTCTTGCCGAGGGCGGGGTCGTAGATTATCGCCCCGTCCTTCCGGACCTCCCCGGCGTGTCGCGCCACGGTCTCGTCATCGAATGTGGCGAGCATGTCCACCGTGTCCACGTGGGAGCGGATGGTGTCCGTGCTCAGCCTGACCCTGAAATAGCTGTGCTCGCCCTTTATGTTGGAGTAGTACTCCCTGTTCCCGAAGACCTGCAGCCCTCCCTGGGCCGCCGCCTTTGCGAAGATGTTGGCGGATGTGTCTATCCCGCTTCCCTGTGCGCCGCCCGTCATCCATGAAAAATCGTTACGCTTCATAAGCACTCTTAATTTCGCCGTCCGTGTTAAATGTATTAAGCGTATGGTACATATAGTACTTACAAGTACTTACCACCATGAGCGAGCTGCGCAAGGTGCAGAAGGTCGGGCACTCTACCCTGTCTGTCTCGATCCCTGCCGAGTACGCCAAGAATATGGCGCTCCACGAGGGCGACAACCTGCTGGTGAAGGAGGAGGCGGACGGCACACTGAGGCTCGTCCCCACGGCGAGGAACCTCAAGTCGATGAAGGCCTCGATCAGGTCGGACCTTGTGGAGAACGACGAGCTCCTCTCCAGGCTGATCATCAGCTGCTACATGCTCGGGTACGACTCGATCGAGCTGAGCTCGAAGAACGGCATCAGGTCGTCACAGCTGACCCGCGCGAGCAGGACGATGAGGGAGCTGCGGGGGGTGGAGATAGTGGAGTCATCCGAGAACAAGCTGCTCGCCCAGAGCTTCATGGACCCAACCAAGTTCCCCGTGGACTCGCTCATAAAGCGCCTGCAGCTGCTTGTCTCGAGGAGCCTCAAGGACTCGATCGAGGCGCTGCGCACCGGGAGCCCTGGGCTGCTCAACGGGATAAGGAGGATACAGCAGGAGATCGACGAGCTCTACTGGCTCATAGTGCGGCAGCTCCTCGTCGCGCTCAGCAACAGGGAGATATCGAGCAAGATAGGCCTGGAGAACCCCCTCCACGCCTCGGGGGACAGGGTCTCGGCCAAGACGATAGACGAGATCGGGAGGATCATCCTGGAGCTTACCGAGGAGATAATCAACTTCAAGGAGACCGGCATAACGATGGACGAGAAGGTCCTGAGCAGCATCGAGAACCTCGCCCGGCAGGCCCAGGAGTCTTTCGAGATCACCATGGAGAGCCTGCTCACCCCCGACACACGGACGATAGAGAGGGCCATGAAGAGCGTCGAGGCCACGATGCAGCTCGAGAAGAAGGTGATGCTGGAGCTGATCGAGTCGGAGCCCAACATGAGGGGCATAATCTCGGATTTCGGGCAGCTGTCGCGCTACTGCAGCATAATAATCGAGATAGCGCTGAACAGGCTGCTCAGGAAGACGAGCCGGATCTGCGTCATAACGAGCCAGTGATGGTACCGCAGGCTTAGAAACACTTTTGAAAGCTCCGCAATTGTCAGGACAGGAGCGCCGGGGTAACGAAGCCTGGCCAACCGTGCGGGACGCTGTCAGCCCGACTCAAGATCCTGGCCACGCTGTGATGGGGTATCCCGTCCCTTAGGGGTTCGTGGGTTCAAATCCCACCCCCGGCACTCTCACTACGATGTCCAAGGACGGATGGTCAGCCAGGACCTAACTAACGTTGCAGAGTACGCGAACATACATCTCAGGGGGGAGAGGATGTCTTTTGTGGGTGAGGCCCCGGGCAGCCGATACGCAGGCATGAGGAAGCTATATCCAAGATGATTCTCTTCGCGTGATGCCTTGAGCCTCGATCGCACGAGGAAGAAGGCAGACGGGACCGTAGCTCCGAGGAAGCGAAGAGGGACAAAGACCAGCCGGTTCGGTTCACCCGGGAGGGCCAGTCACGATTCCACGGCCTTCTACGGGAGCAGGCTCTACGAGGGATTGCCCCAGGAAGTAGGGAAGGAGCACGTACACCAGGAGAACCCCATCCCGGACGAGCTTCTGGACAGGGTCTTTTGCAGGTCGAGCGAGGCGATGGAAGAGCTGCCCGATGAAAGCGTCCATCTCATGGTCACCTCGCCGCCCTACAACGTGGGGAAGGAGTACGACAGGAACCTGACCCTCGCGGAGTACAGGAGTTTCCTGAAGAGGGTGTGGGCCGAGGTCGAGAGGGTGCTGGTCCCGGGAGGCCGGTGTTGCATCAACGTCGCCAACCTCGGGAGGAGGCCGTACATACCGCTGCACGCGTTCATCGTCGAGGACATGACCGAACTGGGGCTCCTCATGAGGGGCGAGGTGATCTGGGCGAAAGAGTCGAGCAGCAGCTCCTCTACCGCGTGGGGCAGCTGGCTCTCGGCCACCAACCCGACGCTGAGGGACGTCCATGAGTACATCCTGGTCTTCTCCAAGGCGAGCTTCTCAAGAGAGGGCCAGGGGAGGAAGAGCACGATCACCAGGGACGAGTTCCTCGAGTTCACCAAGAGCGTCTGGCGGTTCGACGCGGAGCGCGCCCGCACCGTGGGGCACCCGGCGCCCTTTCCCGTGGAGCTGCCATACAGGTGCATCCAGCTCTACACCTTCGAGGGCGACGTCGTGCTCGACCCGTTCATGGGGTCGGGTCAGACGGCCATAGCCGCGTTGAAGACGGGCCGTCGCTACGTCGGGTACGAGGTGGATCAGGAGTACGTGCGCCTCAGTGAGCGCAGGATAGCTGACCGGTTCGCAGGCCGCGCGATAGCAGGTGGAAAAAAAGAAGGAGCTACTACTAGTACTCGGACGCCACCAGAGGCTTGGCGACGACCTCGGTGAGGAACTTCTCGAGGTCCTGGAGGTTCTCGAACTCCTTCGCCAGGAGCCGCTTGTCGGGGATGGTCTCCTTGCCCGAGCGTTTCATGCTGCAGAGGATTGAAGTGAATCCGTTCAGAGACCTGGTCACAAAGACGAAGCACTTCTTGGCCTTGTACTTTCCAATGGCCCTTATGCCCGCGTCCTGGTCCATTACGCCGATGTCGTTGATGAGCTGGGGGAAGGAATCGATCTTCTTCTCGTAGAGCAACTACTCCTACCGCCAATTCCCTCACATTTAATACTTCAAGAAATTAAGTGTCTTCAGGAAAAAGCAGTGGCGAGCCGTTTCAAGACGCAACCAGACCTCAAGGTGTACAATACCATGACCATGCAGAAGGAACCCTTCCAGACGAGGATACCGGGCAAGGTCTCGATGTTCGTGTGCGGGCCCACCGTGCAGAGCTACCTGCACGTCGGACACGCAAGGACCTACACCTTCTACGACGTCGTGGCCAGGTACCTGTCCCACCTGGGGTTCGAGGTCAACTTCTTGATGAACGTCACCGACATCGACGACAAGATCACCCAGGCTGCAAAGGCGGAAGGGATGGACCCCATCAGGCTGGCGGAGAGGTACACGAAGGCGTTCCTGGAGGACACGGACAGCCTCAAGATCTACACTGTAACCAAGTACGAGAGGGTCTCCAACTACGTGCAGGAGACCATGCGCCAGATCTCGACCCTCATCGCGAGCGGGAACGCCTACGTGGCCGACGGGACGGTCTACTTCAACACGGCGACGTTCCCGGACTTTGGCAAGCTCTCCCACCTGACAACGAAGGAGCTTTCGCTGAGGCCCCTTGAGCTTTCGGTGAAGAAGAAGCACCTGCTGGACTTTGCCCTGTGGCGCCCCGTGATACTCGTCGAGGGGAGATGGGACAGCCCGTGGGGCAGGGGCTCTCCTGGCTGGCACATACAGGATACCGCAGTCACGCTCACCAACTTCGGCCCTCAGTACGACGTCCACGGAGGCGGCTACGAGCTGATCTATCCGCACCACGAGGCGGAGATAGCGCAGGGGGAGTCGCTGACGAAGGTGAAGCCGCTCGTGAAGTACTGGGTGCACACAGGTCTCGTCAACATAGAGGGCAACAAGATGTCCAAGTCCCTCGGCAACGTCCTCTCGGTCCGGGACGCCCTGAAGCAGTACGGATCTGACACCCTGAGGCTGTATCTGCTCTCCCATCACTACCGCGTGGACATGGACTTTCAGGAAAAGGGCCTGAAGCAGATGCACGAGACCTACCTGGCCCTCAGGGCCAAGGCGAAGATAATGGAGGAGAGGAGGGCGACCAAGGCCCGGAGGCGGGACTCTGGGAAGGTGCTCGCCCAGTTCTACGCGTTCCTCAACGACGACTTTGACACTCCACAGGCCATCGCGTTCATGATGAAGCTCATAGAGGATGGCGCGTCCGAGAAGGACCAGAACCAGGTCGAGCTCTACTATGAGGCCCTCAGGATCACCTCAAACATCCTCGGCGTGAACTTCTTTGGCAGACTTCAATGACAATACGTACGAATCCAACGAGGTCTCTTGGTGGTCGAACTGGGCCCAGACGACGTGGCTGAGCCCGAACGCCTATGTCATGCTCTCGCAGGAGTTCGATGAGTACTTCTTCAACCGCGGAGGCTTCCTGGAGATCACAAAGGGCGCCAAGAAGCTCATCGGACCGATGGAGAGCGAGTTCGAGGCAAGGAAGCTGACTCCGCACCTCTTCCTCCAGAGCGGCCAATTGGATGCGTCTCTGCTGCTTACGCTGGAGAAGCAAGGATACAGGATCGTCGACCAGATGTCGGTGATGGAGATCGAGGAGCCCTCTTTCGAGGTGAACCCCGATCTGAAGATAGAGAAGGTCACCGGGAAGGAGGGGGTCAAGGACTGGGTCGGCGTATATCTAGACGCCTTCTATGGAGAGTCGAGCCAGGCCAAGGCCGTAACGGGCGTGGTCCAGAGGGTCATCGGGGCGGAGGAGATGACCACCCTCCTGATCGGTACGTTAGACGGCAGGCCTGCGGGCGCCCTGGCGCTCCACAGGACCGACAAGGTGTGCGGCGTCTACTGTGTCGGGACGCGCCGTGACCAGAGGGGGAGGCACATCGCGAGCACGATGCTCGATCTCGCCCACAGGCAGGCGGTCGAGGAGGGGAGGAGACTGATCCTGCAGACGATCCTCTCGGACTCGGTCGAAGGGCTGTATCTGAAGCTCGGGTTCAGGCGAGCCTACATGAAGGACCTGTTCGTGAAAGATCCGAGGCGCACCCTTAAATGACGAAGGACCTCCCGGCGAAGAAGAAGATGTCTCCCTCTTCATCATCATCATCATCCGGTCACCGCATAAACAGAGGCGCCCAGTCCGGTTCAATGTCTTTCGTGGAGGTCTTCGTGGGGTTCGAGGGGGTCGATGCGGTCAGATCGATATTCCTGGACCAGACGGAGAGGATACTCGCGGACCTGAGGGTCGATGTCCTTCCGCGCGCAGGATACCTGCGGGTCGACGACGAGACGGGCAACATCGTCGTGAGCGCCGAGTACCTCAAGACGGGCGATGAGAGATACCTGTATCTCGATGTGATCCACGAGCTCGTCCACATCAGACAGTTCATGGAGGGAAAGGAGCTCTTCGACAGAAGGTACAGCTACGTGGACAGGCCTACGGAGATAGAGGCGTACACTGCAGCGGTGAAGGAAGCGAAGAGGATCGGGCTGAAGAAGGAAGAGATAATGGACTACCTCAAGGTGGAATGGATCACAGAGGAGGAATTCCAGAGGCTCCTGGCGGCCGTCGGTGTCAAGAACAAGCCAAAAGCGTGATTCATCACAGGAATAGCGGGTCCACCAAAACTTATACGGATGCGCCTGCGCTCCTGCTCTATGACGAGTAAGGCCAAGGCGATCTACGTGGTCTATGCCAACTGGTGCCCTCACTGCGTCCCGACGACCGTCGGGCCGATGAAGAAGGCGGGGGAGCAGCTCGGCGTGCCGGTCTATCTCTATGACATCGACACCAACGATGTGGGAAAGGCCGACGAGCTCGTGAAAAAGTACGGTGACTGGTCGCCCGATTACATCATTCCCCAGGTGTTCGTCGAGCTGGATGGGGGAGAGATCAAGCATGTCCTGACAGGCTATTCTGAGGGAGTCTCGTTCACCAGGAAGGCCGTTGAGAACCTGCTGAAGAGCGACCTGTTAAGTCCCTCCTCGGCCAGCAAGCTGACAAACTAGCAAACCAACTAACTAACCAGTCCTACTGCAGTCTCCGCAGAGGGTCTGCTTGCTGCTCATGGGTTGAGAGAAGACGGATCGGCAGTCTCCGCAGAGAAAGACGGCCACCCGGTTTGGATCGTCGCTCTTGGTCCGCCGGTAGTTCTGCGTCCAGTAGGCTGCACCCATCACCTTCTCCTGGTTCCCCGTATCGATCCCAAGGTCCCAGGGGTACCTGCTTGCGACCCTGATGTCCTCCTCTCTGACGTCCTGCTCTTTCCCCACCAAGCTCTGGACATAGCCGAGGACCTGGTCTAGGTCCACGGACGCGCCGTAGACGATTACCTTTGAGATATAGGCTCCTGGGCAAGAGTAGACTGCGGTGGTGGTCACCTTCTCATCCAGGAACTTCAGGGTCGACTGCTGATCACAGTGTCCGTAGCACTTCTGAGGCTCACTGAACTTTTCCTGCACCAGCGCTCTCAGTTCCATGAGACATATTCGGCAGCAGCACCTTAATTATCCTATGGACGTACACCGGCCCTAAGAGCCGAGGGATGTACATCAAGAACGCCCCTGACCTGATCGACAACGGTCAGACCAAGGCCGAGAGGGTCGCCAGGGGGGTGTCCCTTGATGCGATCGAGGCTGCGCTCGCCTCTGTCGAGCCCGGGCGTCTTATGAGATCCAAACTCAGGGTCAGGGACGATCAGCTGATCGTCGAAGGCAGGAAGATCGACCTTTCCAGGTTCAGACGGATCTTGGTGATAGGGGGCGGCAAAGCGGCAGCCCCGATGGCGGAGGCGCTCGGATCCCTGCTCGGGAGCAGGATCACCGCGGGCATCGTGAACGCACCCAGCTCCCAGCTGGCCGGCAGGGAGATGATTAGGGTAGGCGCCGTGAAGCTGCATCGTGCCACCCATCCTCTTCCGAGCAAGGACGGGCAGGAAGGGGTCAGAGAGATGCTGGATCTCGTCGGGACGCCGACCCCGGACGATCTTGTGATCTGCCTGATATCGGGAGGCGGGTCTTCCCTCATGCCCATGCCGAGGGAGGGGGTCTCGCTCGAGGACAAGATGGATGTCACGCGGAGCCTCCTGAGGGCTGGGGTGACGATACAGGAGCTCAACGTCGTCAGGAAGCACCTTTCAGCGCTGAAGGGAGGGTGGCTCGCCGAGAGGCTCTATCCTGCCGTGGTCCTCTCGCTGGTGATCTCCGATGTGGTGGGTAACCGGCTGGACTCGATAGCCTCGGGACCTCTCTATCCTGATCCTTCCACCTTCGGTGATGCCACCAGGATATTGAGGAGATACAACCTCTGGGAGAGCATCCCCAGCGGCGTGGCGGCCGTGATCAGGAAGGGCGTCGATGGCAAGATCCCGGAGACCCCGAAGCCCGGGTCGAGGTTCTTCAGGAAGGTCTCGAACGTCATCATAGGCGGCAACGAGGACGCCTGCAACGCAGCGGTCCGTCGTCTTAGGTCGGCCGGCCAGCGACCGACACTTCTGACCACGAGCTGCGAAGGAGAGGCAAGGTTCGCCGGGATGTTCCTCGGCTCGATCCTGGTGTATGCGGGCACCAGGACCCGTCCCACAAGCCGTGTCGTGGGAGGGGAGACGACCGTGACGGTCGGCGGGCTCGGCAGGGGTGGAAGAAACCAGGAGTTCGCCCTCGGTACCGCGCTCAAGATCGACGGGAACCGGGGAGTAGCGATGGTCTCTATCGGGACGGACGGCCTCGACGGGTCCACGGAGGCGGCCGGGGCGGTGGTGGACGGTTCCACGATAAGGAGAGCCGCGTCGCTCGGCCTCTCCCCGGAAGAGATCCTGGCTCAGAACGATACATTCAGGTTCTTCGAGAAGCTGGGCGACCTGGTGATGACCGGGCCCACGGGCACCAACGTGAACGACATCTCGGTCTCCGTGATAGCAGTCTAGCCTACCGTCGTGCCGACGTCCTTCCCATCGATGGCACGTAGCACGTTCTGCGGCTCGTTCCCGTTCACGACGGTGAGCCTGATCTTGTTCTTCGCTATCATCTCGACGGCGACAGGATCGACGATGCTGTGGATCCCGGGAGCGTGTCTGCCTCCGAGTATCGCGATGAGCATGCCATAGGAGACCTTCGGGAGCAACCTGGCTTCCTTGTGCAGGCGAGGGTCGGCGGTG
>JAPCJS010000200.1 GCA_027886825.1 Nitrososphaerota archaeon
CGCCACTGACGTCTTCCCTGTGACAGATATCTCGTCCATCCCCTCCAGGGCGTGGATGACCATCGCCTCCTTGCTTCCGAGCTTCTTCAGCGCCTGGGCTACCTTGAGCGTGAGCGGCTGGGAGTAGACGCCGAGGATCTGCGCGTCGGCCCCCGCAGGGTTCATGAGTGGCCCCATTAGGTTGAAGATAGTCCTTATGCCGAGCTCTCGTCTGACGGGGCTGACCTGCTTCATCGCGGGGTGGAAGGTCGGTGCGAACATGAAGCCGATGCCGAGCTGCTCGATGGAGGCACTGACTCTGCTGGGGTCCATGGCCAGATCGAACCCGAGGCTCTCGAGGAGGTCGGCGCTACCACACCGGCTCGTCACCGACCTGTTCCCGTGCTTCGCGATCGAGACTCCCGCGCCCGCTGCGGCGATCGCCGAGATGGTGCTGACGTTGAATGTTTTGGCGCGGTCCCCGCCGGTCCCGCAGGTATCGACGAGCCGTCCCTTCACCTTAGGCTGGATCTTGATCCCGTAGCTCCTGAAGGTCGAAGCGAACGCGGCGATCTCGTCGGAGCTCTCTCCCTTTCCGCGGAGGGCCACGAGAAGACCAGCGATCTGCGCTTGGGAAGCCTGTCCCGAGATGATCTCCTCCAGGGACCCGCTCACCTCTTGCGGCGAGAGGTCCTGGCCCTCGACAAGTCGTCCGATGGCCTGCTGGATCAATGCTGGACGCCGCTCCTGAGGAAGTTCGCGATTATCTTCTTACCCTCAGGCGTCATTATGGACTCGGGATGGTACTGGACACCCTCTATCGGATACTTCATGTGCCTGACTCCCATGATCTCCGTATCGTCCATCGATATGGCGGTCACCTTGAGGCTCTCAGGGACGTCCACCTTCTCGATCGCTAGGGAGTGATATCGGGTAGCCTGGAAGGGATTCTCCACGCCCTCGAGGATCCCTCTCCCGTCGTGAAGGATCCTGCTCGTCTTGCCGTGCATCAGCCGGGAGGCGCGCACCACCTTTCCTCCGAACGCTGCGCCGATCCCCTGGTGCCCTAGGCAGACACCGAGGGTGGGGACCTTCTTGCTGATGCTCTGCAGGATGTCGTCACAGACGCCGAAGTACTTCCTGTCCTCGGGGTTGCCCGGTCCGGGCGAGATGATGATGCGGTCGGGGGCGAACGAGACCGCCTCTTTCAGGTTGATCTCGTCGTTCCTGAATACCTGTGGTGTCCCACCTAGCTCGCCCACGTACTGCGCGAGGTTGTAGACGAACGAGTCGTAGTTGTCTATGATGAGGACCTTCATCTCTTGCCACCAGCCGCTTCCACGGCACGGAACAGTCCGGCCGCCTTGTTCTCGGTCTCCTGCCATTCCTTCGAGGGGACCGAGTCGGCGACGACTCCACCTCCCGCCTGGATGCTGCAACTCTTCCCGCTTGCGACGAGGGTCCGTATTGTTATTGCGAAATCGGCGTTGCCGTTGAAGGAGAAGTATCCTATGGCGCCGCCGTACGGTCCTCTCCTCGTCGGCTCGAGCTCCTCGATTATCTCCATCGCCCTCGGCTTCGGCGCGCCTGAGAGCGTGCCCGCCGGGAAGAGGGCGCGCATCGCGTCGAATGAGTCGAACTCGTCCCTGAGCTCTCCCACGACCCTCGAGACGATGTGCTGGACGTGGCTGTACTGCTGGATGGTTAGGAGCTCCGGGACCCTAACGCTCCCGTACTTGGCGACCCGGCCAATGTCGTTCCTTCCGAGGTCTACGAGCATGACGTGCTCGGCCCTCTCCTTGGGATCGGCCAGCAGCTCCTGGGTCAGCCGGTCGTTCTCCTTCTTGTCAGGGACGCGGGGCGCCGTCCCGGCGATTGGGAAGGTCTCGACCTTCCTGTCCTCGGCCCGGAGCAGCATCTCGGGGCTCGAGCCCACAATGCGCCGGTCGCCGAACTTGAGGAAGTACATGTATGGGGAGGGATTGATCCGGCTCAGCTCTGCGTAGAATCTTGTAAGATCTCCGGTCACCTCGAAATCCTGGCGCTTGGATGGGACGACCTGGAAGATGTCGCCCGCGGCGATGTACTCCTTCGCCTTCTCGACCATCTGCTCGTACCTCTCCTGGCTTATGTTCGACTTTCTAGGGCCGTAGTCCAACGAGCCCATCTCGGCCTTTCGCCTGAGCAGACGATGCACCGGTTCGGACCGGTCCTCCCCGAACGAGTAGTAGCGCACCTCGCCGTTGGTGTGGTCGAACGCGATCCCGTCCGTGTAGATCCCGAACTCCATGTCGGGGACCGAGAGGTCGTCCTTCGCCAGGGCGGGAAGCCTCTCCCAGTAACGGACCGAGTCATATGAGATGTAGCCCACGGCGCCGCCGATGAACCGGTACGGCCCACTCTCCTTCGTCGGGCCAACGAGAGCACGGAGGTTCTCGAGCGGGTCAGAGGTCTTCACCGTCTCACGTCCTCCTCCGATCCTGTCGGTGACCTCGAGGATGCCGTTCTTGACGCGGAGAAAGAGTGCTGGTTCGAATCCGATGAAGGAGTATTCGGCGAGCCTTGTCGCGCCTTTGGCTGATTCTAGGAGGAATGCTTCCTCGTATTCCTCCTGGACCTTCAAGAAAAGCTGCTGAGGAGAGTCGGAGACCTGGAGCCTAGTCGATTTGAGCTTCGAGCGTTGAATCGTAACCGGAGCGCCAAAGATAGTCACCCATTCTAGTTCGCCTGTGGAGGAGAGCCGGATAGCCATATTTATACATAGCTACGCAGATATGTACACTGTCTAGCCGGGAAGGTTTCTAGACCGGGTGTCTGAAACGGGCAGTAACTCACCTATTCCTCTTCACGGAGTTCACGATAAGATTCGACGGCTTCTTTTGCGACGAAAGCGAGTATCACTCCGGTAGCCAGATAGTCAGCCCACCAAAGGCCGAGAAAGAACTCTGCGAGAAGTCCGCCAAGCAGGACTATCGCCATGAGCAGACAAGTGATAGATTCTATGGCATCCATCTTAAGAGGCAGAGAGCGGGTCTCCTCGCCGATCTGCTTCTTTCTGAAGTAGAGATATGGCATGATGACTACCGCGCCTATCGCAACCGCTGTCCCCAGAGGCGACCCCTCTGGTCTTAGTCCCGAGGTATAGGAATAGACAGCCCCGAGACCGATCACGGGAATCAGGGCAAAGAGGAGAGCGCTCGTGATCTGCTCTGTCCTCTTGCTGTTCACCCCGGAACCACTCACGTCCTTCCTTAGGTGCAGCAATACCACAACGCCAGAGATAAGCTCGATCAGACTGTCGCCCCCAAATGCGAGCAGAGCTAGACTACCCGCGATCAACCCGAATCCGATTGAGGCGAAAGCCTCGACTATCATCCACGCCGAGCTAAGGTATTCGATTCTGATTCCCGCTCCAATCCTCATCCTTCTCCAAGAGCCATGAGTAGGAGTGCAACAGCACG
>JAPCJS010000151.1 GCA_027886825.1 Nitrososphaerota archaeon
CGAAAGCCCTTGCACGATCCGACGCGGCCCAGTTCGAGTCCGAGACGGAGGTCCTACAGACCGGACGGAGTCTGAGGTCGGGAGGCACTGCCCTACCACTTTGAGATGGTGACCTTCTTGTCGGTGAAGAACTCGACCGTGTCGATCTGCGCGTGCAGGATCCCGTAGAAGGAGTCCCGGCGTCCGCCGAACGGGTAGTACGCGGAGGGCGCGGCCACGCCGATGTTGACCCCGATATTCCCTGCGTCCACGCGCCTTCTGAACTCCCTGGCGTTCCTGCCGCTTGAGGTATAGATGCAGGCCATGTTCCCGAAGTTGGTGCCCCCATTTATCATCTCGATGGCCCTGTCCAGGCTTTCCGCCTGCATCACGCTCGCGATGGGCCCGAAGACCTCCTCGCGGGCGATGCGCATCTCCGGAGTCACCTGGTCGAGGACGGTCGCTCCGAGATAGTATCCCTCTGGGTACTCGAGAACCTTCAGGGTCCTGCCGTCGGAGACGGGCTTCGCTCCCTCGCTCAACCCGGCGGCCACGTAGTCCGAGACCCTCTTGCGTGCCTTCTCTGTCACGAGCGGTCCCATCTGCACGCCGGTATCGAGGCCGTACCCTACCTTCAGAGCCAGGGCGGTCTTTGTGAACTTGCTCAAAAGCGAGTCGTGCACGTCGCCCACCGAGATCAGATTCGCCCCGGCCAGGCAGCGCTGTCCTGTGTTCCCGAAGAACGAGGAGACGAGGTTGGACATGGAGCCGTCGAGGTCGGCGTCGGGCATAACGAGGACGCAGTTCTTCGCCCCGCCGTTGGCGATGGCCCTCTTGCCGTGCTCGCCGGCCATGCGATAGATCTGCCGCGCCACAGGGGTGGAGCCCACGAATGTGACGCCCTTCACGTCCCTGTCGGCGATGAGGTGCTCGACGACCTGCCTTCCGCCGTGGACCATGTTGAACACCCCGGGAGGGAGTCCCACCTCTTCCTGGATGAGTTCTGCGACGCGCTGCATGGGGACAGGTGTGAGGTCGCTGGGCTTGACCACCAGGGTGTCGCCGAGGACGATGGCGTAGGGTATGAACCAGAAAGGCACCATCAGAGGGAAGTTGAACGGGCAGACGACCGAGAAGACGCCGAGGGGCTCCTTGGACATGCTGACGTCGATCCCCGCCGCGATCTGGTCCAGGGTATCGCCCTTGGCCAGGGTGTAGGCTACGGCTATGGCGACGTCGACGTTCTCGATGCTCCGCTTCAGCTCACCGCGGCTCTCCTCGAGAGTCTTCCCGTGGTTCTGCGTGTTGATCGTAGCGAGCTCCTCTGCCCTGCGCTCCATGACCTCCTTCAGCTTGTACAGGTACTTCACGCGCTCGAGAATCGATATCTCCCGCCACTTCTCGAACGCACGCTGCGCTGCCTCCACTGCCCGGTCTGCCTCCTCGGGGAGGGCGAACGGGACCTGCGCCAGCTGTGCCCCCCTGCCGGGATCGTAGGCCTCTCCGAGCTCCGCCGAGCCGGACTCGACCCACCTGCCGTCGATAAGGAGCTTCAGCTTCCCGTAGTTCGTCCGAGGTTCGGTTGACATCGTGACTGGTAGCATCCGGCCCAGAGGGGTCTTAAGAATCTAGCCCCGGCTGCGTATCACTTGGAGATGTAGCGCACGAAGCCTTCGAGGTCGAGCTCTATGATAGGAGGCTCGCCCCAGGCGAAGAGGGTCGCGTCGGGCTGATTGGCGCCCGAGCCGGTCGCGAACAGAACGACCGAGTCCTCGGCGCCCATCGTGCCGTCGCCCATGAGCCTCCCGAGAGCGGCCAGCGGCGCCGCCGATGCGGGCTCGAGGTAGAGACCCTCCTGGGACGAGAGCGTCTTCATCGACTGGTACAGCTCTTCGTCGGTGACTCCCATGGCGAGGCCGCCGGTCTCGCGGATGGCGGTGAGGGCCTGGTCCCCGTCCGGCGCCCAGCTGTCCAGGATGCTGTGGGCGATCGTGCGCGGGTTCTCGACGACCGGGATCTGGTCCGGAGGCAGCCCCTGTTCGTAGGCCTGCACCACGGGGGCACAATCCTTGCCCTGGACTCCGACGATCCGCGGGTAGGTCTCTATCAGACCGAGGAGCTTGAGCTCCCTCAGCCCCTTGAAGATCCCTGCGAGGTTGCCGCCCCCTCCGATGGGGATGAACATCCAGTCAGGGAGGCGACCGCCCATCTGCTCGTATATCTCGAAGACGGAGGTCTTGGATCCCTCCTTCACGTAGGGGTTGTACCTCGAGGCGGCGGTCATGTTCACCATCCCGTACTTCTTTGCGACGTCGCCGACGAAGGTCATCAACTCCTTCGTAGGTGCCGTGGTCCGAAAGACCATAGCACCGTACGAGAGTAGCTTCGCGAGCTTCGAGTCAGAGATTCCCCCGATCGTGAAGATGTACGCCGGTATCCCGGCTTTCCCCGCGTAGGCCGCCACGGAGGACCCTGCGTTCCCAGCCGTCATGTTTGCCACCCCCGAGGCGCCGAACTCCGCCGCCTTGCTGACCGCCACGGTGGTCTTCCTGTCCTTGAAGGAGAGGGTGGGGTTCCGGCTGTCGTCCTTGACGTAGACCTTGTCCAGACCGAGGGCCTCCGCGATCCTCGAGGCATCGACCAGGGGCGTGGCACCCTCCCCCAGGGTGACGATACCGGTGCCCGCGTTCAGTGGCAGGAGGGGCGAGTATCGCCAGACGCCGCGGTTCTTCTCGTCGGCCGGTACCCCATGATGGGCCTTCCTGAGCGCCTCGTAGTCATAGACTGCCTCGAGGGGCCCCCCGCAGTTTGAGCAGACTAGGTTGTGCGAGTCGGAAGGGAACTCGCACGCGTGAGTCATACACCTCAGGATGAATGAGGAAGCGTTCACGGCCATCGCCTCTGCACGAGCCACAATTAATGTGGCGCGGTGGGGCGGTCAGCGGACCTTGCTCAGCACCTGTGAAAGGGCAGCGAGCGTAAGCTGGACGTTCTCGTGCCTGGCGGACCGTCCCATGGTCCCGATCCGGATGACCTTGCCCTTCAGCGGGCCGAGGCCTCCGGCGATCATGATGTTGTAGTCGGTGACCAGACGCTGGCGCAGCTCTGCGTCCCACCTGCCCTCCACGCTGGCCACGGTGACCGTACCGGAGTAGAACTTGGGGTCTGTGAAGACCTCTAGCCCCAGCGCCCTCAGACCGTCCCTGAGTTCCTTGGCCGCGTCGGCGTGCCTCCTGTAGCGCTTCTCCAGCCCTTCCTCGAGGGCCATCGAGACGGCCTTCCTCAACGCCACGATCACAGAGGTTGGCATCGAGGTCGGGTGCGGATGGCCCCACGATGAGTCCTCGTCTATGGCCTCGCGCCATGCGTTGAGGTCTAGGAAGGTACTGCGGATCTTGCCCTTCTTCTTGGCGACCATCTCCCAGACCTCCCGGGAGACCGCGATCGGGTCGGCCCCGTTGACTCCGCCGAGCGCTTTGCTCGAGTAGCCGATCGCATAGTCCACGTTCCACTCGTCCGCCCTGAGGTCGATCCCTCCGATCGCCGAGATCGAGTCGAGGACAGTGATCATCCCCTTCTTCTTGCAGTAGCGGAAGATCTCGGCGGGGTTCACGGCCGCGCCCGTCGAGGTCTCGTTCTGGACGATGAAGATACTCCTTCCCGAGACGTCCTTGGACGCATCCAGAGCAGCCTTGACCTGGTCGAGGGTGGGACCCGTGCCGAGCGGAGAGACTATCGGGACGGGCTTGCCGCCGATCGCCCTGACCGAGTCGATTATCGAGGTGGAGAAGAGCCCGTTGGAACAGATGAACGCCTCCTCTCCCTTGGAGACGAGGTTCAAGGCCGCCATCTCGACTGCGAGCTGGCCCGGGACGGGGATGATTAGCACCTCGTTCTTGGTCTTGAAGACCTTCTGCATCATCGCCGTCGTCTCGTTGTACACGGCCAGCCACCTTGCACCGTAGTGAGGGAGTATGGGGAGCGAGAGCTCTGCCAGCACCTCTGGTTCGGGTTCTGACGGGCCGGGTATCATTAGCAAATAGTGGACTACCTTTCGGCTACCGGGTCGACACTATATTTAAGCTCAGAGGAGCTAGCCAACCTCATTAGCGTCTCGAGAGCGAGAAGGCGACACTGATGGGACAAAAGGAAAGTGGCGGGCCTCCGCGAACCGCATCCTCTGGACAGGCGTCATGACTGCGTGGAAGCAGGGACGGCGATCTCAGGCTCGCATGAGGCAGGTGGGATGCAGTACTCTCCAGTGGGGATGTGCCTGTTCTAACCTAGGTGGGGATCGTCCTGCATGAAACCAATAAATGCCCGCTAAGCTCCCAGCAGGATATTGAAGCTTGGGCTGATCGAGAACGCCTGGTGGGGCTCCCCCGTCGGCAGGATTGACGGGATCAGATGGGCAAAAGAACTGGGATTCGACACCTACGATCTCTATCCGATAGACCTCACGCCTCCGATCAAGAGGGCCAT
This sequence comes from Nitrososphaerota archaeon, assembly GCA_027886825.1. Classification (GTDB taxonomy): domain Archaea; phylum Thermoproteota; class Nitrososphaeria; order Nitrososphaerales; family Gagatemarchaeaceae; genus Gagatemarchaeum. The sequence goes on from JAPCJS010000151.1 coordinate 4,462, forward strand.
GATAGAGACAATCCGCGACGCGGGGATGCCGATCCCCTCGTTCATAGTGCTCTCCTACTCGATCTCTGATTTCAACCCGGAGATACGGAGGTACAGCATCGACTGGCTGAAACGGCAGATGGACGTCGGATATGACTTTGGGAGCCCGACGATGGTCCTCGCCCTCGGCGAGTACATCCTGGAGAAGGTCGAGCTCGACCCGGAGGTCCAGTGGAGGTGGGCGGTGCAGGGGGTCAAAGAGGTGGCGGACTACGCGCACGGACTTGGGATGAACATCGCACTGGAGTTCCTCCCCCACAAGTTCTCGATGCTCAACAACGTCGAGTCGATGGAGCGGTTCCTGCGGGACGTGGGCCACGGCTCGGTCCTCGCCAACGTCGACGTCTCGCACCTCTTCCTGATGGGTGACGGCCCTGAGACGATCTCCCGCCTCAGGGGGAAGGTGGTCAACGTCCACTTCTCAGACTGCGACGGAAAGGTCCACGGCGACCTGCCTCCCGGCAGAGGGGTGGTCCCGCTGAAGGAGTACCTGGCAGCCCTCGAAGGGATCGGCTACGAAGGTCCCGTCAGTGTGGAGCTGGAGTGGTGCCCCCAGCCCGCCAAGATCAGGGACTGGGTCAACGAGGCATATACGGTCACGGCAGGGATGATGCAGGAGCTGGGCATAAGGAAGTAGAGGCCGGTCGGACGTGCCTGACCAAGGTCCCGACTAGGCGGCCGCCGACTGGTACCGCTCCGGGGAAGCGCCTCCACGACATTTTAAGTCGGAAGGACGAGGGTTGCGGGCATCAGACCATCTGGCATGACACAGGAGCGCGATCTCGTGGTCCGGAGGCGAGGGAAGGGTGAGACGGACGACGCGGCGGGCCTCACCTGGAGGGACTACCTTGCGCTCTTCGTCGCCGCTGTCGAGACCGTCGGGCTGCCGCTGCTCATCTTCATGCTAGTCGTCATCATCCTCCTCGTCCTCTCCAGGCTCGTCAGGTAGCCCGCACCTCGGTCTTGAGTCCTGTCTTGAAGTCTATGTCATAGAGGCACTCCGCGCCGTGGCCCGGACCGAACTCGAACATCGGGGGAGAGACCTGGGCGCACTTCTCTGTCGAGTACGCGCACCTGGCGCGGAACCTGCATCCCGTGGGGATGTTCACGGGGCTGGGCACGTCGCCCTCCAGGGGCACAAAGTCCCTCCTCTTGGACGGGTCCGGCAGCGGGACCGAGGCGAGTAGCGCCTTGGTATAGGGGTGTCTCGGGTTCTCGAAGAGCTGCTCCGTCGGCGCGATCTCGACCACCCTACCCAGGTACATCACTGCGGTCCTGTGACAGATCTGCCTCACCACAGCGAGATTGTGCGAGACGAAGAGGTAGGTCAGGTCGAGGTCGCGCTGCAGCTTCTGCAGGAGGGAGAGGATCTGGGCCTGGACCGAGACGTCGAGCGCCGACGTGGGCTCGTCCAGCGCGATGAACTCCGGATTGACGGCGAGGGCGCGAGCTATGGCGATCCTCTGCCTCTGTCCACCGGAGAACTCGTGGGGGAAGCGGGCAAGGTGGTCGGGGTTGAGCCCCACGATCTCGACGAGCTTCTCTACGGCTCGTCTCCTCTCATCTCCGGAGCGCTGGACACCGTGGATCCCCATCGGCTCCATCAGCGCCGACCTCACGCTCTGCCTCGGATCGAGGGACGCGTAGGGGTCCTGGAAGACCATCTGCATTCGGCGCCTGTA
>JAPCJS010000076.1 GCA_027886825.1 Nitrososphaerota archaeon
GTCCTCGAAGAGGACGTGCCCGTCTGCGAGTATCGCTATCAGGACCCTCTCTAGCATGTCCCGCTTGCCGACGATGACCCTGCTCACCTCGTCCAGGATCTTCCTCGGCTTGTCCTCCAGCTGGGAATCCGTGATCATGAGTGCCCCATCCTCTGCGATCCCGCCGACCTGATGGACAATCGCCGTCTCACGCGCTCCCGGACTGCTTCATCCCGCGTTCCAGCCCTGAGACAACCTCCTCGAGGCTAGCGAGGTATCTGGCCCGCCCGGGAGGCCTTCCTTTCGTGCCTGCCTGCGTCGCCGGCCCGTCACCGTGAGCTCGGTCCGTCCTGAGCGTCCGCATCCCTGCCCTGACGAAGGGATCGTCCCGGTAGGGATAGACGAGCGTCTCGATGGCGTCGGGCAGTTCACGGTTGGGAGACACCCCTTCGCCCCTGGACGGGGCGGCGTGGGACCGTTCAGCGATTTGCATGACCGTCCGGGCCACGTCTCTGCGCGAGAAATCCGACCCCCTCGCGGCCCACTTCACGTAGGATGCCAGCGTCTGGACTCTGTCGGCGCCGGGACGCGCCCGATTCGTGGTCGACGAGTCTCCGCGGTACTCCGCGTTCATCCTGCCGTTGGTCGATCGGACCGCGGATATCGCGACGAAGGCCACAAAGACGCCCTCAACGGAGACCGCGAGGTAGATCAACGGGATCACGAAGAGGCTGCCGACAAGGACGAGGAGCAGTACGGGCGCCGCGAACGCTGCGCAGAGCAGGATCGCGCGCCGGCGAGTCCACCGGCGGTCCTCGGGGCCCTCGTGCCGATCGTTTCTCCTATCTGGGTACATGAGAAGACCTCGTGTGTCGCGGATCTGTCATCTAATATCGCTTGCTGGGGCTACGGTCTCCTTCAGGGGCGCGCTGAGATTCGAGAGGCAGATCGCCGCTTGCTGAGCCTGTTCCACTGTAATCTCCTGTACGCTGTATCTGGCGACCTCGAAGAGCTCGGTCGCCTGGTCGAGGTAGGGCGTCTCAATCTTCAGCTTCTCGGAGACCCGTTTCTTAAACTCCCTCGCGGTGAGGACCTTGCCGTCCACCTCTGATCTCTCCTCCAGGAGCTCGGAGATCAGCCTGTAGCACTCGATCACCGTCTCCCTGTACGAGGAACCGGCATTGAGACGGGCGGCCGCCTCGTCCAGGATCGCGGCCATCTTTCGTCTCCTCTCTGCCAGAAGGTCTCCGTCGTCCTCGAACGGGGTCGTGCGCCCGCGCCGTCTGCCGAAGCCTCTCCAGACGATGAGGACGACGACCGCCAGCGTCACGATCAGGAGGACCTCGACGAGATTGATCGATGACAGGCTCGATGAAGTCAGGACTTTCAGTGACGGAAACAACTGGCCGCTCGCCTCCTGCAGACCAGAGGAGTTGAGGGACTGAGCGCTGGCAGTTTGGACTCCGTCCTGAGGGAGACTGAAGGTGAGCCCCCCGATCTCGGGGAGCACCTGGCGGGTCGCAAAGTAGGCGGCCACGACGAGGAGAGGGAAGACGAGGATCATCACCAGGATAAGAGCGGCGCGCACTCTGGACCCGTCTCTCTGTTGAGGCGTCTGGTCGTTGTTTTCTTCCGCTCCAGCCTGAACAAACGTCGCGCCCATTCCGCGTCGGGGCTGATGAATCTCGGAGAGACTAAAGGTTGTCGACCCGAAGACATTATTTGGCTAGGCCTATGATCGCTCACCCGGAGATTCGATCAAGGATGCGGTGGGTCCCATTGACATTCGTATGAAGACATTGATTCGCAATTGAGCATAATCTGATGCATTGGTTCGTCTTGAGTAGTGGCTATGCGATCGTCGGTCCCCCAGGTCGAGTTGTGTGTATCGTCTGCAACTAATTACCATACAACCCATCAAAACGTAGACAACCATATAGTAAGTTCAACGAATATATAGATGCTTTGTGCACCTTTTCGCACCCAAAGTAGTGATTTTGATGGTCGCATTGCAAGAAAAAGAGAGGCGGAAGGTGCAGATCTCCGGCAAGTCTTCCTGTATGGTGGCCCTACCCAAGAAATGGGTGAAGGAGATGGGTCTGAGGCAGGGCTCGGAGATCGTCATCACGCGGCCGAGTCTGGCGTCTCTCCTGATCACGGCGGATGTCACGGCCCCCGTCGGTGAGCGGCAGGAGGCGATCATCGAGGTCTCCGAGAAGGACAGCCCGGACATCCTCTTCAGGAAGATCGTCTCCCTCTACATCTTAGGTTACAGCCAGATCAGCTTGAGGGGAGTGAACGGCTTTCTCAGCTCCGGGAAGAGGGACGCCATCAAGGAGCTCGTCAGGAGGCACCTTATCGGGACGGAGGGCGTCGCGGACTCGAAGGACAAGATAACGATCCACGTGCTCCTCGGATACTCCGAGTTGAGCGTCGACAACGCGCTGAAGAAGATGCTGCTCATCACGGCCTCGATGCACAGGGACGCGATCCCGGCGCTCGAGAACAACGACAAGGCTCTCGCCGACGGCATAATCCAGAGGGACGACGAGGTTGGGAGGTTCGGACTCTACGTCATCCGGCAGCTGAACATGTCGATAAACCAGGGGATCTTCAAGGAATCGATCCTGGAGCCGAGGGACCTCCTCGGCTACACCCAGGTCGCGAGGACGATGGAGCGGATCGCCTCCCACGCGAGCAGGATGGCGAAGGTCGTGGTGGGACTGCAGGCCCCGCTGCCGAAGAACCTGGCAGTCAAGCTCGGCTCCATGAGCGAGCACGCGGCCGGGCTGGTGGAGGAGGCCCTGCTGTCTCTCTTCAAGAGGGACCATGCAGGGGCGGACGTCGTGGTCGAGAAGGCCAAGCGGTTCAGCCAGATGGAGGATGACCTGGTGCGCTCTCTCGACGAGAGGGACATCCAGACCTATTACACCATCAACACGCTGGTGGACTCCCAGAAGCGCATCGCCGAGTACGCCCGCGACATAGCCGAGGTAGTCCTCGACCTGACAATAGAGAGGGTCGTCAGGAAGGAGACGGCCGCTTACCTGAGGGCAGTCTGACAGAACTAGGGCTGCACCATCACGGTCCCGGGTGACCTGAAAAGTTTGAGGTAATTTTGGGGATTCTAGTCATTCACACGATAAATACGCTGATCCATCCGTATCACGCAGTTGCCAGCGAACGCCCATGGTCTTCACCTGTGATCGTTCATGACGCATCTTGTGGCTTGACCTGAATGACAACCCCGCCCTATCCCAGCCGCCGGGAGGCTGTCTCCAAGTCGGTCGAGGAGGCGTTCGTCCCCCTGTCCTCGGTTCGTACGATCCAATCCAAGTTCCTCGACAAGGTGAAGGTATCAGCGGAGGAGAGGTACCTGGAACTCCTGGTCGACCTCAAACGCCCGAACGCCGGTTACGGCTACATCCAGAAGAGAGACGGATTCTCCAACCTGTACGTCTTCCGCTTCGAGTTCAACAGCACCTATGCCTCGTTCTACCTCGGCTCCGGCTCGAATGGCTCGCTTCATGAGGAGAGGCGCACCGTCGAGCTCGCCAAGGGGGAAGGGGCCGAGATGGGCGCTGTACTCGCTGCGATCCAGAACGGGATAGATGAGGCCGCCAAGCGGGTGATTCCGTCGCTCGGGGCTCTGGAGCGGACCGATGCTAGGCGCATGAAGGACCCGGTCATCGGTGGCCCGGGTCTAGGCCCGAATGGGGAGGAGACGAGCTGGGCGACGATCCGGCACGCGGATCCGACTGGACGGAAGGCTGCCTCCAGGGTGTGGACGCAGGGACAGGAGGCGGGAGCTCGGAGGATGGACAGGGAGCAGCAGAGGAGTAGCTCCTCTGGTCCAGGGAGAGCCCTGATCCTTGTCGCGGTGGCGATCGTCCTCTTCCTCCTGTTCGCGCCGATCGTCGCGACCCAGAGCGCGCCCCCCGATTGTGTAGGGACGTCGTGCCCTGCGCACCCCACCCACTATGCCTCGGCCACGAGCCTCTTCCTCGGGGTCGGCGGGGTCTATCTTCCTCCGGGCGAGGGCTGGACGCCCCACTCGTTCATCGGAAGCCAGGACGTGGGCGGAGGTACTGTCGTGGAGGGCTTCGGCGTGAGCTACTACTATTTCGCGTTGTGAAGGGAGATCAGCCGTTCTCGCTCTCGGGGGCGACCAACCTCTCGAGGGCCTGTCTGGCCTCGGACCTGAATCGTTCGCTCTCCAGCGGCGAGAGCAGCCGGTAGGTGCCGTGGAACGTCACGTCCAGCTCGACCACGAGGCGGTTCCTGTTGACGCTCGCCCTGTGGGTGCCGGTCAGCGCTCCCGCGGTGTAGAAGATCAGGAGGGTCCGGTCTGCCTGATCGACGGTGATCCTCGCCTCGCTCCTTCCGCCGAAGACGAACTCGATGTTCACGATCGACTCGTCCTCGTCTCTGCGCACGAACTCGACGGACCTTATCGCCACCCAGTAGGTCGGGATCGCCCCGAGGTCGGAGACGCGCCGCCAGATCGCGTCGCCGTCACCGGTGAGCGCCAGCTCATCCTTGAAACGCACGCCTCCCTGTCGCTTCGGATGCTTTTAGCGGCTCGTAGGGTTCTTCCCGTGTATCCAGCCGTATCTTGGTAGAATCACTTCAGGAACTTGCTCGTCCCCTGGACGTCGAGGAGATGAGATGCCGTCGTGCTTGAACTTCTGGAACGGGTCTCACCTCCGCAGGCTCGCCGCCAGAAGCTCCGGTATCTCCGAGGGTGTCATCGCCACCTTCACACCCGCCGCACGGAACGAGGCGATCTTGGACTCGGCCGTCCCATAGTTGCCGTAGATTATGGCGCCCGCGTGCCCCATCCTCTTCTCCTTGGGAGCCGCCCTCCCCGCGATGTACGCGAAGACGGGCTTGGGGAACTTCGTCTCGGTGATGTACTGTGCCAGCCTCTCCTCAGCGTCCCCTCCGATCTCCCCGACCGCGACCACCGAGTCGATATCCTCGCGTGTCCGGACCCAGTCGAAGTGCTCCATCATCGTGCTGCCGTTGATCGGGTCCCCGCCCACCCCCAGGGCGACCGCCTGGCCGAACCCGTTGGTCGAGAGCTGGTTCGCTATCTCGTACATGAGTGTCCCGCTCCTCGAGAACAGGGCGACGCGGCCGGGCCTGAAAGAGGTCGCTGGCATGATTCCTAGCTTCACCCTTCGCGACGGGATGATGATCCCCGGAGTGTTCGGCCCGATCACCGTAGCCCCGAAGCTCTTCGAGAGCTCGACGAGCTTGAGCTCGTCCCTGATCGGGACGTGCTCGGTTATCGCGACGACGAGCTTGATCCCCGCGCGCATCGCCTCCTCAGCCGCCGAGTAGAGGTAGGGAGCAGGGACGAAGATTATGGAGCTCTTCGCTCCCGTCTTCTGGACTGCATCGGCAACCCTGTCGTAGACCTTCACTCCCTCGACCCTCTCGCCGGCCTTCCCCGGAGTGACTCCTGCGGCGATGTTCGTCCCGTATTGGAGCATAAGAGCGGTGTGAAGGCTGCCGTACCGCCCCGTTATGCCCTGGACGATGACCGGGGCCGCCATCTCAGGGAGAATCATCGTCATGCTGCGCCCACCGCGGCCCTGACCGCCTCTGGTGCTGTCGGGTAGAGCTTGACGGACGTGCCCTCGAGCAGCTTCCTCGCCTGTGCCTCCTCTGCTCCGCTTATCCGCGCGTAGACAGGCTGCATCCCACCCTCGCCGACCACGTTCTTGAGACCTGCGGCCACGTCGGTCGTCCGCGTTATCCCGCCGAATATGTTCACCACGACCCGCTTCGCGTTGGGGAGCTTCTTCACGAGCCTGAGGGCGGCCTCTACCCTCTCCCTCTGGGAGCCGCCGCCCAGGTCCAGGAAGCACGCGGGCTTCCCTCCCGCGTCCGCCACCAGGTCCAAGGTGGAGAGAACCAGTCCGGCGCCGTTGCCCACGACCGCCAGGTCCCCCTCGAGTCTCACGAAGGCGAACCCCTCCTTCGCCGCCTCGCCCTCGAGCGGGTCCTCCGGAGCGAGCTGCGAGAACTCTGGATGCCTGAAGAGGGCGTTGTCGTCGAGGATTATCTTCGAGTCGAGCGCGACGATCGAGCCGTCCTCGGCCACCGCGAGCGGGTTGATCTCGGCAAGCTCGCACTCCTCCTCTCGTGAGAGCTTCTCCAGGGCCATGAGTATCGGAATGAACTTCTCCTCCATCGGACCCCAGATGTTCATCCGGAACGCGACGGACTTGGCCGCAGCCGGCGAGAGGCCCTCCAGTGGCACGGGCTCGATCACCTTCCCCTGCATCGACTCGACATCGACCCCGCCGACCCTCGCGCCTATCACCACGAAGCTCCTCCTACCCCTGTCGAGGGTGACGGAGAGGTACATCTCCTCGCGCCGGGGCGAGGCTTTCTCGATCAGGAGCGCGCCGGGCTTCTCGCCCCCAATGCGGAGCTCCATGATCCTTGCGGCCTCCTTCCGGGCCTCCTCCTTCGTGCTCACCATCACCACCCCGCCCGCCTTGCCACGCCCCCCCGCCAGGACCTGCGCCTTCACCACGGCCGGGAGCCCCACGACCTCGACGACCGCGTCAACCTCCTTCAGGTTGCGCGCCACTGCCGAGGCAGGAACGGGGATGCCATACTTCCTGAACAGCTCCTTGCCCTGATACTCGAAGAGTCGCACGCCAGGACGGCCGGCCAATCTTGCATAAACTTAGCGGAATGCGCGCCCAGGAAGAGGTGGACGGCGGTTCCATTAAGGATAAATAAGATTCTGGATGCGTGACACCGAGAAATAAAATGAGCGAGCAACGAAACGGGAACGTCGTCTTCGTAGGCAAGAAGCCAGTCATGAGCTATGTTCTGGCCTGTCTGACCCTCCTCCAGAACGGCACCGTGGACATCACCCTGAAGGCCCGCGGGCGGGCCATCTCCAAGGCAGTGGACGCCGCTCAGATACTGACCAAGAAGTTCGTCCCCGACGTGACCGTGAAGAGCATCGAGCTCACCACCGAGCTCGTGAAGAGCATAGACTCTGGGACGAGCAGCGACGTCAGCTCGATGGAAATCCACCTGTCAAAGTGAGGTCCCACGGCCGTGAGGGGCCGGAACTTGGACAAGGTTCTTCACAGCCGAAATTTTTATATTGGAAGAAATAATTGGCTTTATCGCATCTTGCCACTAAGAATTCCCATTTGCGCATTCGACGCAAAGACAGGTATTCTGTGTGCTAAATGCCAGGCCAAGCTCACCGCTGGTCAGATTACCGAGGCAGATATCCAGGTCTCTCGTGCGCTTGTAAAGCTGGCCGAGAAGATCCCTGACGTGAACAAGATGACCCTGCTCAGGAGCTTCCAGGTCGACGGTAACTATGTGCTCGAGGTCGAGCAGCTGGACGCTGCCATCCTCAGGTCAAAGCCCGAGATAAAGCAGAAGCTCGAGGAGCAGCTCAAGGGTCGGATCTGGGTCATAGCGGCATCCAACTCTGAGAGGAGGTTCCTGGAGGACCTGTTCTATCCTATCAGGCTCCTTACGGTTAACACGGTCTGGCTCCCCGACGGGAGCAAGCTCACAAAGGCGATAATCCCCGGACGGAGGGTAGAGCGCCTCTCGGGCGAGATCGAGCTGCTAAAGAGGATCGTGAAGCAGATGAAGGGGATCGAGCTCATGGTCGAGTTCGAACGCGAAGCGACCGTTCGGCTCTGACCGTCGGCGCGGACCTCTCGCTGTAACCTGGGATCTTCAGAGCTTCGTCGCTTCGAGCACCAGGTGAAGAGGGACCTCGAGGAAACCCGCGCCGTCGCTCTCCTTCTCCAGGAACTCTTCCGTGGGCTCGGGCTCCTCGAGCGCAGTTATCGCCAGGCCGGAGGCATGGAAGACACGGGCGTACCAGGAGAGCGGCCTGTGGAAGGAGCGCGTGTACCTCTTCTCGCCGCTCTGCATCCTCCAGGGTATCTCCTCGGCGAACGGCGTCCTATATGCCCTCATTCTACGGTAGACCCGGGTCTCGAAAAGCACCTTCTCCACGAGCCACCCGGAGTTCGATCCGTTGTCGAAGCAAGGATGGGAGATGCTCGCGACGAACCTTCCGCCCCTCCTCAGGACGCGACCGACCTCGCGGATGGAACTCTCCCCGTCCTCAATGTCCATCAGGCTCATGTTCGCGAGGACGAGGTCGAAGCTATCCCTTCCGATCCTATCCAACCGGTCCGCGTCCGTGTGCAGGTACGCTATCTTCAGCGAATCGCCTGGATCGTGGGACCTGGCGTTCTCGATCATTCGGAGCGAAGAGTCGACTGCCGTGATCCTGCCACCCTGCCGGGCGAGTCGCCGCGAGAGGTACCGTTCCCGGAGCCGAGGTCGAGGATGTCCCTGTCGCGTGGGTCTCCGACCAGCCGCAGCAGGACCGGGTCGATCAGCGCCCTGTGCCACAGGTCCCCGTCCTCCCCCTGCTTCTTGTCGTACCAGTCTGAAAGGTCATCCCACTCGCTCAACGCGAAACGCGTGTGAGCGCCTTGGCGGATTGATAAGGCTAGCAGAGGCGGCGTGGAGGCCGGAGGTCGCAGCGGAGAGATCTCGAGGCATCGTCCAGCTCGCATGGTAAGGGACGTTACGGTCTTGGAGGAGCGCCCGCAGAGACCGTCTTCACAGATCGGTCTCTCCTGATCAGGAGGTACAGCAAGGTGACGGTTCCGAAGATCGCGCCTATGAGGATCATCGTGATCCCGATGTCAGCGCCCGTCGCGGTGCTGTAGGTCCCGAAGAGGACCATCAGGAGCGAGCTCAGGGCGGCGATCGCGCTGCTCATCTGGGTCATGGTCGGGCTGCCGCTGGCCATGACTATCGGCGCCCCGGTCCCCTGCTGAACACGCATCTGCGAGAACAGCTCCTTCACGAGCTCGTCGCTCTGCCTTCGGGCCTCGATGGACTCGAGGTATCTTCCTTTCCAGTAGTCTTTCGTGTCGTTTGCATCCCCTTGACTCATGCGCTCTCCTGCCTCCACCGTGGCAGAAGCTGGAGGGCCCTTGGATAAATCCTCAGCGGCGGGAGAGTGGGAGACGATCTGCGCCAGGCGTGTGCACACGCTAGCTGTCACGGAGCAGGCTCTGCCGCACACTGCTGCCCTTGACGGTCCCAGACACACCGCTCTCGAGTGTGGAGACATATCCGTCCCATGCGTGCGGTCGTAGGACCGCACGGGTGCACGCTCAGGATCATACCTGACGCGCCGCGCGGGACTCGCCATATTGGTTCGATTCCCTAGGGGTGAAATGTTGAAGCGGCCCTCAGCCCTTGAACTCAACAGACATTCCCGCAGGATTCCCCCGAGGTTGTCCACGGCATGGGACTCGCCCTCGTCTGACCAGGAAAGCTCTCCCTTGTTCACGTCGAACACCCTCGACTTCCCATATTCATCCATGGATCGGATCTTGCCCTTGTTCAGGGAGTAGGAGAGGCCTTCGTTGTGGGAGTGCAAGGGGATCCTCTGGCCCTTTCTCATCGTGACTTCGATGACGCGTACTACGTCGTTCTCGAAGACCACCTTGGCAGACTTCGGGCTACTTTGAGGATGTGTCTTGCCAAGACCGTGGTACCTGTTCCCGTCCTTGCAATATTTCAAGATTAGCCGGACACCCCCTGCGCAGGGGCGTCGTTCCTCTTTTAGGTCGAAAGTTATCCACAATGGCGCAGTCATCCGGAATAGCTCATATTATCCTCTATTGTCCAATCGGAGTTTATTCTGAGTTAATATCTAGCGGGCCCGATGGATCGCTCGAGCCACAAGGACCTGATCTTCGTACGGGTGGTCCGGTCCCTCCCGCAGCAGAGCAGCCAGGCCCGTCCCGTGGGAGGCATACAGACGAGGGGTTAGGGGTCAGATCACGCCGCTCGCCGTGCGCAGGTTCTCCCTGGTCAGGCCGTCCTCGAAGGCCCACACTGTGTAGTCGCGGAAACCGTGCCTCCTCAGCACCTCAATCTTCGCCCGGAGGCTCGCGACGTCTCCGTTGTGCTCCCAGACGTGCGGTATGATCTTCGTCCTTGGCTTCAGGCCGGAGATCCGTTTCAGCTGCCTCTCCACCATCGACGGGTCGGTCGCGTTCGAGTAGAGCAGCACGTCCTTCATGCCTCCGAGCGGTCTGTACCTTTTCGGCCCGGGGCCGAGGTCCAGCAGCTCCCGCATCGTGGACCTAAGGACCATCTTGTCACCTGCGCGCGTCTTCTCCGAGATCTTGTCCGTGACTATGGGAAGCACGGAGCCCGGTATGTAGTCGGGGAACTTGACGCAGGCATAATCGAAGAGCGGAAAAAGGGTCTCATGATCGGTCCCGACCAGGTTGCTGAGCGAGGGCAGCTGAAAGTAGAAGCCGATCTTGGGTTTCGAGCCTCTCGCCGGGGACGCACCTCTGCAGGCGTCCAGCAGCGAGCGGGCGTAGCGGGTCATCGACCTTCTCCGGAAGTCGAGCCAGGCAGTGAGCTGCGGCCTTCTCACGAGGAACGCTAGGACGTCGGCTGAGCCGAAAGGTCCAGCCGTGGGGCGAGCCCTCGTGCGAGGCGAAGAGATCGACCTGAACAGGGAGGCCACCTCCTCCTTCGCCCCCTCGAGGTCGAACTCTTCCTCGCGAGCCCTCATCTGGCACCATTCGCAGAAGCAGACGAAGAGGTCGCGCAGGTCCACGTTGGGATAGGAGGTGAAGAGATTGATCGGATACTCCAGGTGGTCCAGGGAGAGGTAGTCCATCGCCGGCCAGGAACCGATCAGGCCCCTTACGAACGTCTGGCCGTAGTCGACGACCGCGGGATTATTGGGACAGCCGTAGAACACCGAGTCCTTCGGACCCAGCAGCTTCCTTCCCGTGAAGTCTACGCAGGCCATCGACTCCCCCGCCGCGGGGATGAAGAGCGGGGCGACAAGGCTCGCGATCTTGAACCCCCTCGACCTGGCCGTCCTCATGAAATCGGCGATGCCCGCGAACTCTCCAGCGCTCATGATGCGTACCGGTGAGTTGAACTGCGTGGTCGGCGGGAGAGCGGCCTGCGAGTTGTGGTAGGTCACCCCATGCGTCCCGGTCCTCAGTCTCGCGGAGTAGAGGTCGAGCAGCATTATCGTGTCGATCTTGGTCCATGCCTGCAGGTCGTCGAACAGCCTGTCGCGCTCGCGCAGCGCCAGTTCCCATGGGACGTAGAGTGCCCGCATTCTAGTAGCGACCAACCCGACCATGCGGCAAGGACCCTCTTATTTGCGATTCCCACTCGAGCATAGATAACGGCCGGCGTCTGAAACCCGTGCGCGGTCTGGCATCAAAAGTCTGCAGGACGGAAGGCCATCTGCTCAATGACATACTCACCCACCTAATCACTCACTTCCTTACCGGTCTTTGAAGTAGGGTA
>JAPCJS010000026.1 GCA_027886825.1 Nitrososphaerota archaeon
CATCGTGACAAGATGGGACGCCCCGTCTCCCGGTATGGTGCTGGGCGTCGCGCCACATCCGTGAACCGTGAAAGTAGCCGCAGGACCGCCAGCCTCATTGATCGTGAGGGTGATCGGCTGTGTCACAGCAGAAGCTCGAGATCCAGCGACGATTGCATCCACTATCTGCGAGCCTGACTCTCCGATGCTCAGTGCGAACCCGAGCGAGCTGCCGCTCTGCGTCGAGAAGACGACCTTGTACTCGGTCGAGCTCGCCATCCACGATGGCACCTGCTGCGTCAGCACCGAGGCGTACCCGTTCAGCGGGGTGTACGAGGGATTGCCGCGCGAAGCGTCGAGATCGAATATGAAATCGTTCACGTTGGATGTGGTCACCGTGTTCGGGTGGGACGTGCCGGAAAAGCCGCCAGTGACCTTCGGCAGGCCTGGATTAGTGTCGAACGGAGCAGCGGTGTTGGCGCCGCAGACTCCGAACGCTGTCATGGTGTAGGCCGTCTGCTGGGACATCACCTCGGTGATCGCCTGGGAAGTGAGAGGACTAGTTGCTATCGAATAGTATTCCCAGGTCTGCATCGTGCCGGACTGTAGGGATGCCCTCGGTGTGAACGTCAACCCCGGAGACGTAGGGGTGCCTACCTTAGCGATCGCTCTTGCGGTGTTCTCTCCGATCAGCACGATTATCACGTCTGGAGAGCATGAGGTAGTGAGGGAGACAGAAACGGTCGTAGCGAGGTTGACTCCGCCAGAGACGCTCCCATCCAGCGCCAGCGGGGAGCCGGGCGCGTAGAAGGCGATTCCTCGAAGCCTGTTGTCCGTCAGGGGTATCTGGGTAGCTGTATTGCTGTTGTATGTCTCCTTTAGGAGTATTCCTGCCGTTGTCGTGACATAGGCGTAGGAATCATTTGGTGCGAAGGCGATTTGGTTCGCCGTGCTCGATACCCCACTCGTGATGTTGTCAAAGGTTCCACCAAGTGTCGTCCACCTGACGAGGTCGCCTCTAACATTGTTCTGGGAGGTCAACAAGGCATAGGCACCGTCCAAACTGAATTCGACGTCCTGGAACTGATACGACGAACCAACTCCGGCAAGTGGCGACGAAACAGTACCTGACGCGCCTGCATACTCCAAGACCCTTCCGGCCGTCCCAACCATCAGCGCAATGGTCCCATCAGGTGCAAAGGCTACTCCTTGAAGGTTGTTTCCAGGAACACCGGAAGGTATCGAGGTTATCGCACCCGTCTTGGCGGTATACTTCAAGATCGTCCCAGCATTTCCAACTATGAGAGCGTACTTTCCATCTGGGCTCCACGCAATCTTTTGAAGCATCTGGGTGGTGGAGGATGCGAGCAGTGTGATTACTCCGTTCGAGTAAGAGAGGAGCTTGCCGCCATCTCCCGCGATCAGTGCGAACGTGTTGTTGTTGGGCCTCCAAGCAACACCATTCAGGCTGATCGATGATGCTAGCCCGGTGTTCAGTATCGTGAACATCCCTGAATCGTATCTCACGAGAGCGTCGCCGTATCCGACCAGTAGGGCGCTGCTGAAAGCAGGATTCCAGGCGATTACGTGATATCCAGTAGATGTAGAAGTTGTATGGACAAGTTGAGGCAAGGTTCCCAGGTTGTAAAGATGGGTACCATCATAGACCAGAAGGTCATAGCAATCATCGACGACGGTCGCATGGGATGAAGCGGCTACGTTTCCGCTGAAACCGGTGACTGAGCATGCCGTATCGGTCTTGTTCGATAGTGAACTGGTATCGGTTGCATAGACTTGCCACTGTATTTTGGTACCTACCGAGCTAGGAAGAGTCTCCGTAAAGTTGGCCCAGCTGGTAGTCCCGCTGAAGCGGACTGACGAGCCATTCACAAGAGCTCCGCTTCCCGAGTCATAGCCTGGAACGTAACTCGAAAGACCGATGGCGTCGGTCCACCTGGTGTTGAACGTAACAGGAGTTCCCGCCTTCATCACCCCGGTCATGCTTACATCTGAAAATGCAGGCTTGGTAGCGGCCTGAGTCGAGGTTATCGTCGAGAAGGAATAGAGAGCGCTCCCTTGGACCCAGTCGTATAGGTCAGGTGAGCCTGTGTCTGGCAACCCGTCGCTGTTCAAACACGTCATGTCGCCGCCGCTGGCGTGCGTGTAGTTCCATTGGTGCTCGGCGGTCCACTTTTCAGCGACCAGGCTCCAGTGCGTCAGTGTGGCATTGCTCGTCAGCTCCCCGATCTTCCACCAGAGCATCGGTTGTTCTCCCTGGGTCCAGCCCGGATAGTCGTCCGGGTCGTTCGTGCTCGAACACGAGCTCCGCAAGGTATCGTCCCGGAACTCGTCGTTGTGATATCCTCCGACGACCGGATCCCAGAGGGTGCTGTTGATCCAGGAGAGATCCTGATCGGTCCAGCTCAGGAGCGTCGAGTTTCCCGTAAGGCTGTAGAGTTCGGCGAGTCCCACGGCACCCCAGGCGTCCTCGTTCGCCCCCTTCCGGCAGTCCTCAAGTCCCGTGAGATTTGCATAGACCGTTCGCATGAATCCCATCGACCCGCCCGGACCGCCGCAATCGGTCGAGCCGGGACCTGCCCGCAGTGTGTTGGATGCGCTGTCCCAGAGGTATCGGTGAGCGAATGATGCCGCAGCGTTCATGCGGGTGACGTAGGACGCGTCTCCCGAGGCGCCAGTCCATAGACCCGTGGCCCAGAGATACGACCCTATGCTGATCTCTATGCTCACGTCTCCAGATTGTATCCCCGTGCAAGGATCATAGCCGATCTCGACGATGTTGTCCGTCGTATTCCAGAACCTGTTGTTGAGCAGCTGTTCTACGGTTCCAGCGCGTTGTAGCCACTGTGAAGATCCGTTCAGATGATAGAGGCTCAGGAAGTCGATCTCGAACATAGCGTTATCTTGGGCGATCTGGTCGCAGGTCGATTTCACCCAGCTTGGATAGTACATGTCGTAGAAGCCTCCCGCCTCCGGGGCCCACGCGTGGTTCCAGAACTGGTTGCTCGTCGTCGAAGCCCATGCCAGGTAGGTCTGGTTTTCTGTGGCTTGGTACAGCTGCAGCAACCCTGCGACGATGAAGGCGTTGCCCAGGGTGCTGTACTGCGCGCTCGTCACGGTGGTCCAGTCGCTCGACACCGCATTGTAGTAGGCGCCTGAGCTCTGGTTAAGAAGGCTGGTGTGCAGTCTGTTCGCCAGCGCCATGGAAAGATTCAGAAAAGGGATCGAGGCAGTCACGGCGGCAGGGGCGGCAGCTGCATCTGAACCGGCTACTCCTGGGACAAGACCTGTTGCTGTCGCCGCTGGTGCAATCAGAATCATGGTCAACAGCATCACCAACAACCAGCAGACAGACCACGTCCGCGCAGACCGAGACCGCCCGATTGCTAGCGGCAATTCCCTTCTAGCTCGACTGACCAGACCACATCCGTGTTATATGAATCTGACCTGAACCTTTATCGTCAGTCTAGCCTTGGACATTTTTCAGTTTCTCCCGTGTCTGCTGACACTCATTGACGGAGGATCCACTATTCGAGAGATGCTATGAGTCCTGTCAGGCTACCGTTATTGTTACAGTTCCACCGTGGGTTATCGAGTGTATCCCAGCCTCAGGCCCCTGGACGGTGTGGCCGGTTATCGTTACCAGGTATGTCATCGCTCTGGCGCCGGAGGCGGCCGTAAGAGTAAGAACGGCATGGCTTGACATGGTCGAAGAGACGTGGAGATCGTATGCGGTCTGGTGTGTCAGGGACAGCCCGCTGCCTAGTGCGGGAGAAGCACCCGATATCCCGACATTGACGGTATTGGAGAGTCCGCAGACGCTTGCGACGCTGACTGTAACTCTTACGGATGATCCAGGAGCGACCGTAGCACTGGCCGGAGTCAGCGTGAGCGTGAAGTCTGGCTGGCACGTGGTCGTGCTTGCACTCACCGCATAGGGAGAAGCAAGCACAAGCGGGAGCAGGATAACGGAGAGGACTACTGCCAGCCCTTTGACCTCAGCAGCAGAACCCGAAAAGTTCCTGCTCATTCCTAGGAAAAGAGCCTGGATGTCAGATTTATCCTTATTTCCAAATTGGCCAGGGGCCCTAGAGCGCCGAAGGCGGACATCAACCTCGAGCCCGACGAGCGATTAGACGGAAGGGGACGGCTGCGGCAGCAGGGAATATGCTCAGTTCAGGACGTCGAGCCGTCTCCTTACTTTGTCGAACGCCTCGAGGGCCCGATCCAATTCTGGCTTCGTATGTGTCGCCGCGACTATGGTCCTCAATCTAGCCTCGCCCTCGGGGACCGCCGGATAGAAGAAGGGCTGTGCGAATATTCCCTCGTCGAACAGCCCCCTGGAGAATTCTACGGCTGCGGAGGTACTTCCCATCGACACCGGGATTATCGGCGTCTCGCTGCGACCGGTATCGAACCCCAGACCGGCGAGCCCTTCTCTGAAGTATCTCGCATTCTTCCAGAGTTGCCCCAGGAGCGATTGATCCTTCTCGAGTATGTCAAGGCAAGCTATGACCGCGGCAACAGATGGCGGCGCCAGATGGCCCGTGCTCTGGGAGAAGGGCCGCGCCTTCTTGGACAGGTACAGTCTCAGATCGCCACTCCCTGCTATGTATCCGCCCACGCTCGCGAGGGCCTTCGAGAGAGTCCCCGCCTGGACTTCGACCCTCCCCTGCAGTCCGAAGTGTTCGACGCTACCCGTCCCCTTCTGTCCGAGGACGCCCACCGCGTGCGCGTCGTCCAGATACACCGTGGCCGAGTATCTCTCCGCGAGCTCTACGATCTCCGGCAAGCGGGCGATGTCGCCCTCCAGCGGGAAGATGCCTGGCGTGACTACGAATACGCTCTTCCGGTTCTTCAGGCCCCTGAGGATCCGTTCGAGAGACCGCATGTCCCCATGGCCATAGACCTTCAGGCTCGCTCGACCCAGCTTTGCACCGTCAAAGACGCTCGCATGGTTGAACTCATCGCAGATCAATACGCTATCTTTCCCAGCCAGGGCCCAGATCGCACCCAGGTTGGTGTCATAGCCGGTGGGGAAGACCAAAGAGGCCTCTGTCTCCTTGAACTTCGCAATGCGCTCTTCCAGCTCCAGCTGCAGGCGCATCGAAGCGAGGCCTCGGCCGCATCCGGTGCCGGTGCCGTACCGGTCCACCGCTGCCTTGACCGCCCTGATAACCTTGGGATGGTAGGTCAGACCAAGATAGTTGTTGGCGGCTAGCACGATGACATCCTTGCCGTCCACGACGGCCGCGTGCGCCTGCGCTCCTTCCAGCACCCTCGGCTTGACTGATGGTCCGCTGTTCATTTGCCGCAGCTCCTCACTCAGGAATGAGCGCAACCGATGGTCTTTCAACGCAAGTAGAGGAGACGATTGCACTGATTAATCTGCCGCGGAAAACATAGACGGCTCCCATCGTCGGAGGGTCTAGGCGGTCAGGCGAGATACGAAAGACAGGCCCGCTCCGACTGCTGTTTTTGCTTCAGATGTCCTTCATGTGGAAGTACGCCGCGGACAGCGCCGTGGAGGCGCCTGAGATCGCGACCAGGCCAGCCACGGTTTCCCAGTCCCCCAAGGTCCACGTGCCCTTGATTGTGTCGGGCAGCTGGCTGAGTATGCTTCCGGGGGACAACAGGTCGAGACCGAGGACAGGGAAGAAGAAGGTCATGGTGTACCACAGGACCAGGAGCGAGACGATCGCCATCACTGTGTTCGAGGTAACGATGCTGAGTCCCACCCCCAGCGTCGTCAGCATGACCAGCGTCAGGGCTACGAGGAGTATCGCGGACGCCAGCCCGGCAGCGCCGTAGTCGTGGAGTTCCAGTCTCAGCGCGAGCCCCACCAGCACCGCCGTGACGATAGCGAAGCTGAGGAGCGTGTACGCTATCCGTGAGGTGAACTTGGCGAGGACGTAGTCGAGGCGCGTGACTGACTTGCTCATTATGGAGTCGGCGAGCTCGCCCGCCTCCGACGAGACGGAGCTCGCGGCCAGCCCTATGATCACCAGGCTCCAGATGTAGATAAAGTCAGAGAGCCCTGAAGAGACGATGCCTGAGGTCGTCCCGACCGATTCAGACCCTAGGGTCCGAAGTATCTGGATGAAGACCGCGGCCAGAAGCCACCCGTAGGTTATCCTGCTCCTGAACAGTCCCTTCAGGTCCGCCTGCACGATCGCCCAGAACGGTGCGGGCGCCTCGGCGCGGCTAGGCTGCCGTGACGAACCTGTGCGATTCTTCATCTCGAAGTAGTCCCATGAATGCGTCCTCGATGCTCGATGTCGAAGAACTTATGGAGATCAGGTCCAGTCCCTGGCTCGAGACGAGCCTCGTAGCCTCCTCGACCGCGTCGGCCATGGGCATCGCAGGGTCGAAGGTGATGTCCACCCCAAAGTCACCCCGCGTCTCGAAGCCCCTGACCCACTTCACGCCTTTCAGCGACTCACAGAACTTCCCCACGTCTCCCTCGAGCTCCAGACGGACGACGTGGCTGCGGGTGCTCTTCTTCATCTCCCTCATCGAGCCTGAGAATATGCCCTTCCCTTCGCTTATCACACCGACGTCGGTGCATATCCTGTCGATATCCGTGAGGATGTGAGAGGAGACGAAGATCGTCTTCTCCTTGCCGAGCTCTGCGATCAGCTCCAGGGTGGACTTCCTTCCGGCGGGATCGAGCCCCGACGTAGGCTCGTCTAGGATCAGAAGCTCGGGGTCGTTCATGAGGGCCGCTGCCAGTCCGAGACGGGTGACCATCCCCGTCGAGAATCCTGCGATCTCCCTCGAGGAGTCGCTGAGGAGCCCGACCGAGCGTATCAGGGTGGAGAGCCGCTTCATCCTCTCCTCCCTCCTGAGACGGAAGAGCTTCCCCACAAAGTCAAGGTACCCGATGGGGGTCATCTTCGGAGGAAACCTGGGGTTAGTGGGAAGGTAGCCCATCCTCCTGCGCAGGTTGGACGAGTCGGGCGTCATCTTCTCCCCGAAGACCCTTATCTCTCCCGCCGTCGGTCGTATCAGGCCCAGCAGCAGCCTTATCGTGGTGGTCTTGCCTGCACCGTTTGGGCCAAGGAAGCCGAAGATGGCTCCCTTCTCGACCGCAAAGTTCACGTTGTTTACCGCGATTAGCTTCTCGCCGAAGATCTTCGTCAGGTTATCCATCTCGATAACTCTCTGTCCCATCGAAAAACCCAGGGGCCACGAGAAGGCCGGGACATATTAACGTGCGCCACAGGGAACACGATGCTGACATCTCGCTAGTCCTGCTGTTGATGCAGACCTACTTGCGCCTCATCTGTTGGACAGCCGAACGAAGCTCTGTTTTGGGTGGGTTACATCGGCGGCCTGAACGCATGGCAACCTCTTCATTGACGTGCGGCCTCGTTGCCGCAGGTCTCTCCTCTCAGGAGTCTCTGCGTCTCGGCGAGGAGGGTTCTCGCGCGCCTGCAGATGCAAAGACCGCCGGTACCATGGTCGAGATGGCGAGCGGAGCGATCACGGCCGCGTTGGAGGCAGAGGCAGCGCTGCTGTCCTGACCGTTCACGAACGTGACTGTATTGAAGATAGGGAGCGAGGACTGTCCGCCCCAGAGCGGGTCGAGAAGGAACCCCTTGATCACGTTCTTGTCGTAGACGGAGGAGCCGCCGGCGGGTAGCCACGACCCCGATACCCCTACCCAGGCGTAGGGCGCGTCGTTGTACATCTGCTGCTGCGCCGCCTTGCAGACCTGCTGTATGTAGGAGATGTTGTCGCTGAGCGTGAACGAGTTTACGCACATCTGGACTGTGGGGTTCGAGTAGACCGCGTAGTTACCGTAGGTCGACTCGTTGCTGACGAAGGTCTGCCAGTAGTCTGCGGGCGTCAGCGCTGCGGGTCCCCAGCCAGCGCCCGCGTTGACGAAGTCGAGTTGTCCGATCTCCTGTGCGTTCTGCACGTTGGTCGCGAAGTTGCCCATGGGGGCCAGAACCTCGTTTGTCGTGAGAACCTGGATGGTGACGGTGATGCCTATCTGCCCGAGGTCCGACTGGATCACCTGGGCGGCGTTCGCGCAGGCCTCACATCCTGACCATATCCTCATGAGGAAGGTCGGCATGTTCTTGATGTTGGCCGAGGCGATGTCCTGCTGGGCTAGTGTCACGTTATACTGATATGGCTGGAACCCTCCGAGGTCGTAGTACTGAGACCACGCCGGATACTCGGGACCCACGAAGGGCGACATCAGCCCCAGGTACGCGGTCTGGTACAGCGCGGTATAGTTGATCGCGTGCACGATCGCCTGCCTCACGAGAGTCACGTTGGTCGGGTAGTCGGCCGCGTTGAGCCCGAGCATCATCACCTGGCCGCCCCACGGAGGCTGCGTGACGTAGCCATACTGCGGATTGGAGGTGACGAGCGGCCAATCGCTCGACTGTATGTCCGAGATCTGCGCTGCGCCCGTCTTGAGGTCGGTGTAACGGGAGAGGTCGTCGCTCTTCGCGTAGACGATCACGTTCTTCACGTGTCCGGGGTCCAGTATCGGCTGCGCCGCGATCTGCGCCGGCGTGAGGGTCAGGCCCCAGTAGGAGGGGTCCTGCGTGAAGCTCACGAAGTTGTTCTCGGCCACCTGCGTGACCTTGTACGGGCCGCTCCCCGGTATCGGGTTCTGGTTGAAGTACGAGTTGACGCTGGTCAGGGTCCCGAAGCCTCCGTGGTCCAGCATCCACTGGGCATCGTAGACCAGCCCCTGGAAGGCGACCAGAGTCCCTGGGAACCAGATGAACGGGTGCGCCAGTCGGAAGACGATCTGGTTCGCGTTCGGCGCGTAGATCGGCCACGCGCTGTTGCTCATTATCGCCAGCGCCTGCGATGAGGGGTTCACCAGGCTGCTGGCGTTGATGGCGGCTACGGTGCTGAGGCCGAAGTTGACGCGGGTCATGTTGAAGATGTTGTAGTTCTCCCACCAGTACGAGCTGTTGCCGGATAGGTAGTAGAAACCGTACTCCTCGAGCCAGACCTGGTAGGCGTTGAGTGGGTTGCCGTCTGAGAACTTCACGTTCTGTCTGAGGTTGAGGGTGTAGGTCGTCCCGTCGGGAGAGACCGTCCAGTTGCTAGCGAGGCCGGGCAGATACCGTATCGTCCCGTTCCCGTACAGAAGGGTCTCGTTGACACTCACGAGGGGCTGATACACGGTGTACAGCATGTAGTTCGGCCAGGGGCCGGCCGTGCTGTCGTAGAGCTCGTTCAGGTCCGCTGGGATGGGCCAGGCCCAGGCGTCTATGGTCAGGGTGTTGAGGACTCCGGAGCTTGACGTGGAGCTCGGGCTGGTGCTCGAGGAGACCTGTCCCGACGAGGTCGAGCCCGTCGAGCTAGAACCGGTCGAGCTGCTCGAGGTCGAGCCCTGATTAAGGGCGAAGAAGGCCGCGCCGGCGGCGACGACGATCAGGACGACGATGATTACGACAACAAGGGAGGTCCCTACACCGGGTCTTCTTTCTCGGTAACTCACCCGAAGAGTAAGCGTGAACCGTGTTATAAGTCTGCAGAAGCGATCATCCGATGGAGACCTCCATCATCCGAAAGTCCTGGACCTCCAACTGAACGTTCGCTCAAGCTTGGGTCGAGACCTGACCGATCTCCTAATCCTTGGCAATCATGACTTCGGTCGATTTTATTATCGTTGTAACCTCGTCTCCAATCTGCAGGTTGAGGTCCTCGACCGCATCGTTGGTGATGACCGCTACCATACTAAGCGGTCTTGATGATGGTGGGACCTCGATCTCGACCCGAGAGACGACGCCGCCCTTCTTGATCGCCTTGACCTTGCCTTTCACCTGGTTCCGTGCGCTGATTTTCACTGCATTTTCATGCAAGTCCTCGCATATATCGGTTTCAAGATCGGCGGCCGATTGACGAGGAACTGGATCGCGTGGAGGACGAGCAGCGTCGCAACCGGAAAAGAAATAATAATCTGCCGGGGAGTTCGCCCAGAAGCTTGTTCGAGAGGCTGTTCTCTCCTCTTCAGATCGGGCCGCTGACAATCCCAAACAGGATCCAGGTAACACCCCACGAGCTGCAGTATATGGAGGACGGCCTCGTTTCCGACACGATGGTCGACTACTACAGGGAAAGGGCTCGGGGCGGGGCCGGTTTGCTCGAGCTCTCCCAGCTGGCGGTCAGGCCTGTGGCCCAGTGGTGGCGGGACAGCGCAAGAAGGCACCCCATGCAGAGCAGGCCCGAGATAGTACCTGGCCTTCGGCGCCTCGCGGGTGCCGTGCACCCCTATGGCTCCAAGATATTCATGGAGGTGGCGGCGTGGCCTCGAGCCGTCGGGCCCGTCTCGAGCATACCCTTTGAGACGGGCGCCATGCCGGACGAGCTCACACAGGCCGACATCCACGAGGTCCAGCTCGCCTACAGGACCGCCACGCGCTACGTGAAGGAGGCCGGCTTTGACGGCATAGACCTGCACGGGACCCACGGGACGCTGATCGAGCACTTCTACTCGCCCGCGATGAACCGCAGGACCGACAGATACGGCGGGAGCGTCAAGGGGAGACTGACGTTCCTCTTCGAGCTCATAGAGATGCTGAGGTCGGACCTGGGCGAGGAGATGGCGCTCGGGATGAGGCTCTGCGCTGACGAAAGGCTGGAGGCGGGGGTTACGCCCGAGTATGCGGCGAGGCTAGTCCAGCTCCTGGACGGTAGGCTCGACTTCATCAACGTGGACAGCGGGTCATCGGAGAACTTCGAGGCGCTGAACCAGCATGCGCTTCAGACCCAGCCCCTCTACATCGAGAAGGCATACGGGCTCTACATGTCGGAGCCGATAATGAAGGTCGCAGGTAGGACGAGGATCGGGATAGCAGGGAGGATCACCGACCCGGTGGTGGCTGAGAGCATCATCGAGAGCGGAAGGGCCGACTACGTCGGGATGACCAGGGCCCTCATCGCAGACCCTGAGCTCCCGAGGAAGGCGAGGGAAGGCAGGCTCGAAGACATCCGTCCCTGCATCGGCACGCTGCAGGACTGCTGGGGAAGGTATGTCGCGCACGAGTGGCCGATGCACTGCACGGTGAACCCGGCGGTCGGCTTCGATGGGACCCGCGGCCAGCAGGTGCGCCGGGAGGCCCCGACGGTAGGGAAGAGGAAGAAGATCCTCGTCGTCGGGGCAGGCGTCGCTGGTCTCGAGGCGGCACGCTCGAGTTCCGAGGGAGGTCATGAGGTCGTGGTCTATGAGAGAGAGGCCGAGGTCGGAGGGCAGGTCAACCTCGCCAAGCTTCTGCCCGGAAGGTCGGACATCAGCGCCATACTGCCCTGGTACAGGGCGCAGCTGAAGAAGAACGGCGTAAGGATCGAGACGCGAAAGGAGATCGGCTCTCTGGAAGAGGCCCGGTACGTCGTCGAGGAGGAGAGACCCGACGTCGTTCTCATCGCGTCTGGGTCGACCCCGATAAGGACAGGGATTCAGATGATCACCTTCCGCGAGGTCCCCGGATGGGATGGTCCGAACGTCAGGACCATCGACCAGGTGCTCCGCGACGGCAAGGTCTCTGGTAATGTGCTGGTGGCGGACAGCACCAAGTACATCCTTGGTCCAGGCATCGCAGAGTATCTCTCTCGAGGCGGGGCCAGTGTGACCCTAGTGACCCCTCATCCGCACCTTTCGCCCGACCTCTCATTCTACAACCAGCTAATCCATGTGTTCAGGAGGCTTCGAGCGAGCGACGTGCAGATACTCTCCCTGACCTGGGTGAGGAGGATAGAGGAGGGCGGGGCCACGCTCTACGAGATACCCACCGGGAGGACGTGGAGTGTCGATGCAGACGCCATCGTCCTGAACACGGGGCGCGAGTACGTCGGAGGGTTGAGCTCGTACTTCAGTGGACTGGTAGCGGACACGCGAGAGATCGGGGACAGCAGCATGGCGGGTGGCACCATACGCGACGCGATAGTAGGGGGCTACGAGGCAGGCAGCTCGGTCTGAGCGGTGTTATCATCATTATTATCAGGATCACACCGCCGCCTGGTCGACCTCGCCAACATGGCTTCCTCAGGAAGGGCAGTAGCGACGAGGACGGCCCTTCTCGGCAGACCCTTGTGCGTTGCTTTTTTCGAGGTATGATCGGGAGGACCAGGTGTGATGGTCGAACCCCGTCGTGATAGATCTGCTGTACCGCTATGACGGGATTCGCCTCCTGCGCGACCCGCCCTGTCGTGTTCATGTTCCTGTCGAACTGTGGAAAGTTGCTGCTCGAGACCTCGAGCCTGATGCGATTGTCCTTCTGGAGGAGGTTGCTGGTCGACGATATGTCGATGTTCGCCCTCAGGATGGTGAGGCTGCTGGTCGTGGTCGCTGCGCTGGTCCTCGTGGTGCAAACATCCTGCTCGTACAGAACGCACCTCTCAGATTCGTGGTAGTCGTCCTGATCGTGCTTTGGGTAGTCCTAATCGTGCTCCAGTTCTACTATGTCTCCCGGTTGAGATAGAGAATACACTTTGGGATTCGACGAGACGCCGTGACGCCGACCCTATCCCAGGATAATGAGGACGTCCCGCAACGGGTCCAGCGCACTAGGGCTCACCGACTTTGGCGGCTAAAGGCGCCCATTCCCTTGCGGCACCTCACCCTGCCATCGCTCGGAACAGCCCGACAGCGACGGCCACGATCATCGCGATGAAGATGAGCCCTATCACGACCGCCACCCCCAGCACCAGGCCAACCACGATCTCGAGGATGGTCCAGCCGAAGGCGACGGCGAGTATTGCGATCACGATCACTGCGAGTACGGCCCCTAGGGCGCTCATGGGGACCTGAAGGCTCCGGAATTGATCTGCGTTATCGATGAATCTACCTGTACAAGTCCGTCGTATCCGAAAGCGATCGCTGACGAAAGCGAGCGGGAGGCGTCCTTCAGGGTGATGCGCTCCCTGTTTCCTAGATGAATCAAGAAATACGTAATCACAGTTATTCTTTAGTTCTAGAACTATTTTCACTATTTTTTATCTAACTTCCTTATATACGGCAATGAATTGTAATACTTGTATATGTTAGCAGATAAAACAGTACGATATCAAGGAAAGAACACCAACCTCGAGGCGCTGAGGGACAACATAATCAGCTACCTTCAGAGTGACGGCTTTAAGATCCAGTCAACAAGACAAACCGCGGGAGGCAGCCTGATACAGGCCCAGAAGGGCGGCTTTCTCAGGGAACTGATAACGGCCGAAAGGGCGCTCAACATCCTGATCCAGGGAGAGCCGAACAACTTCTCGGTAAGGGTCGGCATAGGCAAGTGGCTACAGAACATCGGCGTGGCCACGATAGAGACGCTCTTGATCTCTGAGCTGTTCCTGCCCCTCGATGTCGGAGAGATGCTGTGGAACGTTGAGGTCGAGAAGAAGCTCCTGAAGAAGATCGACGACTTTGTGAACATGGGCCCTACCATGACCACGGTAGGAGTCATGATGGAGCAGCCGGTGATGGAGGTGGTAGGGAAGGACGGGACCACCATCGTAACCTCCAGCTCGCAGATCGTCAGAGGAAGGATTGAGCGGGTCACAGGAGCGGGTCACTTCGTCGTCTACCCCAACGAGAACGAGGTCTCTGACGTGAAGACGGGCGACCAGGTGATGGTCCTCACCGACATGAAGCTGTACCTGGACATCACGCTGGAAGTCATCAGGGAGCCCGTGACCACGCCGTTCCCCGGCAGCGAGTTCGCCCTCGTCGTCCAGGGACGCAACAGACAGCTGCAGACGTGCAAGGTGTACATCAAAGGAGAGCAGCTCTTTGCCATCGACGCCAACGGGGCGCCAAAGTACGAGCTCCCGCTCCCGCTCGGTGGTGCGATCCACTTCCACATCCCTGACACGCTGAAGCCACTCAAGGGTTCGATCGTAGAGGTAAGAGAGGGAGAGATCAGAATCTACGAGACCTTCGACGTGATACCTGGCGCAGCGACAGCGATCTAGGCAGTACAGACGTCCGGAGCGGCGGGGCTGGCTGGCTGGTTGTCGGTCAGACCCGTCGCATACCCTCTGCCCGCCTGGTCCAAGCTCCGGGCGAGGCTTTTTTCTATCCAGCGATTCCATCTCTGAGCCCCGCGGCTCACCCTGTTGCTATCTTGCCCCAGTTGTCGCCTATGTGCTGACCCGTCCTCAGGGCCAGGGCCATGACCGTCAGCTGCGGGTTCACTCCCACAGAAGTCGGGAAGACGCTGGCGTCACACACGAAGAGGTTTTGTAGGCCATGGAGCTTTCCGTATGAGTCGACCACAGAATCGCCCGGTCCTCCTCCCATCCTGTTGCCGCCCTGAGGGTGCCCCGAGCCAAGGTTGATGTCCGTCGTCCCGACCCCCCTCTCCTCGATCAGGGGCAGGTCGTCCTCGGTGTACAGCACGGTCCTCTTCCTGTGCGAGGTGATCACGCGAGAGGCCCCAGCCGCGAAGAAGATCCGGGCCGCGTTCTGCATCCCTTCGACCATCAATCTGCCGTCCTCCGCCGTCAGGCGATAGAAGATGAGCGTCCCGACCGGACCACCCAGTTTCATCCTTCCCACCGAATCGTCCTGAAGGAGTATCCCGGCCATCGCGTAGTGGTTGTAGCGCTTCATCAGTTCCTTGCTCTCGTAGATGTATCCGGGCAGGGTCAGGAGGAACTGGTAGGGTGCCAGGAAGACGGACTCGATCAGGTAACCCTTCCTGCCCGTTTTCTGCATGCCGAACTCTCGACAGTGGTATGCCATCGGGACTCCCTGGTGGCCGTTCACCTCTTCATCGAAATCCCCGATTACGGCGGGCGAGGGATGGAGGGCGATGTTCCTCCCCACGTGCCCGCTCCGATTCAGCCTGCTCCTTAGGAGGAGCTCGGAGGACGCGAACGTGCCGGCGGAGACGATGAACGTCTTGGCCCTAACGCTCATGGGGACGTTGCCCTCGCTGCTATGGATGACAGCCCTTACCTCGGTGACCCTTCCGCCAGAAGAGACGAGAGACTCGGCGGTGCAGTCAGAGTAGATCTTCACATCCTCGTCATGGAAGGTCCCTGCGTCCCTGATGTAGGTCTCGAGCATGCTCTGTTTGGTCCCGTAGGAACAGCCCAGGTGGCACAGCCCGCACCGTCTGCACGACCTGCAGTTCCTGCGGTTCAGGCTTCCGCTCCAGCCCAGCGTCTCACATCCTTTCCTGATGATCGAGTTGTTCGCGTTCATCTCATCGGGCCGCACATCGGCCACGGAGAGACGGCGCTCTATCTTCTCGAAGTAGCCCTTCATCTCGCTCGGACCGATGCCCTCTATGTGGAACTCCTTCCCCCAGCGCTCCAGGACCAGGTCGGGCGTCCTGAAGCAGACCGCGTCATTCACCACGGTCGATCCTCCCACGCAGCTCCCCTGGGCTATTATGATGCCAGACGGCATCGCAAACTGAAATCCGGCGTTCTTGTAGAGGCGTGGTATCATCTCGTCCTCTCTCTGTGTGAATGCCTCCGTCGGGAGGTACCCGCCCTTCTCAAGGAGTACTACCTTGTGGCCCCTCTCAGCCAGCTCCCAGGCCAGGATCGCGCCGGCGGCGCCGGAGCCGACGATGCAGACCTCGGTGTCTTCTCTGACCCCGCGGGTGACGCTACTCCCCTGGACGATCAAGCGCACGACTCCGGCTTATCTGGCATCCTAGCTGACCTGCCTCAACCAGGGAGGGTCGTCCGGGACGGAAGGACCGTTGTAGTCGATGTACTTCCAGACACCATCGTTCGTGTAATATGAGTAGGCGAGGACCAGTTCAAGGAACTTCAGGGCTCCCAGGAGGAACGGGTTGGATTCCCAGGACTCCAGATACTTCCTTTTCTCCCTGGTGGAGGTTCGGTCCCTGTCGAGGTCGACGAACCTTCGCCACCTCCTGGTGAAGGTCAGGACGGTGAGCCTGCTGTTGAAGACGAAAAGCAGTATGGTCAGGCCTTCCTCGTAGGCCGGAGGGATCTTCTCAAGGAGCTGGACCGCCTTTCTTGGTGCACCCACGTCATCTGCACTCGGAGGGATGGGCCCTCCCCTGGGAAAGGCCGTCCTCACCAGCTCGGTCAGGATCTTGTTCCGCTCTCTTATCTTCCTCTCCCTCTGGACCTTCGAGGTCAGTCCGAACTTCGTCCCGAGGTAGTACCAGAACGGGTACGACGCGAACAC
This sequence comes from Nitrososphaerota archaeon, assembly GCA_027886825.1. GTDB lineage: Archaea > Thermoproteota > Nitrososphaeria > Nitrososphaerales > Gagatemarchaeaceae > Gagatemarchaeum. The sequence goes on from JAPCJS010000026.1 coordinate 16,142, forward strand.
GAGGATGGCGGCCGCGTCGGTGGTCGAGCTCCTCGTGAGCCCAAGCGGCAGGCCAGAGTTTAGCATCCAGACGGTCCCCCCGTACCATCTTGTCAGCGGCCACGGGAACGGGATGATGCCGAGGTAGAGCAGCGAGCTGTAGAGCCAGAAGATCGAGATAACGACGGCCCCGACGATCAGGAGATTTCTTCGCGACCGACCTCGACTGTTGATGTGCTGCTCGAATATCAGGGCCAGGTAGTTGACCTTGGCCGCCAGGTAGCCGACAACAAGGAACGCGAGCGGGTCGAGTAGGAAGCTCATTCTAGAGCGCGCGGCCGACCTGGGCGGGACGCTGTCTTGCGTTGCGCAAAGAAGAAAGAAACCGTTTTGGGCGATGTCCCGACCAAGTCGAGTAGGAGGCATCGGAGAGCCTTAAAAGAGTAGAGTGTCCGACGGTCGAGCAAGAGACCTTCCAGGAAGACCGCTGGATCTGCGGTCTCAGCCGGTCTGCTGGTTACGGGTCCCTACGATTTCTTATCACAAAGAGACAGCACAGCGCCAGAAATATCGTGACGTTTACCGCCCCCAGCCCGGCCTAGCTCCATGAGATCGAGGACGAACTGGCTGATCTGCTGGCAGATGTCGCGCCAGATGTGGCGGCCAAATTTAAGATTTTTAGTTGTCCATCGAGTCGGTGATGGGTTTGATGCCGGCCAGGCCGAACGCCTGGCATTGCTGAGTCGTTACCGATCATACGGTCGAACGTGGGTAGACGCTGTAGATAGGGCAACCCGATTCGAAGCTGGGACATCCGAAGGATCGGCTTGCGTCCGGGGACTTCCATGGATGGTGAAGGGTGTCAGAAAAAATGGTCCAGGGACAACGCACTTCGCCGCCGTGACGAGCGGGCGTCTGATCAGACGTGGAGCAGGTTGCCCTTCTTCATAGCCGCCACGACCACGAGGCCAATCGCCGCCATCAGTATGGCTGGTGCTGCAAACTCAGGGACCGAAGATGGAGGCGACTGCCCGTTCACGACGAAGAAGCTCACCACGCTGAATGCTGGGTGTACTCCGCCGACGAGGGCGGTGCTGCTTCCGGCCCATGTACCGGTGTACGTTCCGGTCGCGTTGGTGTTAGCTGCACCGGTTCCCGCGGTGAAGGCCGTGGGGTAGACCGCGGAGAGGTTCTGTGTTCCGCATGCGACGTGAGTCACGCTGTATGTCGAGGTCTGGCCGCCTGGAGTAGTCACGGTGAGAGTACCGGAGAAGAACGCGCCTGGGGGACAGTCGAGGTCAGGGTTGCTGGTGCCGACCAGGTACTGGGCGACGCCAAATGAGGCGGTGTCGGCAGCACCCGTTGCGATACCTGAGCCCGGAGAGCTCCAGTTCAGATTAGCGTCGATCGGATGCGCTGCCACAAAAGGCAGCATAGCCATTAATCCTAGTGATGCAAGTGCAAAAATTGGAGCTGTTTTCATTATTTGCATAATTCAAGTCAGAATTTACACAGGTTTTGAGGCTTATAAGTATGTTGAAGCTGAAAACTGTGGAGACGATAGGTCCGAGAGAACGTAACTTTGCTATGGATGTCAATCTTTCAGGAATGCATCGCTGGTTCGAGAGGCTGATGGAGCGCATGTAGCGGGATAGAGAGAAGCATCCAGGGACAGCACGTGTGTGCTGCCCTGTCTTCTTCTTCCGTGGTGGGTTCTGCTCCTTAGGCGTGGAGGAGGTTGCCCTTCTTCATAGCCGCTACGACCACGAGGCCGATAGCCGCTACTAGCATGGCGGGTGCGCCAAACTCAGGGACGGTTGGAGGGGGTGTCTGTCCGTTCGCGACGAAGTTGTCCGTCACGCTGAACGACGGGTGGACTCCGCCGATGAGTGCGGTCGAGGTTCCTGCCCAGTTGGCGGTGTACGTTCCACTCGTGGTGGTGCTAGGTGCGCCCGAGCCAGGGGTGAAGTCTGTCGGGTAGATCGCGGTGAGGTTCTGCGTTCCGCATGGGATGTTCGTTACCGTGTAGGTGGATGTCAGTCCGCCGGGCGTCGTCACGGTGAGTACACCGGAGAAGAACGCGCCGGTAGGACAGTCGATGTCGGAGCCGCCGCCGGGTAGCATGTTGGCTACGCCGAAGGTGGCGGTGTTGGTACCACCGGTGATGATACCCGAGCTCGATGAGCTCCAGTTCAGATTAGCGTCGATCGGATGTGCTGTCACAAAAGGCAGCATGGCCAATAACCCTAATGATACAAGTGCCAGCAGAGGGGCTGTTCTAGTCAGTTGCATGTTTGACTCGGAAATTCCATACAGTTTTACGTTTATATGACTAGGGAAGCTGAAAACCTCGATGATGAACAGGGGATTCATGTTTGTTAGCAATTGTATGACAGATTGAGCTCCGTGTTGTGGGTCTTCTGTTCGATAAGCAGGGTTCCCTGACCTAGCACAACAAGGGTCGAGAGTGAGTTCACGATGTCCCGAGTGAACTTTGGAGAGAAAGGTAATGTTCTGTTGAGGATTGGAAAGTTACCCAACGGAGTCAAAAACCCTCGAGAATGACAATTAGGGGACTCAATCTGTGCCTGGAGGGGACTCGCTTGACAGTTCATGAGCGCCCGACGCTCTCGAGGCCCTCCGTTCTGTGGTGTCTGGCTCCGCTGGTCCTCAATCCTGGCAATATTCCTTCCCAGAGTCGTCAGTAGCAGCGCAGACCCGCTCTCCTCAAACAGAGGATACGACATCTGGCTATCTCTTTGACCTGCTTCAAGGTGTGGCCGTGCCAGGAATGAGCGTCTCGAGATAGAACCCCCCGGAATCGGCGATCGATCTCTGCTGCGTTTCTCGTCAATGTCGGCAGCTTCTCGCATATCACCCGTGCAGAGTTCCTTCTGTGACCTCCTCACTCAGGACGAGTGAATCGGTCTCTGGTGTGTCTTTTTCTCGACCGACGGGAACCGATGCTGGATGTGGAGGGAGCAGGAATCCATGTTCTGGGAGACCCACCCGACATCGCACGGGGGTGATCGTCGACCGGTCGTTGAGCTGCACGAGGCACTCTCCGACATCGAGCATACGCAGCTCTGCCTCGAACTTCTCCGCCTCCAGGCTGTGCACCATGTAGTTCAGAACGAGCTCGATGTCCCTGTTACTCGTCATCGAATGTGAGATGATGGTGTTGGAGTTGGCGATTATGTTCTCGCTGACCTCTGTAGGCCGGGTCGCTATCACCATGAGCCCCATCCCGTACTTCCGGAGCTCGGTGGCATACTCCTCCAGGATCCCGTCGTAGTCCCGCTTGTTCGGGGCGATGTGCTGAGCCTCGTCGACGATGAGCACGAAGCGGAGGTCCTTTGTGTGCCCAAGCTTCTTGCCATGATCGATGAGGAGCTTACAGAGTATCTGGCTCGCCATGTTTCGGGCGTGATCTGTCTCCAGCGGTCCGAGGTTGACTATGCGCAGCCCCGGCTGGAACAGGTCTGCCGCGCTCACGCCTGGCGCGTCGACGTCGAAGACCCTGGCGAGAGAGCCGCTCGCTATCGGGATGAGCCTCGATATCACGGTCTGGTTCCCCTCTGACCAGCCCTTCGCCCTGACGCGGGACTCGCTCTCCTGCGCTTCGAGCTGTGAGAGTACGTCCGAGAGCCTGGAGCTGTCGTATGCGTAGCACGTCTTGAGGGCCTCGCGAAGGGCACGCTCCTGACTGGGAGAGAAGTCTCCTTCATCCCAGCTGCTCTCAACAAAGTGGCGCATCAGTGAGATGTATCGCTCCACGTCGTCGTCGCAGTTGTCGCTTTGGCGCGCGAAGGGCGATATCAGGAAGTTGGTTCCGGGCGAGTACACGGTCACACCGGGGAGAGACGCGAGGCTCGAGCAGGCGAACTCACCGGTCCTGTCGAGGACCACAACGGATGCCTGTCCGATGGAGTGGAGTTCACTCGCCAGGACCATGGCTGTGATGCTCTTGCCCGCGCCGTTTCTCCCGAAGATGCACACGTGACGCGTCAGGCTCCCGACGGGGATGCTCAGAATCCGCTCGTCGAGAGAAGACTTTCCCGGGTGACCGTAGTTCGAGCGGTCTCCAGTTGCCTTGCGCGTCCCCAGACGGATCTCCCGCTTGTTGGCTGTTGCGATCATCCCCAGACTATGCCGATAGGATAGATAAGCCGCAACCCTCCGAAGACGACGGACCACGGGAAGTAGGCGATGGAGACCACTTTCCGTGGAGACTCTCCTGGATTCGTCGAGGCCATTGAACCACCCTATGCGTTCCTGAGGACGGGGATGCCTCCCTCGTGCATCTCTATCCTGCACTCGGGGCAGACGAGCTTCTTGAAGAAGCGCCCCACCTTCCTCTTCGGGCAGGTCTCGCAGTAGAGCTTCCGGCAGCCGGGACACTGCCACGCTATCCTCCCGCGGAAACCCCCCACCTGCCTGTTACACTGGATACAGTAGCCC
>JAPCJS010000170.1 GCA_027886825.1 Nitrososphaerota archaeon
CCCAGGCCAGAATATAGGCTGAGAGCCGCTTCGTTCTCCGACTAGACCTGGAGATACGCCAGCCTCGCTCCGTTCTCCCTGGCCCAATGAAGCAGGCCCAGCGTCAGCTGCTTGCCGTGTCCCCGTCTGCGGAAATCCTTGTGCGTCACAATGTTGAACAGGCCGACGTAGTCTCCTTGCAGGACCGCCATCCCACACGCGATGATCCCGCTCTCGCTTTCTGAGATCGATGCGAGACACTTTTGGGGGACGACGTTCAGGAGCATCTGTTTTGCAATTTCCCTCCTCCGTTCATCGAAGCCGCTCATCTGCCAGAAGGCCGAGAGCCATTCGTCGGAAGCATCCGATGAAAGAGTGATATCAGGTTCCTCCGGCTCTGCAATATCATTCTGCAGGTCAAGAGTCTGGACGGCACTCCCCGATTCAAGAACATAGCCTCTTGCTGACAGAACTCTGTCGAGGTCCGGAGGGTACGAGGCGGCTGTCAGCTTGAAGACAGTGTCTAGGTGCCTGCCAGAATAGAGCTTCTCGCATGCGTCGATCTTCTCGTCGACACCCAGTAAGCCTCCATAGAGCGGGTTTGAGGAATTCGCCCTCTTTGTATGGCCCTCCGAGAATCGAAGGACCCATCCGTCATAGAGCATGGTCTGCAACGAGGGCCATGCGTTGATCGAAAGCTCTTCGAGCTTGGTTACCCTATCGTGTCCGGCCGTGTTCAAGCAGATTTGGCAGATCCAACCTGACTGTCCAAGATATTAATGATGTTCCCCGTGGAAACGATGACCCCATTCCTATTTACGTCAGCCATGGTCTTCCGTCTTCTCAGTTGCTTACAAGGCCGTCCTTTCCCCAGGAAAGGCTCGAGGCTGCAAGAAGAAAACTGATCGCAAACAGGAACGGCGAGGCATAGAACATCGGAGGTACGATCCCCGTGGTGTAATACGTCACGTAGGGTGGCGGAAACGGCGCAATCATCTCTCCAAAGAGTAACGTCGCGGTTCCTGCGACGAAGAAAATCGCAAACCACCTTAATCTTAGAGGCCTTCGAGCACTTGGATGCGTATCGCCTTTAAGTTGGTTCGAGACCCGGGGACTTTTCCGGACTCCAAACAAGACGAATCCCGTGCCGATGAGCACGAGTGACAGGCCGACAGCGAGGGCGGCATAGTTGTACCAGTAAAGAGACCAGAACTGCGAGCTTGTCAGCGGGAAGCAGCCATTGAGGGGACAGGAGCCCATCACGACTGGCACGTTCGCACCAAGCCCGATCGAAGGCAACAGCAGGGTGATGCCAGACAGGAGCAAACCGAAGCCGATAGGGATGCGATGCGGCAACGCTCGTCCAACAGCTCGGAAAGCCCCGAGAGCTAGGAGGACGAAACCCGCGTCGATGACCAGAAAGTTGGGCCAGAAGGTCGTCCAGAACGTGCTAGGCTGTTGAATGCATTCGAACCCTGGCGAATTGCAGCCGACAGGAAATAGGACCAGAGTCGACGCTATCACGAGAGCTATGCCGATGAGGAGCGGGATGGCGCCTTCATATCTCAGTCTGCCGTTCGCTCCGGAGGACATATGCGAAAATTTTTCGCCCAGGAACCTCTTAATGGTTTAGATGACGGTCAGCGAAAGGCTCCCATCTTGGCGAGATCGTAGTCGACATAGGTATGAGTGAGCGGGCCGGTTATGGCTCCGACTAATGTTCTACGCTGACAGAGTCGAGAAACTTCCATGACTTACGGGCAGGAAACGCTCCTGAAAACTTTCTTGGAACCAGGTTTTATATCGCTGGATACGACCGGGACCGTCAAACTTCGTCAATTTTGCTCATGGCACAGCCGTCGAAAAAGTAGATCCGGCCGCTCGTCTTCCTGCACGAGGAGACAGCAGAACGGCTAAGCCCCTGTGTGACTTGAAATAGCGGGACAGTGCGTGAGAGACTTCATCCGGCGCATCGAGCGGGAGGCAGAGTACCGAACCTGGCGAAGATCCTGGCGGATTGCGAACCCACGGACCCTTCAATCGCTGCTGATGGAGGTCTACGGACGGATGGCAAAGCGGCGCCAGCCTCCGGCGCTGATCTCTGAATACAGCTCTAATCGGTTTACTCGGCCCTCGGGGAGCGACCCGGCCAGATTGCTGGAGTGGGATGCCTGCTCCCTGGGCCGTGTTCGATGTGGAACTGGAAGTGGGTGGAGATCTGCTGGTGCTGCCTATCGCGGCGGCGATATTCATCCTGCTGGCCTCCCTCTGGGAAAGGAGAAGGATTGAAAGAGAGAGCATGCCGGATGAAGTCGTCCACCGTCTAGATTAGAAAAGAGCGTTCAGCCGGGCCTGACAGGATTGATTCTTGCGGAAAATCTAAGCGACCTTGGTGCCGAGCGGCATCTCCTTGTCCGGCGCGAGCAGCGACAGATCCGTCTCGTTGAACGACGAGAGCATCATGCACTCGGATATGACGCCGACCACTGACTTGGGCTCGAGGTTGATCACAGCGACCACCTGCTTCCCGAGCAGCTGCTCCTTGGTGTAGTACGGCTTTATCCCTCCGGCGCACTGTTTGATGCCGAGCGGTCCGAAGTCAATCTTGAACTTGTAGATCGGCTTTCTCGCTCCAGGGATGTCGTCCACCTCTATGATCCTGCCGACACGGATGTCGAGCTGCGCGAAAAGATCGATCGATACCGACACGGATGGAGCTTCATCGGATAATCAGATAAGCTTTGACGGGGACCGCGGACCGAAGGCGATCTGGGCACCCGATTTCGTGATCGTGGCCACACCGCAAGCTTCATCTCTTAGGCCGAATGCCTTCCCCTGATCTTGAATGAGTGACTTTTTCTTTGACCGCATGCGGAGAGAGCTGTTCATCCTCTTCGTCGAGGCGAGGAACGAGAAGGTCCAGCACGAGCTCGATGAGGAGGTCGAGAGGATCACGGGGAAGGAGTGCGACGATGCCGCCCGGGCGCTCTCAAAGGAGGACTTTCAGAAGGTGGCCGAGGAGGCAATGCTGAATATCAGGAAGAGGAGGCAGAAGGTGCCGATCGAGACGTCAGAAGGGACAAAGGTACTGGCCTACAACTGAGACGACCTGTGCATTCTTGCCCCGACTCGCAGTCATGAAACGGTAACCACAGTTCAGGCCATCCCAGTGACGGCCGCGAGAGGACATCCCTACAATTTTTCTTGAAAAACGCACCGGCGGGTCTTCCCGAAAGAGAAAATAATGGGTCTTTCCAGCAAAGGACGACCCAGTAATGAGCGAAGCGCAGTTTACCGAATGGGTGAACAGAAGGTCTCGCCTGCCGCTTGCCGTGGGAGGACACTCGCTCCTGATAAGAGGCGACAACCTGATCCTCGTCGACCGGGGGCAGTTCGTCTATGAGGAGGCGCTGCAGCTCGTCAGGATGCTCAACTCGAGGAACCCCTTCGTCCGGATCAACGCGAACGTGATGATCTGGGAGCGGAACGGGACGCTCCGGCTCATAGCGCTGGGCCTCATCGCTCTGATCCTGATAGTCGTGGTCCTGTTCGCCAGACGCTGAGGCTTTTTATTTACACACGCGCTCACGGCGTGATCGTCACGTAGTGCAGCTCGGTGACTCCCTGGGCGGGGACGCTGAGTAGGCCGAAGTTCAGGTTCCCTGAGCTGTCTATCCAGGCGTAGACCATGTTCGCCACGCTCCCCTTGCCATAGTTCTGGAGCAGGCTGGTCACTTGGGCGATCGTCGCGTTCGGACCTACGGCACTGTACGAGACCTTCCCCACGTTCACCCAGACGGTCGGGTTCACGGACGTGGCGTTCACGAGCGTATACCCCTGCGAGGCTATCAGGCTGTCGATCTGGTGGATGGTCGTCCCCCGGTCCTGGGTCGTGATAGGTATGGTGACGCCGGTGCCCAGGTCCGTGAACGCCGCGGTGGCGCCGGAACCGACCCCCACTATCCCCGAGTTCGGGTTCACCGCTGTCATGAACGGCAGCTGCGTGACCACCCCCGACGTCCCGGGGTTCGTGTACACGGCGACGAAGTACGTGAGCTGCCCGCCCACAGAGTAGAGGAGGTAGGAACCGATCCTGTAGTTCGGCAGGAGCGTTAGCTGTGTCCTGACGGCCTGGTTGGTCGTGAGGGCGTTCTGGGCCGCCGAGGGCCCTATTATCGGCGTTGACGCGGACGGGTTCTGGTAGATGTCGATCTGCCCCAGCTTGTCCCCTCCGTATGCGATGTACAGGCCGGCGAGGTTCTTGCTCACGGCGCCCAGATACTGGACGAGCTGCATCCCGACAAAGTAGGTGCTGTTGCCCACGGCGAACGGGATATACTGGACCGAGTTGTTCTCCGGACGCTCATAGAACTGGGTGCCCGACCTGAAGATGAATGGGTCGCTCACGTGGTAGACAAAGTCATAGTCGAGCTGACCTGGGACGTTGGTTGTCCCGAGCAGCTGCTCCGGATAGCGTATCTGCGGCACCAGCCACGCGGGAGGCGCCTTCCAGCTGCCGTAGTAGTTCTGGTAGTACTGCGTGAGAAAGTCCGTTCCGTTCACCCCGCCCATAAGGTTCGAGACCGTGTACCCCTGCATCGACCCGTCCTGGATGTTGACGAGCACGACCCCGAAGAACCTCAGGTAGGGGCTGGCGGAGAAGCCGGACTGGAGCGGGGATTTGATGTAGATCTGTACCGCATAGTACAGGTTCTTGCCGTCCGAGACGATGTAGGCCGCCGGGTCCATCGTCAGGCCGGGGATGAGTATGTCCCCGACCCTCGTGAAGATGTTCCGGTTCCAGAGCATGTCGATCGACTTGCTCGAGAAGGCGAACCCGAGCTGTCCCTCCGAGAAGGTGAACCACAGGGACTTCTGCCAGCCGCCCAGGACGTAGTCGGGTGTCCCCGGGTAGGAGGTGTTCTGGACCTCGTCATAGCCGGGGATGTGCACGTAGACGGACTGGTTGAAGCCCGCTCCCTCGCCGTAGTAGATCAGGGGCTCGGTGGGAATGTCGAAGGCGCTCGTCGCGTTCACCACGGAGCCGTTGTGCGTGTTGATAACGAGGACCTTGGAGGCGTGGGTATAGATCAGGTGCTCGCTGATCCAGTCGGTCGAGGGGAACGTGGGGGTGGTCGGCGAGACCCAGTA
>JAPCJS010000029.1 GCA_027886825.1 Nitrososphaerota archaeon
CCGTCCACGAGCATCTTGTCCATCCCTCTCGGGCCGAGTGAGGTTCTCACCATCTCGGCGATCAGCTTGGCCGCGGCGATGTTGTTGCTCTGCGCCTTCCTTGCCCGGTTGCTTGCGCCCCCCTGCTTCAGGACGATAACCTGCTGGCCGCTGGAGCTCGTTACGTATGACGCTTCTGTCATTCTATTCACCGGAGGTTAGCCGTGCCGAGTCTGGCCGTTTGACCTTCAAAGTAACCCGTAGTCCCTCTGTCGAGCTCCGGTATCACTGTTTGAGTTGTTTGATTATAGATATTCACATGCGTTCCCTGGTTGTAATAATCATTACTCACTATATACATCTATCTGTTCAAAACGGTTAAGTATTACAGATACGCAGCATTGGAAATGCCACGAGATACCCCTTCGATACCGACCGTAGTGGCGTCCATAATCACACGGGACCTGGCGCTCTACGAGTGCTTCAAGCGCAAGCTGGTGAACTACCATGCGGTTGCCGGCAGCATAAAGCCCGAGGTGGAGAAGTTGGCGGGAAAATCGACGACGATAAACACGATCGTGGTCGCGATAACGAGATTTTCTGAGACCATTGAAAGACCCACAAGGGAGAAGCCAGTCTCCGTTCTGGGACGCGCGAGGATATCCCTGGCGAGCGACGTGGTCGGCGTAACCATCAGGGCCAGAAAGTCCGAGCTCTACGAAATAGCGAAGCGCATAGGCGAGCTCTCTCCGAGCCTTAGCGAGCCCACCAGGATGTTTCAGCTTTCGAACTCCATCAAGCTGATCGCTGATGAGAGCGAATACGAGTCGCTCATCAGGGCGTCGCTCGAGGGATTCGAGATCACCCGAGAGACGACGGCGCTGTCGAGACTGGACATCCATCTGCCATCCGAAGCCGAGGTAGCTCCCGAGTTCGGACTGTTCCTCGCCGAGCTGCTCTATCGGCATGGGATCGACATACGGCAGACCTACATCGGTGAGGAGACGGTCTTGATTCTGAAGAGGTCCGACGGCCCTCGGGCCTACGAGGTCCTGCAGGAGGAGATCGACCAGAGCAGAGCGGCCGCAAGAGAGGCAAAGATCACCACAAAGCCCACACGAGACACCAAGGACTCACAGACCGTGGTAAGCCGGAGTACGTGATGCGATTGGAAGGTCTTGTCGGTCTCTCCAGACTGTCGTTCATCGATGAGCTGGTGGGCGGGTAGTTGAGAATCATCCCAGCCGATGGCCTGAGGAACGCCGACGATGCATCTGCCTTCCTCAGCGAGGAGATACGCGATCTACAGGAATCCGGGGAGGATGCGATGGAGATCACGGTAGGTGTACGGAGACCTGGTTCGGTCCCGTCACAGGGACCGACGATAGACAAACGCGTCATCACACTGAGGAGAGATGACCAGGGAGGGGAAGCGATTATCGTTGAAGGACTCGGGAACCCGATAAGACTGATCATGAGGAAGAACGGTGTCGGGACTGTCCAGCTCATGCACGATGAGATCAGCGGGACATTCAGCTCAGAGTCGATCGGCAGGAACTAGTCCAGCAAGAGCACTTTTTGCAGGATGTTTGAGGAACGACCGGTTGCGTAGCTCGAACCTGCGCGGCTGCATGGCAGCCTTCACCTGCTCTCATCGCGCCTAGAGGTCCGTTCTACTGCGAGATAAGGAACAGGCCAAGCTCCGCCAACAGGTTCGGGAGGGCTCTTACCTCCTTCCCGTTTCGGATGAAGGCCGACTTTTCTATCTTGAAGTCCCTCTTCTTGCAGTATTCAACGAAGTTCGAGATGCTCAGAAAGTGGAGGTTTGGCGTGTCATACCACTCGTGGGGAAGCGCCGGAGTGACCGGCACCCTCCCTCCGAAGAGAATCTGGAGCCTGACGGTATAGTACGCGAAGTTGGGGAAGCTGATGATGATCTTCTTGCCCACCCTCAGGGCTTCCTTCAGGGCATGGTCAGGCTTCTTGAGCTGCTGCAGGCTCTGGTCCAGTATCGTAAAGTCAAAGGACTTGTCAGGGTATTCTGACAGGCCGCTCTCTATGTCTTCCTGAAAGACGCTAAGGCCCTTCGCCACGCACTCGCGTACGGCCTTCGCGTCGATCTCGATACCCTGAGCGTGGACCTGCTTCTCGTCTGCAAGCAGGGACAACAGCATCCCATCGCCGCAGCCCAGTTCCAGCACGGTCGAACCCGGGTCGACCCAGCTAAGGATGATTCTGTGCTCTAATCCCATTAGACGCCCTCCCGTATCGCTCGTCGTCCCCGTTTGATGCGGCAGTCCTTAGGAAATGCCGGATGAGGTGAGTTTCTTCCTCTACCTCGAGGAGGAACGCGTCGTGACCGTAGGTCGAGTCGATCTCGCAGTAGGTGGCGTCCACGCCGGCCAGCTTGCACGCCCTCACGATCTCCTGCGATTGATACGCAGGGTAGAGCCAGTCGGACTTGAACGCTATGACGAGGACTCGCGCCCGTACCCCTCCGAAGACGTCCTGTATCCTTCTCTCGGCCAGAAGATCGAAATAATCCATGGCCTTGGTTATGTAAAGATAGGAGTTCGCGTCGAACCTCTTGACGAAGTTGTCTCCCCTGTATCGGAGGTACCCTTCCACCTCGAAATCGGCCCCGAACTTGCTGGGCCGTTCTTCGACCTTGAGACGCCTGCCGAACTTCTGAGCCATCGAGGCATCGCTCATGTAGGTGATGTGGCCGACCATCCTCGCGACGGCCAGGCCCTTCGAAGGAAGAGGTCCGCCGTAGTAGTCGCCGTCCTTCCAGTTACTGTCGGCCATTATCGCCTGTCTGCCGACCTCATCGAAGGCGATCTGCTGGGGGGCGTGCTTCAGCGTAGTTGCGATCGGGATGGCCGCGCGCACCCTGTCCGGGTAGGAGACCATCCACTGCAGGACCTGCATCCCGCCCATGGAACCGCCCACGACGGCGAGGAGTCTCTGGATCCCGAGGCTCTCGATCAGGCGGCTCTGCGCGCTTACCATATCTTTGATGGTCACTATCGGGAACTCGAGGCCGTACCGTTTGCCCGTCCTTGGATCTGTCGACCCTGGGCCCGTAGAGCCCTTGCACCCTCCCAGCACGTTCGAGCTGATGATGAAGTACTTCTCCGTATCCAGCCCCTTGCCGGGACCTATCATGTCATCCCACCAGCCCGGGCTCTTTTCGCCTTCGAGGAATCCGGCCGCGTGGGCGTCCCCCGAGAGGGCGTGAACCACCAGGACCGCGTTGGACTTTTCATCGTTGAGTCTGCCGTACGTTTCATAGGCCAGGGTGATCGGGCCGAGCTTCTCGCCGGACTCGAGCAGGAGCTCCCCCGGGGGTTCTGCGAACGTGAAGAACTGAGTCTTCACGTTCCCCACCGTCTGAGTGCTTCCTGCCATCCTCATCGTCTCCGCCGATGCAGAGGTGGGCCATCCATCGACGGGTGCCCGGACCTAGTTCGCCGCGGCGGCCCGCAGCGCCTGATCGATGTCTTCCCTGATGTCCTCGAAGTCCTCTATACCCACTGAGAGCCGGATGTAGTCAGATGACACGCCTGTCTCCTTCTGTTCCGCCTCGGAGAGCTGCTGGTGCGTCGTCGACGCCGGATGGATCACCAGGCTCTTGGAGTCACCTATGTTCGCCAGATGAGAGAACAGTTTCACCGAGTCGATGAACTTCTTGCCAGACTCCAGTCCGCCCTTGATCCCAAAGCCGACGAGGCCGCCGTAGTTGTCACCGAGATACTTGTGGGCCAGCGCGTGGCTGGGGTGCTCTTCCAGTCCGGGGTAGTTGACCCACGACACCGAAGGATGGCTCTTCAGGAACCTTGCGACCTTGAGTGCGTTCTCGGAGTGCTTCCGCTGCCTCAGCGGCAGGGTCTCGAGGCCCTGGAGGAAGAGGAACGAGTTGAACGGGCTCAACGAGGGGCCGAGGTCCCTCAGCAGCTGGACCCTGGTCTTGATTATGAACGCCACGTTCCCGAGGCCCGGGAAGTTTCCGAATACATCCCAGAACTTCAGCCCGTGGTAGCTCGGATCAGGCTCCGTGAACTCGGGGAACTTCCCCCTTCCATAATCGAACTTTCCTCCATCGACGATGATGCCACCTATGGACGTCCCATGTCCCCCTATGTACTTGGTCGCAGACGCGACTATTATGTCCGCTCCATAGTCTATCGGCCTGACCAGACCGACGCCCACGGTGTTGTCGACCACGAATGGGATGCCTGCATCGTGCGCTATCTTCGCGATCGCCGCGAAATCAGGTACGTCCAGTTTCGGGTTGCCGATCGTCTCAGCGTATATCGCCCTTGTCTTCTCCGTGATCGCCTTCCTAAAGTCCTCCGGCTTGGTGGAATCCACAAACTTCACTTTTCTGCCGAGCTTGGGGAAGGTGTAATGGAATTGCTGGTATGTCCCTCCATAGAGATTATTGGCGGAGACGATCTCGTCGCCGAGCTGGGTGATCGCCAGCAGGGCCAGTGCCTGCGCCGCCTGTCCTGAGCCCACCGCCAACGCACCCGAACCTCCTTCGAGAGCGGCGATCCTTCTTTCGAAGACATCGGTGGTCGGGTTCATTATGCGGGTGTAGATGTTCCCGAATTCCTTTAGTGCGAAGAGGTTTGCAGCGTGCTCGGTGCTCTTGAAGACGAACGAGGTGGTCTGGTATATCGGGACCGCTCTCGCTCCGGTCGTCGGGTCAGGGGCTTCCTGCCCTGCGTGCAGAGCCAGTGTGTCCAGTCTTTTTGTCGACATGAACCGGACTGGCAGCGGGCGCGTTTATAAGAATTCCTAAAACGCATATTCACCCAAGAATATTATTAATAAAGGAATACACACGTGTGTCCGTCGCAGAGACGTCCTAGGCTGCGGAGAGATGAGATCCCTGATCAGCCTTCGAGCCATCGATGGTCAGGATGCGGAGAGATGGAGGCGGGGCGCTAGGCCTCCGCGATGCCAAGATCGTCGATCCTCTTCCTTAGCGACTTCTTGACGCTCTCTCTCCAGTCCCCATCGGTGATCGAGTACATCATGCTGTCGCCGGGGCTGCCGTCGCGTCGCACGCGGTGGTTTCTTAGCCTGCCTTCGAACCTGGCGCCCAGCTTGAGGATCGCTTTCTGGGAGTGGACGTTGTTGCCATCCGTCTTCAGCTGTACGCGCACGGCGTTCCAGTCCTCGAAGGCATGCTGCAACAGCAGGAACTTGCACTCCGGATTGACTGCCGTCCCCCAGACCTGGGAGGTGTACCAGGTCATACCGATCTCGACGCCCCGGTGAAGAGGACGGACGTCCATGTACCGGGTGCTGCCAAGGACCCTGTGCTCATCTCTGCTGAAGACCGTGAACGGGTGTTCGAGGCCCCGTTCTTCCGTGCCGAGTGCGATCTCGATCCAGTCGTCCATGGCCTCCTTCTCCCTCGGGTCCATAGACATCCAGGTCCAGTCCGAATCCTGCGCTGCTGCGAACAGTCCCCTCGCATGCGACGGCCGCAACGGCTCCAGGCGGACGTGGTTCCCTTCGAGGACGCAGGGACCTAACGCAGGGGCCAATCGAATCGTCGGGCGGCCCGACCCTAGATAAACCTGTGGACGGACGGTCAGATGCGTATCCCGTCGCCCCTGCCGGAAGACAGGCCGCCTCCTCCCACGGAGACGTCCCCTACCGCTACAGCCAGCTACACAGATTCTTTACGAGTTGTAGCTTGTAGTCGTCGCTACCGGCCACGTACGGATAGACCACAGGGGTATCCACTCCTGCCTCCCTGAATCTTTCCAGGAGTTCAAGGACCTCCTTCTGCGTGGGGTTGTCCATCGAGATCTCCAAGATCTCCTCGGTGATGTGACCTTCAGCTATCTCTGTTGTACTCCTGAAGGCTTCGAGCGTCTTCGATATACCCATCGCCTCGAACATCTTGTGATACTGTGGGAGGGAGTCGTAGTGGATGAACTCATCCACCAGCATCCGCCTGGCTTCGCTTTCATCCTCCGAGAAGAAGAGCTTGACGTAGCACGCAACCCGGAAGCCATCTCTTTTCTTGGAGACGTGTCGCGAGGTGACTTTGGAAGCGTATCGCGGTGAACAGAAGTTAAGAAGAGCACCGTCAGCATTCTGGAACGCTGCCTGAACCATCCTGGGGCCGAGCGCGGCAAAGTAGACTGGGACCGGCGGGGTTCTCTGGTAACTCGCTCGCAGCTTCTTTGTGAGCTCCACGAGCTGGTTCACCGCAGTCCGCCCCCTCAGATGACCGGTACCCACCCCCAGGATGAATCGGTCTCCCGAGGTCTCGCCCAGTGCATCGGCGCGTCTCGCAAGGAGGGCAAGGTCGTGCTCGGGGAGTCTTATGACCCCCGTGGCCGCACTTAGTCGCTTTGTGGCGCCGAGGGAGAGGGCGCACAGGTCGAGAGGATCGAGATGCGCGCTGACTGCCGGAAACCATACTGAGGAGAACGAGGCGTCGATCTCTGCGGATATGGGGACTATCAGATTCGGGGGAAATACCGTCGACCGAAGGGCGATGCCCACGTCTGCTTTCATGGGCTCATCTCTCCGTTTGCGTGTAAAAAACTGTTAGTCATGATCCGGCTCGTGTCCCAGGATTGGAATCTGACCGGTGTGGTGCTGCAGGAAATCGGGACGGTCGTGAGGCCTCAGATGCTTCCGTGATGTCAGATCGGGAAGAGAGTCAGAATCAATCATCCATCCAACTAACTATCCTGACATATGCATCCGAGCGTTATCCCGACTCGATAGCCCGTCGGCCAGCGAGCGCGTGCGGTTCCAGCACCGCAGCCAGTTTCTCGATGTCTGTACCGACCGAACTCAGGCCGAGATCTCCAGGAGCCCGGTCGGCCAGGTCGCGGCAGTACGCAGCCTGCTCGGCTGCCCTTTCGTGCAACAGAATCCAGGCCGCCTCCTTATGAGGGAGGAGATACTCCTTGCGGTACATCTCGAAGGAGGGTCCTGCGGTCTGACCGTGGTGGTATTCCCCGACTGGCAATCTCGTCAGCAGCTTCCCGAGAGGCCTCAGGACCTGGACCATCGTCCCTACAGCAGAGCCGCTCAGCGTTTGCAGCTCTGTTCCAGTCGTTTCCGTGTGCATGAAGAACCTGCACAGCAGCTGGAGCGCGAGCTCGTAGTTAGCGTTGAAGAGGTTGGATACGCCTGCAGTGAAAGGGTCGGTGATCTTCGCCATCTTCCTCATGTCAAAGGATGGCCTGACGCACGCAGGGATTGCCGGACGTGCAGGTTCGAATCTCGGGTCTTCCCGCTTGAACTCCAGGTACTCGTTCAGGACACGGTAGAACTTTCCAAAGTGCGCGTTCTCCCAGTGGCCGCGTGCACCCTCGCCTTCGGTGATGATCGTCTCGATCGCTCGTTTTGAAGATGCAAGGTCTGTGATCGTTACTAGCTCTGGCCAACCAAAGTACCTCTGCGTCGCCTGTGTCCGAGCCGAGCCGACGAACAGTCGGCTCTCGCCGAGCTTCCGTGTCATGTGAACGAAGCCGTTTTCGATCCCTCGATACAGATCTCCGACGGTCGAGTAGCTCTGTGCCTCCGGGACTATCTCGTCGCCGACCGTATTCGGGACGGCAGCGGAGAGCAGGTCGAAACCGGGCGCATCCTGCACATCGGCCGAGTCCGGCCGTTCCAGATAGAGGAAGTGGCGCAGAGCCCTCTCTCCAAACGGGAGGAGGGCCAGCTGAACCTCGGGCGCGAAGTATCTTCCTGGATGCGGAAAATTTGGACGTGCGAAGTAGGGGGCGGCCCCGATCGAGGTGAGAAGGTTGTTGACTAGGGCCAGATGCAGCATCTCCTGGATCGCGACGCCGGAGATGGCACTATCCCAGCGCTTGACGGCTTCAGACTGAGCGGGGCTCAGGCCCTCGTCATCACGGTCCTTGAGAGTAAAGGAGGTGAAGAGGTACCCGCACATTACCATGTGCTCGAGGGCGGCGGCCTCCGAGAGCATGTAGATCAGCTCGTCTCTGGTCTCTATCACTATGGGACCGTTTTCTGTCGCTGAGCCGATGGTCACGTATTGGCTCTAACCCATACAACGGATAAAAATCTATCCGATGCCACGGAGGTCTGACCGTTCTATTGAAGTCCCGGCGTTTGCAACTTTCAAAGGGCTCGAGTCCCGAAGAGGCTTTTTGGCGCCGTGGGTTCTCGCAGTTCTTCTATCTTCTGGGCGTCAAAGTGAGTTGTTGTCCTTGTCCTTCAATGATGTACCGCAGTCTGTCTTCTCCCTCTTGCATTCTTTCTTGGGCATCCTATCGGCTTGAAGCGCGCCGGCGACCTGAGCCCCACGCGCCGATTGGCGCCAATTCACTGACCGATGGACAGACGATGGGCCCTCGATCCTTCAGATGGATCGACCAGAATGAGTCTGGCGCCGGGTCTCGCGAACGAAGACAGAATCCGGAATCATTTCCTCGGTGAGTTGTAGTCATTTTCAAGCGCTTCCACAAACTGGTCCCATGCCTTGTTGGTACTCTTCAGCTGCTCATCTATCGTCGGAACCTTTGCGATATTCTTCCACTTTTCTTTGAAGACCATGTCAAGTCTGGTCTTGTTCTTGCCCAGATTCTTGAGACGATAGACGCCGTCTCATCATCCTCCTCTCCAAAGTAATCAAGATGCCACGAATCGGGGGTTTCAGGCTGACGATGTTGAGAGCCACCTTCTGATTACCGTCTGCTCCCTGGTAGATCTGGACGCAGATCACCCTCTTCTTTGTCTTCTCCAGAACCTTTCTCTGGCTCTTGGATCCTGTAATCTGAGGGTCGTCTTCACGGAAATCGGTGCACCAGTCGTAGACATAGCGCAGCGGCGCATCAATGGTCTTGGAAACTCGGATGACGTCCATGGTCGTACCCTTGCGATGAATCCAATATCGTCATAACTAATCTTGCCCCGCAGTCTTGCGGCCAGGGGTGATCTATAGATCAGGTACCCTTCTTGTTTCCGAAGAGGAGGATGTGAAGACGTGGCGAGAAGCGGAAACCTTTCTGCATGCAGATCCCCACGAGCCACCTGCTTCTTTCCAGGAGCGTAGGTGCATCGATTCCTTCTGGCATCAACAATACCCGTTCCCGGGGGATGGCGAACCTGGAGATCAGGTCTTCTACCTGGCTGAGATCTTCGTCGTTGCAGATGACGAACTTGAACCATGCCTTTTCGGACTTGACAAATGGCGGGAGCGATTCGGGACGAATTCTGAGGCGTTCGTCGACGAGGCTGTTGGCGATCTTCGGCGAGACGTTGAAGCAGTCGACGTACTCGATCGTTTCTGGGCTGGGCGCTATGGTCCCGTTGGTCTCGACCTCGATGAAGAATCCAGATCGCTTCAGGCTCGAGAGGAGCGGTGCAAGGACTCTTTGATGCAAGAGCGGTTCGCCGCCGGTCAGGACGAGGTGTTTGCAAGGGTGATACTCCAGCACTTTCTTCATGAGCTGGTCGTGGGTCAGCGGGTCATAGTTGATCCCCGGCTTGGAGGTGTTCTGGTCCATCCAGGTGAATTTCGTGTCGCACCAGGTGCACGTCAGGTTGCAGTAATACGTGCGCACGAAGATGCTGGGCGTACCTGCGTGGACTCCTTCGCCCTGCACACTCAGGAATACCTCCGATACGGGCACCTCATTTTCTGATTTTAGCGTTTTTTGTTCTCCTCCAGCTCCGGGATTTGTATTACGGCGGAACGGATGGAGGTCCACTCACCCGCCTTGCTGCTCGGGTGCATTCCCTGCTATTTAACACCCTCAGCCGGCTTCGATGACCGGGTCGACCGAACGCCAGCGATACTATGGAGCCGGTGGTCTTCCACAGGCCCATGGTCGATCGATCTTCGTCGGCAGAGATCTCAGATTGGAGGTGAAGCGCGTAAGTGCTTTGAAGGCCGAAGGAAGCTTATCTACAGGCCGTGCGAGCGCAGCGATAGTTGTTGTGCTCTTCGCTTTCGTGCCCCTTATCTGCAGTACCATAGTAGTAAGACATGTCTGAATGCAAGATATGCGATAAGGAAAAGTCGATCGTCTCCGTGACGGGGATGCAGATCCCTGTCGGGGAGAAGTGCTATACGAAGCTGATCACAAAAGATGTGGTCTGGGACTCGGAGACGAAGCTGAAGAAGATTGAAGAGATGCTGAAGATCGGCTGAGACCTGAAGGCCTAGAGGACGTCAGGACTCCTATTCCCATCGCTGATCTCCGGACACTCCTTCTTTGTCTTGTCGGTCGATAGGGGGGCTCTAAAGACAAGAAATTCCGCGTCGTCGGAAAGGTCGACCACCCTGTGGCACCTGTCCGGGGGGACGCAGAGGATTTGCCGTTCACCGACGGTGAGCCTCTCCTTCTCGACCTCCACCTCGAGAGTCCCCCTCAGCACGAGATAGAGCTCCTCGATCGGCTCGGGGTGTGAGTGCCTCTTTTCCTTCTTCAAGAGCCCCTCTTTTGTGGGTCGCTTCTGGTAGTTCACCTGGATGACCCTGGAAGAAAAACTGGAGCCTTCGGGCACGGACGGAGGGATGCCGATGACCCAGCGATTTTGTTCGGCGGCGAGGTTGAGGTCCAGAATCGCAGTTCTAACCAAGGTCTCATCACTCGTGCGAAATTGACTATTAAGCGCGCCGAGCTCAAACATGGGAACCAGGACGAGTCCAGTCGCCCTCATCCTTGATTTGTCCTCGGCTCCCAGCGAGGGCGCTCGGACAATCGCAGTTTATATCAGGGATGAACGGCGCCACGCCGCTGATGCGGAGCCAGAAGCTTGCAGCGCCCCTCGTGGCCGCCCTCCTGCTCGTGTCCTTCCTCTGCATGGTCTCTCCCGCGCACGCTCAGACGCAGCCTTCTCCCACCGATGTGACCGTAGGAGCCTACGTCCTGAGCATCAGCGACTTTAGCGTCGGACAGGGTACGTTCTCCGCCGACTTTTACCTGTGGTTCTCCTGGCATGGGAACTGGTCGGACAACTCATCCTCCGCGCCTCTGCCGAGCGGTTTCGAGCTGATGAACGGGGCGATCACCAAGGAGACGCTCATCCAGTCCAACCAGAACCTGACTGGGGACTACAACTATCTGATCTACCGAATCCAGGCTTCGATGACAGACCCGGTGAACCTGCAGAAATATCCGTTCGACCACCACGACCTGACCATCGAGATCGAGGACCAGGACCACGACGTGAGCGTTCTAGTCTACTCTCCCGACCCGGAGAGCCGCATCGACCCGCAGGTCAGCCTTCAGGGTTGGCAGCTGCCGACATCGCCCGTCGACGTCTACATAATCAATCACTTCTACAACACGACCTTTGGCGAGCCGAACCAGAACTACACCGAGACCTACTCCCGGTTCATAGTCTCCATCCCGATCCAGAGGCCGTTGCTCTCCGCGATCGTGGGAACCTTCATCCCCATTCTGCTCATCCTTGTCATCGCCATGATCTCATTCCTCATCAAACCTGCCGAGTTCGGCGCCAGGCTGGGGCTGAACGTGACGACGCTGCTCACGGCTGTGGCATTCCAGATCGACCTGACCTCGGGCATCCCCCAGTTCGGGTTCCTCACGCTGGCAGACAAGCTGATGATCAGCCTCTACATCGTCCTGGTCTACTCGCTGCTCGTTACCGTGAGCCTCGCGACGATAAAGGGCGTGAGAGGGGCACAGCTGGTCAAGCGCCTCAACGACATCAGCGCGCTCTTCCTGCCCCTGCTTATGCTTGCGTTGATAGTCGCTGACTTCTTGCTCTAGGGCATACCCCCATCTTATGTTCTCGAGAATGTGGTCTGACATCGCAGCAAAGGGCTCACGGATGGAGCATTCTCAAAGCTTATTATCGCACAAAAAAGCGTTCACTCGAGTAATTCGACATTGCTACTTCAAGCAGCAGCCTCAGGTGGTCCTCTCCGGACGCGACAACGGCCTGCGATTGCGACGTTAGTGATAGTGATCGCGGTCGTAATAGTCCTCACCGGTGCCATTGCGGCCGGATTCTATCTGGTAAACGCCAAAGCTCCGGCAACCTCCAGCAGCGTTAGTTCGACTCGGACGTCCAGCAGCAGCTCCTCCCATTCGACGGCTACTACCGCCATCTCAACCAGCTCGACGACGGCCGTATCAGGGCTGAAGACCTACAGCGGTACGTTCCAGTTCATCAACCCGCTGGGTCCGAGCGGAGAGAGGACGTTCAGCAACAACGACACGGTCCAGACCTATGGCTCGGTGCAGAACGGCTCGGGTTCGTTCACCTTCTCCCTCACCTCTGGCGGTCTCACGGGAAGCGGAAGCGGGCACGGCATACTCACGGTGACGACCACGGGCTTCTGTAGCGGACAGACAAGCTTCCCATACACATTCAACATCACTGATGCGACCACTCTGCTTGGTGGGAACCTCACGGTCTTCATCGGAAACCCCATCCCTGCGAACTTTACCGTGCCGCTGACCTGCACAGGTCCCACGACGGGTGTCTTTGCGACGGGTAACACCGACCCATACCTGGCCATCTATCCGAACGAGCTCACCCTCGCGATCTCTGTGGCTCCGGTAACGATATCCGAGAACCTTTCGGGTGGGATATCCTATACGTACACCGTGACTCCGACCAACTAGGCCAGCAGGACCGCACCGAATCTGATCGACCAGGGCTGTTTACATGTCTCGCCCTCGTCGGGACCATCTGACTTACCGAACCATAAGTGACGGTCAAGGACCTGAAGGGAGGATCACGGGTTACCTGTCGGGAAGAGACAAGCTGCGGGGTGCCACAACAGATCCTGCGACGGCGTTCGAGAACCGGCCCATCAGCGTGGCTATTCCTTCGAATGGCTGATTCGTCAGGATCACGCAGGTCAACGAGGTCCGAGGGTCGGCCCATACTAGCGTCCCAGTCGCGCCCCAGTGGCCGAACGTCCTGGGCGAGACGAGGTCTCCGAACATCGCATTGAACGGCGTCTTCAGCTGCCATCCGAGCCCCCAGGGATGGCCGTGCCTGACCTCCTTCGGGATCGACGGGAAGGCCTCGACCTGGTCGCTTGTCATGGCTCGTACCGTCTCCGGGCTCAAGATCTGTCTGGCGCCCAGGCCCCCTCCTTTCAGGAACATGCTCAGAAACTTGGTCAGGTCGGCCTGCGTCGAGGCCATCCCTCCCCACGGGGACCCAAGGCTCCACCAGTATCGGCTGTTCCAGTTCCAGTTGACGGCGTCTGCCTCCCCGTACTGGAAGCTCGAGGTCGGGATGTTGATCTGGCTGACCCTCTCCGACTTGTCCCAGTTGACCCCGAACGAGGTGTCGTCCATGCCCAGGGGCTGGAAGATCTCACGGCGCCCGAACTCGGCGAGAGACAGCCCCGAGACGTGCTGGACTATGTCCATCAGCATGGCCATCCCAGAGCTCGAGTAGCTGAAGCTGGTACCCGGCTCGAAGAGGATAGGTGTCTTGTAGATCTTCCGCAGGAAATCGTCGAGGGTGGCATGATTTGACCTCAGCTCTCTGTTCTCGGGCAGCTGGTCTGGCAGGCCGCTGGTGTGCGTGAGGAGGTGGCGCACCAGTATCCTGTCTCTCCGACCTCCGTCACCGAACTCCGGCACTATGGAGCAGACAGGATCGTCGAGCCGGATGCTGCCCCGCTCCACGAGCATCATGGCAGCCGTGGCCGTCACGGGTTTTGTGACGGAAGCGACCAGGAAGATCGTGTCAGGCTGGACCGGGGAGTCTCCTTCGATCGTCTTCCTTCCCAAGGCCTGCGGTTCCAGAGGCTTCCCGTCCTTGCTGATCCGGAGGGTACATCCCATAACCTTCCCCTCTTCGACGGCCTTGCGCCAGATTCCATAGGCAAGCTCCAGCCGTTTCGAGGACAGACCTGCCTTTTCGGGCTCCCCAGTCGATCCAGATTCCATGTGAACGATAGTCCTCTGCAGGAATGTCGCTATATATGATACGGATGAGACGTTCTGTCAATCGTCGGCCCCCACCCTCACTCGATCTTGAAGGACGACTTCGCTCGGCCACTCGCTCGTGATTCTACCGCTGTGTCCATCTAGACCGAGGTTATGGAGGAGAGCAACGCACGGCCTCCGTCCTCGTGAAACGTACTCTCGAATCTCGCTTCCCTAATCCAGTCTATCTTCCAGCCGTCCGTGAACGTAGCCCTGATCTCCTCCTGGGAGACGCGCCTTGGACCTCCCCAGCCTGCGGGTTCCTTGTCGCTAAAACAGAGCATCAAGTATGTGCCACCCTTGTTCAGCGCGGACCGGAGACTCTTCACGAAGAGTATCCGTTCCTCGTCTGAGAAGACATGGAAGGGACCAGAGTCGGTTATGGTATCGAACCTCTGGTTCAGCGTCTCCAGCCGGAGGGCATCCCCGACGAGGAAGGTCGCTGTGGACCCTCTCTCCGAGGCCTTTCTCTTTGCCTTCTCGATCGCCAGTGGAGCCCCATCCAGTCCCCACACCTCCAGACCGAGACCTGCGAAGAGCATCGCGTTTTCTCCCGTGCCGCAACCGACGTCAAGGGTCCTTCCCCTGATCTTGCCATCCTTCACAAGTCTGACGAACTCGGCCTGAGGACGGCCCAGATCCCATGGTGGCGTGCCCTTGTAGGATTCGTTGAAGAAGGAGGTCATTCGCGCCTGTTATCGTCGTGCTCGCGCCTCATAACGCTATCGCAGGAATCGCCCGGAGACAGACGTGATTTCCTAGCCCATGCCGACCGGAGCCTGTCGCGCCTCCTCCAGAGACATCGTCGTTGCCCTGCCTGAAGCCAGGGGACTATTGAAATGCCTGAGGTCCCGGGTTACCGGCTTTTCGTTCTGTTCCGCGGCCATTGAAGCGATCAAGGTCGTAGTCTCTGACGGTTCTCGCCCTCAGATCATCATCAGCCAAGGAATTTTAGTGGAGGCGGTCACCGGTTTCTTCGGGCGTGACTTGCTTTAGAAAAGATAGAGGGCCTGTTGGAGGTCAAGGTTTGCCCCCACGGCAGGGGTGTGTTCGCGATCAGGGATTTCGGGTCGGGAGAACTCATTCACTCGATGTCCCACATGTTCGTCACGACTACCCCCAGATCTCCACCTTGGAAGAGATGGGCCATGATCATCGGGAG
This sequence comes from Nitrososphaerota archaeon, assembly GCA_027886825.1. Classification (GTDB taxonomy): domain Archaea; phylum Thermoproteota; class Nitrososphaeria; order Nitrososphaerales; family Gagatemarchaeaceae; genus Gagatemarchaeum. Next base: position 15,088 of record JAPCJS010000029.1, read on the forward strand.
GACCCCCGAGGGACAACGGCTGTTCTGGGACGAAGAGGACGAAGAGAGCGATGAATACTGGTCCAATTTCTTGGATCACGGTCGGCTGCCCAATGTCCGATTCTCGATCGATATCACGAAGAGAACGGCTAGTCTGTTCGCCGTCAGGTCGATCAATGCGGGAGAGGAGCTGTTATTGGACTACAAGGAGTACGACCCTGACAACTGGACCCCCGGCTGAGGTTTTTGAGACCGAGGTCAGGGTTCCTCGAATCGTTATGGCCTGATCTCTCCACCGTCTGCGACGATGGTCTGCCCGACCACAAAGTCTGACAGATGAGAGCACAAGAACAGCGCGACCCCCGCGATCTCGTCAGGCAGTCCGGCGCGGCCGATCGGTATCGCCCCGACGAGCTCGCCCCACCCTTCTTTGCTGTAGTTTACTCTGTTGGCAGGTGTATCGATCGTCCCTGGCGCTATGGCGTTCAGATATATGCCGTACTCCCTGATGAGTTTCGTTGCGAGGGACTTTACCGTGATCCGGTTGAGGTCCTTGGCCAGGATGTACCTGTAGCCCGAATCGTCGCCGTAGATGGTGGGGCTGGAACTGATCAGGACGATTTTCCCGTAGTGCTCTTTCTTCATGTATTCCCGGGCAGCCCTGATGAAATGATATGACCCGATGAAGTCGACTCCTACCGCGCTCAACAGATCCTCATCCGACAGGTCCAGGGGATCTTCCTGCCAGAACTCGAACGATGAAGGTAGTCCCGCGAAGTCAACCACCGAGGAGACTTTCCCCCATCTCGACACCACCTCATCCACACATCGCTTGACGTCCCCGTATTCTGTGATGCCGGCCCTTATGCTCATGGCTTCAAAGCCGGACTTTGTGAGCTCATCGACGATCCGTTCAGCCTTCTTGACAGAATTCTCGGTCGAGCCGGAGAAATGTATGGCCACCTTTGCTCCCTCTCTCGCAAAGCGCCAAGCTGCCGTCTCGCCCATCCCTGAAGTGCCTCCTCCTATTATCGCGACGTGACCTTCCAGAAGCCCTTCGTGCCGCACGTTGGCCGACGACGGCTGACTCGCTGATTGCATCTGGATGTGGCGGCTGGTCACCTCCCTAATAACGTCTAACCCGTTCACGAGAGTCGGCTCACCTCACACTCTGGACCGGCCTCTGGAATGTGCTCGGGCATGGCAGGCAACGTGACATGTAGCTTAGACTGAACCCTCGTGTCAGCGGGTTTGCCGCAGTGCTCTACCTTGGATATGCCTAGGTCCCATTGTCTTGCCTGGGACCTACCTTTTGATCACTGTGCTTGGCGCGCTGCCCTAGATCCGGCTTCGATTGGAGCCTCATATGGCTGTGACCGAAGAGATTTCCATGCATGGGCTTCATTTAGCCTGGGCCCTGACGGACCCTCCGGTGATGGATTCCCGAAGCCGCCGCGGACGGGTGACCACCCGGAACTCTGCCTTCAGCGTTTTATACCAGCTTCCCCAGATTCGATCGTGGCCTTCTATTATCCCCCTCCGGCACATGGGCACCAAGTAGAGGGCCTGGCTGCAAAGGCGACGCTCCAGGTCTACCTCAACCAGATGGAGACTCCAGAACCCAGGGCGGACATCCTGGGCTGGGTGGAGGAACGAGCCGGAGAACCTGAGAAGGAGGTCGACAGCCTGGCTGGTGTGGATTTTCTCACTGCTGCGGGCAGATTCCTCGAGCAGACAGGTGTAAGATCCGTGTACGACATTTGGTTTGGCCACAACGTGGTCTACCGGGTCTCGAAAGAACGAGAGTGGGAGGACAACCACAGGGAGGCGCTCTCAAGAGCGACCGACTCCAGCAGAGCCTCCAAGGACCACCTGAAGGAGATAGGTATCTGGTCACACGGCATGAGCGGCGATTTCTACCTCGAGTTCAGGCTCAGGTTCAGACGGGTGCACGACCTCGGAGCGCCTCCCCTGATCCTCGAGGTGGCAGGCAACCCGAGAGAGCTCGCCGACCCGACCGGCAAGAACCAGTTCGAACTCGATGACAGGTTGACGCGGCTCGAGAGCGACAAGTCCCGTGTCGAGAAAGAGAATGTGCATATCAAGCCCCTGTTCGAGTCAAAGCTGCGGGAGTTGCAGGGGACCCTGAAGCAGACTTTCAGCGTGAAGGTCATCAGCCAGGATCTGAAGATAGACGTGGGAAGCATCTGGTAGATGGCAAAATGCTCGAAGCATCTGCTGAGTCTGGCGGTCGAGGCTATGTTCATTTATCCATTCAGATTCCATGGTGGCAAGACTCGGATAGGGACCCCGAGAGGTCAATCGCGCTCAACCTGAGCCATCACCTCATGGTTTCACATCAGCTGTCTCTGAATGAACTTCCATACCTCCAGTTCGGGCGGGCGGTGAGGGTACGAGTCCTTGCGTGACTCCCAGTCGTAGAACTTCCTTATGCAGTCCAGCGCCTCGTCGTCCGTTCCGAGCACATTCAGGGACTCTTCCTCGCCGTAGTCCGAGCGAACAAAGGTCTTACCGTCGAAATAGATCGTGGTCCCACCCTCGTGGTGCGCCGTTCGGAAGGACTTGCCCTTCCTCAGCTCGGCAAGAACCTCCTGCTGAAGGGCCGTGACAGGCGCCGGGTCCTCCTTCTGGGCTGCAAGTCTCGCCTCCTCGTCCAGGGCCTCGCGGACCCGCAGGTCGTACAGCTCCTGGGAGGCAGAAGCAAGGAGGCCAAGGCTCGGAGCTGTCTGCAGTTTGCGGATCCAGTATCCGAACGCCTGGTCTGCGTTGCGACGGAACTCGGCCTCTGTATACCAGGTGCATGGAACCCATGCTGTGAAATGGAACGAGTACCAGTTCCCCTTTGGTAGGGCCGCCTCGAAGCCGAGTCGGACCTCGCGGCCGATGATCGGGGGATTATCATAACCCGAGTAGGTCAGCTTCGTGGTCTGCGCGGGGTCGCGTGCCAGAAGCACTCCGGTTGTCTTCTCGATCTCGAACTTCATCTGAAAGGGAGGGCTAGAGCTCCAGAAGTATGTCGAGTAGTCCTGGCCCCAGTGCTCTACGTCCTTCCCGATGGGTTTCTCTGCCACTTGGTCTACCTCGTCTTCAGCGGACAGAACGAATGACCGGGATATAACAGCGCTGACCTTTCCTGAGCAATCAGGGTAGGATGAGAACGACAGCCTTTCCGTTCGCATCCTTATGCCAAAGTCGGTCGGTGGGTGGGCAGGACCTCGGCAAGATCTTCTCGTCGCCAGAGCGAAGCAATACGCCCAAGCCATACGTACGTTACAGAACGACAGCGGAGGTCTGTCGTCCCTTTGCATGGTGAGATCAACGCATCATGGACTGAGCATCTGGACATCTGTGGTGTGTTCCGGCGGGTCAGCGCCGAAAGATTCTCTAAAGATTTGGGAGCCATTCTGGAAATTTCCTAAATATGATCTTTTACGCCTCCGCTGCCATGTCACGGATGCTCCTGTGCAGTGGCCCAGCGGATAGAAAGAGCTAGTGGGATGGATAGCATGGAAACGAATCCAGAACAGAGGGGTCTCTTCCGGAAGCCGCAGGATCACAGTGGCCCTAGTCGTCTTGGTGCTCATCCTCGGTGCAGCCGTGGTATATTTCGCTGACGCGACAGCGACACATACCGATACGAACAGCGCGACCATCAGCAGCCTGCAGAGCTCCGTGTCGAGTCTCCGGGGCACCAACAGTCTCCTTCAGTCTCAGCTGGCCGCACTTTCGGGCGCAACGACCGGAAACGTCTCTGTATCCGGCTCCATCGACGCGGAGCACATCTATGCCGTCGATAACGCGAGCGTGGTGACGATACAGGGTGAAGAGCTCGTGACGGGGAGCGGCCTCTTTGGAACCGGGACGGCGGTCGAGACAGTCCTGGGTTCAGGGTTCGTCATTTCCTACTCGAATCAATACTATATCGTGACGAACAACCACGTGGTCGACGGAGTGAGCAACATGACTGTGACCTTCTCGGACGGTGACTCGTATCCGCTGAAGGTCGTCGGCACCGACCCCTATAGCGACCTCTCCGTGGTCACGGCTCCGAGCGCTCCGACCGGCGAGTTCGTACCCCTCCAGCTGATATCCTCTGACGGCGTCCTCGTGGGACAGCCGGTGGTCGTGATCGGCAACCCGTACGGCCTTTCGGGGTCTATCACGTTCGGGATCGTGAGCCAGCTCGGGAGGACGATCGAAGAGGCCACCACAAACGGCTTCTCTATCTCGGACATCATACAGTTCAGCGCCCCCATAAACCCGGGCAACTCGGGCGGACCGCTGCTGAATGAGAACGGCGACGTCCTGGGCATAACCACGGCTACCGTGAACGGCTCCGAGGGCATCGGTTTCGCCATACCGTCGAGCACCATCCTCAAGGAGCTGCCCTCGCTGATAAGCACCGGCGCCTACGATGAGCACGCGTACCTCGGCATCGAGACGACGGACATGAACTACCAGCTCGCACAGGACTCGGGCACCAACGTCACATACGGCGTCCTTGTCGAGGAGGTCGTCAGCGGTGGCCCGGCGGCGAAAGCCGGTCTCAAGGCGGGGAC
>JAPCJS010000075.1 GCA_027886825.1 Nitrososphaerota archaeon
CCGGGGGCTGCACGACAGGACGATCGCTTCGGGGTACATCCTCAGGAACTCGATGCTCCCTCTCATCTCGATAATGTCATTCTCCCTGGCCAGCCTCATCAGCCGTCTGGTCCTGGTGGAGGCGGTCTTCGGATACCCCGGGATCGGTGACCTGCTCATCGACGCCGTGAGGCTCCACGACTTTCCCGTGGTCGAGGGCACACTCTTCTACGTCACGGTGATGGTGATTGTGGGCGGGCTGCTCGGCGATCTCCTTCTCCTGCGCATAGATCCGAGGCTGAGGAGCGAGTAGGGTTGGCCTCCCCACGGGTGCAGCCAGGTCGTCTCCGATACCTCAGGTCCACCCTGCTGGGATCGAACTCGGCGAAGATAGGGTTCGGGATGATCCTAGCGATGCTTTCTCTTGTCCTGATCGGACCGTTCTTCGTCCCCTATTCCCCCTACGCGATCTCGGGAGTGGCCAACCAGGCCCCGAGCCCCGCCCACCCGTTCGGGACCGACTACCTGGGACACGACCTGCTCAGTCAGGTGATCTACGGCGCGTACCCTTCGCTGCTCGTCGGGCTGGCGGCAGCCCTGGGAGCGACCGCGTTTGGATTCATAGTGGGGCTCCTGGGTGGTTACTACAGGAGGCTCGAATGGCTCCTCTCGGCCTCCACGGACTCGATACTCAGCATCCCTGCCCTCCCCCTCCTCATACTGATCGGGATAATCTATCCCGTCAGCGACACCCTCATAGTAGAGGGACTGATCCTCGTCCTCTGGGCCCCCGCGGCGCGTGCCGTCAGGGCCCAGGTCGCTTCTGTCAAGAAGCTCCAGTACGTCGAGGCGGCCAGGACGTCAGGGATGTCCGACTGGCAGATCGTCTGGAGGGTCATCGTGCCGAAGGTCGGCGCGATCGGACTGGCATACTTCGTCCTCCTCGTCTCGGTCTCGATAGTGCTGGCGACAGCGCTCGAGTTCATCGGGATCGGAAATCCAGAGATCGTCAGCTGGGGCAGCATACTCTACTTTGCACAGCAGTATGGTTTCTATCTTGGTGACTGGTGGTGGGTGCTGGCCCCGGGTCTCTCGATCACCATCGTAGCCACTGGTTTCGCGCTGGCCGGCTTCTCGTTCGAGGAGATACTCAACCCGAGGCTGAGGACGTGATGCCATGACGAGCCTGCTAAAGGTCACAGACCTGTCGGTGGAGTACAGGGTGCAGGGACGTAAGGACCCGATAGTCGCGCTCGACGGCGCGTCGCTCGACCTTCCGGAGACCGGCTATACCCTCGGGATCGTCGGCGAGTCGGGCAGCGGCAAGACCACTCTCGGGATGAGCATCATGAGGCTCATCGAGCGTCCGGGAAGGATCGCGAGCGGGAGGGTGGAGTACAAGGGCGCGGACGTCCTCCAGATGGACAAGGAAGAGCTTAGGCGCTACCGCTGGAAAGAGGTGGCGATGGTCTACCAGTCCGCGATGAACTCTCTCAACCCAGTCAAGTCGGTCTCCCAGCCCATTGTCGAGGTCATCCAGAACCATGCGAGGGTGCCGGGGCCGGAGGCGAGGGAGAGGGCGCTCCAGCTCCTCTCGGAGGTAGGAATAAGGAAGGACCGAGCGGACGACTATCCCTTCGAGTTCAGCGGGGGGATGCGTCAGAGGGTCGTCATCGCCCTCGCGCTCGCGCTCTCTCCGAACCTCCTGATAGCGGACGAGCCCACCTCGGCCCTCGATGTCGTCGTCCAGAGGCAGATACTGGAACTCCTGAGGCACGAGATGAGGTCGAAGGGGCTCTCGCTGATCTTCATCACGCACGACATCTCCATACTGAGCGAGCTGGTCCAGAACGTGGCGGTCATGTACGCAGGCGAGGTCGTCGAGCGAGGTCCCCACGACAAGGTTCTCTTCGACCCGCTCCATCCATACACCGAGTCGCTGCTTGGGTCCCTGGTCTCCCTCGACTCCAAGGCCGACATCGAGAGAGACGATCCCGCGCCAACGCGCCGGGTGCTGCCCCTCGAGGGTGCAGGAGAGAACTACTGCAAATACGTCGCTTCCTGCAGGTACGCCTTCGAGAGGTGCGTGAGAGAGAGGCCGCTGCTCAGGGAGACGGAGAACGGGAGGTTTGTAGCTTGCCACAAGTACAGCTGAGTCCCTTGCCGACACCGTACGACGCCGGGACCGGCTCCAACCCTCTCCTGAGTGTGAACGATCTCTCTGTCACGTTCAGGAAGAGCAGAGGTTCGATCAGAAGGACCCAGTTGACGATCAAGGCGGCGGACCGGGTGACCTTCGAGATCCGAGAGTCAGAGATCGTCTCCCTGGTCGGCGAGAGCGGGTCGGGGAAGACGACCGTCGCAAGGTCAGTGATGGGGCTCCAGGCCGCCAGCCAGGGGTCGATAAGGTACCGCGGGGCAGAGGTCCTCGGGAGGAAGGGGAGCTCCCTCAGAGACTACTGGCGGGAGGTGCAGATGATCTACCAGGATCCCTTCGAGTCGCTGGACCCGGGAAGGAGCGTGCAGACCATCATCTCTACCTCGATAAGAAACCTGACCGGGGAGAGGGACAACGATGCGATCAGACGGAAGGTGATCACCCTGCTCGAAGAGATGGAGCTCGACCCCGCCGACGTGCTGAACAAGTATCCCCACCAGCTCAGCGGCGGACAGAGGCAGCGCGTGAACATCGCACGCGCCCTCGCCTCGGATCCAAAGCTGATCCTCGCGGACGAGCCGATAACCATGCTCGACGCTGCGCAGAAGATGAACATACTGCGGCTGCTGAGGCGTCTCCAGTCGAAGCGCAGGTTGAGCATCCTGCTGGTCACCCACGACCTGGCGAGTGCCAGGGTGATGAGCCAGAGGATACTGGTGATGTACCTGGGGAGGCTGGTGGAGGTGGGCGCGACGGAGACCGTGATGTCCAGACCCCACCACCCGTACGTCGAGCTCATACTGCAGAGCACGCCGAGACTCAGGCGCAACTACGAGGTCCAGGCTGAAGGGGGGCGGGCCCTCTCGTCCATAGAACAGAGCGAGGATGTTACGAAGGGCTGCGCCTTCCAGCCCAGGTGCAGATACTCAACGTCGATCTGCCAGACGACCGAACCAGAGCTGACCGAGAAATCGAGCGGCCACTCTGCGGCGTGCCACAACCCGCTCAACGTGTCCTAGCTCGCGCCGCCGCCCCAAACCCAGATTAACTCCCACACAGAAACCAGCGGCTCGTGATAGAACCACCAAGGCTGATGATGACCACCGGTCCTGTGGAGGTATCCCCGCGGGTCCTCAGGGCCCTCGGAAACAGGATGATACACCACGGCAGGCCGGAGTTCATCCGGCTCTACGATGAGATGCTCACCGACCTTCAGAGGATATGGAAGACGAGGAACGACATGGTCGTGCTGCATGGCGAGGGGATCATCGGGGTAGAGGCATCGATCGCCTCGATGATAGAACCGGGAGACAAGGTCGTGGTGGCCAGCGCAGGCGTCTTTGGCACCTGGTTCAGACAGCTCGTCGAGGCGCACCGCGGGGTGCCGATAATAGTCGGGTCCGACCGTAGGAAGCAGACGAAGCTGGAGAGCGTGAAGGAGGCACTCGACCAGAACGGCGACGCGGCACTGGTGATGGCGGTCCACTGCGACACGGTCTCCTCCATAGTCGACGACCTGGAAGGGATCTGCAGGGAGGCGAGGAAGAGGGGGATCCCGACGGCGGCTGATGCGATCTCCACCATAGCCGGCCAGGAGTTCCGGGCCGACGAGTGGGGCGTCGACCTGGCGATCGGGACCAGCCAACACTGCCTCTCATGCCCCCCCGGTCTCACCCCCGTCTCGGTGAGCCCCGACGCGTGGAAGAGGATGGAGAGCAAGAAGAACCCCGTACGGAACTCGTACCTCAGCTTCCTCGACATGCGCGAGACGTGGTTCAAGGGCAAGTACTTCCCCTACACGCCATCGGTCTCGGAGGTGTACGCCATGGCCGAGTCGTGCAAGGAGATACTCGAGGAGGGGCTGGAAGAGGTCTTCGCGAGGCACCGCGGTACCGCGGAGGCGGTCAGGAAGGGCGTCGAGGGGATGGGGCTCGAGCTCTTCCCGGAAGAGCGTGGGTCTGCGGCCGAGGTCGTAACCACCTTCCTGCTGCCCGAGGGCATAGAGGACTCCAAACTGATCGAGGCAGTTCTGGCGAGACACGGCATCCTCCTCGGAGGAGGGTACCGGGACCTCAAGGGCAAGATCGTGAGGGTCGGGCACTCCGGATACTCGTCGACGCGGTCAAATGCGATCGCTTCTCTGGCGGCCATCGAGGAGGAGTTGAGGGCCATGGGCCACGACTGCAGACCGGGGAGTGCGGTCGCGGCGGCCCTCTCGTGAAGGTCGTGGGCTCGAGATGGCCGACCCCATAAGACTGTCCGAGGTGGAGATCGAGGGACACGAGAAGTTTCGCGACTGGAGGCGGTCCGACTACTCCGAGTCCCTCGAGGAAGGGAGGGCGAGGCTACGAAGAGTAGAACGCTACATTCCAGGGATCCTTGCCGAGGTGGACCGACTTGAAGAGTACGCCGTCTCGCTCCTGAGAGAGGTGATCGGCGCCGAGTCGGTCAACTCCTCCCCAGGTGGAGAGAGGCCCGTGGCAGAGATAGTCGCCCGCGAGCTCAGGGGTCAGGGCTACCAGGTCCAGATGGTGGAACCCGAGCCAAACCGGACCAGCCTCGTCGCGAGCCGGACGTTCGGAGGCGCTCAGCACCCCGAGGTGCTCTTTTACGGTCACATGGATACCGTCCCCGCCGGCAACCTCTCGGAGTGGAGATATCCCCCGTTCGAGGGGAGGGTCGTCGAAGGGAAGGTCTTCGGGCGCGGCGCTCAGGATTGCAAGACGGGGGTATCCTCGGCCGTCGTCGCCGCGCGGGTCCTGGCCCAGTCGGGGCTGAAGCTGAGCGGTACCGTCTCGGTGGCGACGGTCGCAGACGAGGAGGCGGGCGGACACAAGGGCGTCCATCAGCTGATCGAGCGCGGGCTGCTCCACGGGGACTACGCTGTTTACATCGAGTCGGTGCCGGAAGAGGTGCACATTGCCCACAACGGCATGGTCTGGCTGAAGGTCACCGTGAGGGGGGAGAGCGCCCACTCCAGCAAGAAGGCCACGGCCACGAACGCGATCCTGGAGATGGGGAAGGTGGCAGCCGCACTCGATCGCATGGAGTTCACAGACTGGAAGCCGCACGCTCTCGTGCCCGGGGGGCCATACATCAGCGTAAACAAGATCGTGGGCGGGAACAAGGAGAACATGATCCCTGACGAGTGCTCGATCACCTGCGACATCAGGACGATGCCAGGACAGACGCTCAGCTCGGTCCTGGCCGACGTCGGGAAGATCCTGGGCGACCTCCGCCAGAAGGACCCCAAACTGATCGTCTCCCACGAGGTCCTCACCTACGGGAGGTCAGGGGAGATACCGCCCTCCGACCCGGCCGTCGTCTTCACCCAGCTCGCTGCCGAGCGGGTGATCGGGATAACACCGAAGGCGGTGGGGGTGAGGGCGCTGACCGACCAGAGGTGGGCCCTTTACGATGCAGGGATACCGATGGTGATCTACTCGTGCGGAACGCCGACCTGGCACGTGCCCAACGAGTACATAACCATCAAGGGCTACCTCGACACGGTGAAGATCCTCTGCGTCGCTGCGCTCATGCACCTCGCAGGAGAGGAATAACTGAATTCATTCATCTCCCCCTCAGAAGCATGCGGTCGATGTACCTCCTAACGGGTTCCCTTTCATAGGATACCCTCACCTTGACGGCTTCTCCCCCTCTACCCCTGTGCTTGGTGAAGACCCGTTCCTCGATCAGGCCGCGGGATAGCAGCTCGTAGATCGGTCGCCCGTGCTTCCCCTCGCTTCCATAGAGGACCGAGGTCGATATCCGCGCGCCGTCCGCAACCTGACCCAGGCTACGCCAGCCAGACCGGTCCAGAGGTTGTTTGCTTATCATGTAGTCTTCGTTGAACGCCCGGATCAGGAAGGAGAAGGTCGACCTGGCCTGCTCACTCTCGAGCTCGAGGACCTGTGGTTGAAGTACCTTGATCGATACGGGCTCGATGCTCAGCGAGGACTCGAATCCCTTGTCGTTCCTGAACAGCACCCTCCCCTCGATGATCTCCTCGCCGGGATCGGTCCCTTGGAGAGCGATGACCACTGTCTCCAACTGGAAGGGCTCGAGGCGCTTTCCACCCATGAGGAGGGATGACGCTCTGAGCTTGTACCCCCTGGGCTCTTGGATCACCCGGCATCGATGGGGGATGATGTTCTCCACGCTCTCCAGGTATGCCGGTCTCTTCCCGATGTTGAAAAAATCGAGTTGAAGGCGGAAGTTCTCGCCCAGCTCGACGGAGCCGATTCCCTTGATCCGGACCTGAACCGGCGGGACGTCGTCGAAGACTTCGAGGACAGTCGGTTTCCCCTGCATCGCCAGGTCCGTAGGAGAAGAGATGAGGAAGATGCCGTCCTTCAGAGAGTTCGTCTGGCTGATCTTGTTTATGACGGCGATCGCCGGCCTGAAACCGTTCGTGGAGACCAGATAGTCGAGCCCGTCGAGCAGGATTGCGGGCTTCTCGGCATGCATGATGAAGTGTGCAAGGCTGGCGGATAGGCCGACCAGGTCTGATGGGTCGGACGGCATCGTCCCTCTCGGAGTTGGCCAACCACCTGATGGGGGTATTTTCGAGGAGATATCGCTCCCGGATCTCGTCGGGCGGGGCCGTCGTAACGCAGAGGCCCTGTCGGCCGCTCCTGACAAGCTCAGAGAACGCCCTGAAACAAGACTGCTGGTCCATGCCGAGGTAGGATCGTCCCTCCATCAGTTCGAGCCTCTCTTTCACCTGTGTGAGCGTCTCAGACGCGGGCGTGATGGGGTAGAAGCCACGTTTGCTCATCCCGACCACCATGAATGCAACTCCGGCGGTCTCGAGATAGGGCGGAAGAGGACCGACCAGCAGCGTTCTGAGGTCTCCAGCGGATTGGAGAGCAATCAGGTACACGCCGACTCCGAGAATCAGGTACAGAGCCTGACCTCGCATGAGGGGCGTTCTGCGAGAATGATAGTAGAGAGCAAGCGTGGCAACGATTAGCCCCCCTGTCACGGCCGAAGGCCACTCCAGACCTCCGAGGTACAGGTACCCGCCTAGCGTGCCGATACCATGCGTCCATCCCGCTGCCGATCCCCCGACCGGCCCGACAAACAGCGATATGTTGATCGCTGCGAGCCCCATGTAGGCTGCGGCGTACAGATACGCGGCAGCGAGGGCAGCTAGTTCCAATCTCTTGATCCTGGGTCCCCGAACCCGGAGCACGAAGTGGTAGATCAGGGCGAGCAGCAGCGGCGCAGGGGCCAAGACCTCCGCCCAGCGGACCACTGCGAAGAAGGCGTCTGGCGAAGTCTGAATCTCCGCAAGAAAGTGGTCGGCGAAGTAGAATGTCACAAGGCACATGAAGAGCAAGAAAATGTGATGCTGGCGCCTCTTGAAGGGAATTCTGGCCGCTTGAACAAGGATCGCGATCGAGATAGCGCTAGCGAGGGCGTAGGCAACGGCATCCTCGCTCAGGGAGAGGGTTGGTAGAGGAAACATTGCTAGCGCAACATCCCAGGCTCGATTGCCGTCGGACCGTGACTGACTATTTTAACGATGTGCCACATACCGCCGATGGACCTTGGCGGACGATTCGGGCCGGCCGGTGTGACGCGATTCTCAGGATGGCCGATGGGCGCATGTTTGCGATGCTCCTTCTGGCTCCCAGACGGGTTCGCGCTTTCTTGGTCTTCGTGCCGCCCTCCGGGTCGTGATCGCTCGGCGCAGAGGTGCCCAAGAGAAAGATTAGAAGCCCGCGTGCTAGGCTGCCTAACCACCAGCTGATGCTGCGTTGTCCACATCTGAGACATGGACGCAGGTGGTGCCAACGGCGCGGGAAGATCTTCTGGTCGAGAGAAGGGAGTCTGAAAAAGACAACCCCCCTTCGAACCAGAGCTGCCCTCGATCCAGGGTCTTCCTTCTATGGAAGGCTCCCAGCCTGTATGATCAGGCCCTGCGAGACGAGCTCGGCGATTGGTTGTGGGACAGCGACGTTGCTGTAGAGCCTGGCAGGCGAAAAGACTCGGAGCCCATAGGAGGTCAGTATCCCAGCGTTCTTGATGACGTACTGGGCGAACTGGAGCGCTTCGTTGGCGTTCACGCTGCTGCGCGGGATGGTGACGCTCAGGATGATGGGTGAGCCCGTGGTGGTACCCGCGGAGTCCTTGTAGTAGAACCGCAAGTAGAAGCTGGCGAGTGTGGGATCTCCGAGGCTGATGTGGCGGTCCAGCACGAGGTAGTTGAGATGGTTTGCGAAAGCGGAGGACAGATACGTCATGATGAACTGCACCTGTCCTGCCTTCAGTGGGGCGACCAGGGCGGCCGAGTTTGGCACGGTCACGTTTGCCCCGGCCTGGAGCAGCGGAGCGGTGTAGGCCATCTGGTTGGCCCCTGAGTAGAGGCTCCCTGCGGCCTCGAGAACCAGCCAGCCACGGACGCCGGCGGGATCAAGCACGGGGTTCGCGATCCCGATCTTGACGCTCCCGGAGGTCAGGAGTGTGTAGAAGTTGTTCCAGTCCGCCGAAGAGTTGGAGACTATGGCTGTGTTGCCCGCGTTGACGATCGCCATCGCAGCAGGCGAGGAGTTGAGGCTAGCGTTGGTGTAGGCAACGACGAACTGGTCCGAGGCGAAACCTATCGACCAGTTAGCTGTCAGGTTCTTCAGGTAGCCCGATCCGGTGGCCGCAAGCGAGGAGGAGATGAAGACGTCATCGGGTGCTCCTGCGGCGATCTTGTTTGCGTCCGCGAACGAGCCACCAGCGTTCAGGGGGGCGATCTGAGCCCCAGTGCTCGAGGAGAAGCCGTTGAGCAGCGCCTGAGTCTCAGCGGCGTAGGCGTCGGCCGAGAATGCAATCAGCGGAGCAGCTGCCATGGATGTTGTGGGAGTACTGGTGACCGTTGTTAGAGAGGTGGTGGTCACGGTGGACGTCATGGTTGTCGGGACAGAGTTGGTGACCGTCACGGTGGACGTCATCCCACGAACTCCGTAGGCAGCGTAACCTGCGGCAGCAACAACCACCAGGATAATTACGACGACCGCGGCGTACGCCATCGGTGAGACTCCGCGTCTCTCGGATCTCATTGGTTGTTCCACCCCAACAGTGAACGCGTCTGGAGGTTTGCATACGAGTCGAGCTCGAATGCCGGGGATACTGAAAGGCGCCGCCTTAGATGGACGCGAGGAAAGTTACGAGGAACAAAAATGTCGCGCTCTCCAGGAAGTCTCCATCCTCTTGACGTCCGAGCCTTGAGGCTCGGACCAGTCATCCGTCTTTTCTTTGGTGTCATAGGGCACTGCGATATCGCGAAAATAGATAGTGATTTTTCCTCGCATTTTTGCGGTATCTAGGCCGTAAAAAGTCGGTTCAGAGGTACAATAAAGAATGGAAGGTCATATCTAGCCGAGAATACTCAGAAGAGGATGGAAAGTCTTTAATTCATCCTGATGGGCCCATTTACTCATCTGGTGGCAGCCGCAATTTTATTTTGAAGCTATTTGGGAGCTGCGGCCCCGCTGTCAGCTTATACTCTGGAACCCAATCATCGGCTAGCGAAGTCTCGCTAATGATATTTCTTATCCTTGCTAGTTCTGGACGGGTCGTCTTTGTATTAGCGCAGCCCATGATCCACAAATGTGGCAGACGCTTTATGCATTCGCCGGTGCCGCTGGCGCAACACTTACAGGTCTTCTGGCCGTAGCGCTATCGATCAATCCCAGAAGGATAATGAACACGCCTCATCATGCGGCTCGAAGCAGGGCAGCCCGCTGTCATGTTCTTCACCAACGACGTCAAAGGCGACTATGAGCGCATCAAGGCCCGCGGCACCGAATTCACCATGCCGCCTACCCAGGTGACCGGCTCGACCATCGCCCAGCTAAAGGACACCTGCGGCAACCTGATTCAGATCTCGCAGTTGGTACGCTATTAGGGTGCCCGTTCGGCAGGAAAGAACCGAGGAACGATGAAGAGCGGCCCTACAGGGAGTCGAGTCCCCATCTCGACCAATGGACGCAGGAATTAGGAGTTGACCGACTGGTGTGGCGAGACGCTCTCCTGGCTCCGTACCCTAATCAAGCAAACCGACCCTGAGTGGTCGAGGAGTTGAAGGGGAGGAGGCAGGGGCATCGGCCACATTCACAGACTCGGATGGGAACCCCTTCTCGATCAACCGACTCCTCCAGAAGGGTACCTGAAGGCATTTAAGCTCTGGAGGCAAATAAGGTTCCCATGGCACCTGCACAGAAGGGCACGCGGAGCACCGCCGCGGCCAGCAAGTCCAAGGGATTTACGGACGAGGAAAAGGCCGCGATGAAGGCGCGCATCAAAGAGCTGAAGGCGGAAAAGAACAAGGCCGACGGGGAAAGCGCCGTGCTCGCTGCGATGGCCGGGATGTCGGAACCGGATCGCACCATGGGCAAGCGACTCCATATCCTCATCAAAGCCAGCGCGCCAGGCCTCACGCCGAAAACATGGTATGGAATGCCCGCGTATGCCAAGGACGACAGCGTCGTCTGCTGGTTCCAGCCAGCGGAAAGGTTCAAAACGAGGTACGCGACGTTGGGCTTCAGCGACGAGTCGAACCTCGACGAAGGTTCCATGTGGCCGGTCGCCTTCGCGCTGAAGGGGTTGACCGCCGCCCAAGAGGCGAAGATCGCCGCTCTCGTGAAGAAAGCGGTGAGCTGAGGACTGAGCTCGCCACTGGGCCAGCGAGTTCAACTTGGCTAGGTGTGGCGGCTTTGCCGAGAGGCTTCTGAACACCGCCGCCCCAAAAGGGATCCTGAACGTTCCAGGGTTCAAAGGACATTTTGCAGAGACCGTCATGGAGAGCGTATCTTTTCTCCCTGTTACTCATCCGAGGCAGAGCTGAATCGCCCTCTCCTTTGGCAATTTCGACCCAAAGGTAGTCTGCCGCCCCTTAGATCTCCGCTGCGCCCAAGTTCCTTCCTTCACGTTGCAATCCGTCCCGTCCGCCCTAAAAGCCGGAAGGGCGCCGCCGGTTAATCATAAGCGCCCTGGCCGGGAATTTCGTCGATCGGTTCGATTTCGAACCCGGGTCATCGCGGCTCCACGAAGAGGAGGGGTTTCCTCATCTACTTGACAGCGCGACATACTGGGCCTCTATACTACCAGGGCTGCTCACCCCCACAGAATCTCTCCATAATAAAGCTAAAGCTGCACCACATTCCCGTGGGACCATATCTTTTACGTGTGCTAGGCTTATCTTCGGTCGGCCCTATCTCAGAACAGGTGTTACCCATGAACTCCATCACCGAGTCCAG
>JAPCJS010000064.1 GCA_027886825.1 Nitrososphaerota archaeon
GCACTAAAGGGAGGCGCGGGTATCAGCCTGAACAGGAGCAGCTTCGAAGGCTTCTTCGGGAATGAACTGGGAGGGAAGGTGTTGGGGCTGATCGGTTACGGGAACGTCGGGTCCAGAGTGGCCAAGAGGGCGCTCGCATTCGGGATGGAAGTCACCGTCTATGACCCCTACGTGGACAAGTCGCGAATCGAGGCTCCCGGAATCAAGGTAACCGACTATGATACCGCGGTGAAGAGCTCTGACTTCGTCTCGCTTCACGCCAGGGAAGCAGAAGAGAACGTCAACATGTTCGGCACCAAGCAGTTCGCGATGATGAAGCCCACCGCTTACTTCATCAACACCGCTAGAGGCAGCCTGCTCGATGAGGATGCGCTCTTCGATGCAATCTCAAACAAGAAGATCGCCGGCGCCGCGTTGGACGTAATGAAGGTCGAGCCCATCGACCCAAAGAGCAAGCTCTTCACCCTGAGCAACGTGATAATCACACCTCACATCGCCGGGGCGAGCCACGAGGTGCGATTCAGAGGAGCAGAGATCATCGGCAAGCAGGTGGAGAGGTGGGTCAATCACGAACATCTGGACGGAGTCCTTAACCCGCAGGTAATCCAGTGAATCTAGGTCTACCATTCCACCCACGCAGTCCGTCATTTTCACCTTTCACGGCCGAGGTTGACGGTGACCGTCGGGCTCAGCTTAGCAGCCGGGCATATCCTCATGGACTGGGAGAAAGAGCGGATGAGTTAGACTACCGCGATCGGCGTAACGGGGGAACCTGTCGCACCTTTCAACCGAAGGGGAAGACAGACGAAAAGGAATTCGACCACTCCATCTCTCTGTAGTTCCTCGAGATACATGTTCTCGATTATTCTCACTCCGCTCTTTGCGAGCATGTGTTGGTGGACCGCATCGGCGCCCTGCTGGTCCTCCGTTGGGTCTACCTCTCCGTTCCAGGTATCGGCTCCGAAGACCACGGCCCCCTTTTCCGTCAGCCACTCTGCCGCCGATAGGTTGATCCCCGGACAGGGACCGCCGTATTTCTCATCGTCCTTCCCCCAGAGTCGACCCCAGCCCGTCGCGACGAGTACGGCGTCTCCGCGCATTATCCGTTTTCCGCTCTTGGCCAGGATCGTCCTGAGGTCTTCAGAGCCGACGGGCTCTCCGGGGCCGAGCACGTCCACTCCCCGCAATGCCGCTACGTCCAGCATGACTCCGCGGGTGAAAATCGCGGGAGTCTTCTCCATCCCGAGCTTGCTGGTCCCTCCAGCTCCTGTGATCTGGTCTGAGACGTGACCGTTGTAGAGGCGTTCGCCGATCGAGATGTGGTTGAGCCCGTCGATGTGGGTCCCCGTATGGTCGCTCATCTCGAGGCGTGTGTTCATCCCGCCCGCGTCGTTCTTCTTGCCCGGGGCTCTGAGGCTCTCCGAGTGCCTGTGGTAGGTCGATATCAGCATGGGACCGTGGAAGGGGTGTATCGGGATGCCGGGCGCTATCGCGCGACCGAGGTTGTAGACCTTCCCGATCCTCGCCAAGGAGGCCGCCCTGGCGATCTCACGCGCTTTCACGAGGTTGAGCGCGCCGATTTCGTCCTCTGCCCCCCACCTGGATGGGTACCAGGCGTTCACGCTGTCTACGCCCAGTTTATCTTCTTGAGGATCTCTTCTAGTGCCTGTCTGTTCTTCGCCGCGACCGGGTATGGGTCGGGGCACTCCCAGGTGTCTATCATGAGCCATTCGAGATTGGGGCACTCCTCTTTGAGCGCCTTGAAGAAGGCTTCCATGTCCATGTTCCCCTCTCCGAAAGCGAGGTGCTTCCCCGTGCCGATCGCCGTCAGGGTCATGTCGTTGTCTGCAATGTGACACCAGCTTACTCTTCCCTTCAACTGCTTCAGGAACCCAACAGGGTCGTGATGGGACATCACGTTGACGTGGGGGAGGTCGAAGAGGACCTTCAGGTTCTTCGAGTCAATTGCATCGAGGACCTCCTTCACGTCCTCTATCGAGTCTCTGAAGCCGCCCCCGTTCAGGATGAGGTTCGGCTCGGGCTCGATGGCCAGCACGGGGCCATATCTCTCGGCGACCGATACCAGCTCCTGGAGGACTTCCGTGAATCTCTTTACGTTCTTTGTGTATGTCTCCTGTGTCTGACCTGTGGAAAACCATGGCGGCGTTATGCTCACGTGCTTTCCTCCTATGGCGTCGATGAACCTGATGGCATTGGCGACCGCTTGAATGTAACACTGCCTGACGGTCGGGTTGTCACTTAGGGCCGGGTACATTCCGGTGAGATGCCCTGTCTGGAGACCAGGAATGGCCTGGCCGAACTCTCCGTAGTATTTGGTCAGAGGACCTTCCAGGCCCATGGCGTAGGTCTCCCAGTGCGAATGGATTTCGATTCCCTCGAATTTCTCGCGCTGCGCAAAGTTCAGGATCTCTTCTCGGCGCGGCTGCATCATCGTCGTCAGTTTGAGGAATCCGTCCTCTCCCAAACAAATCTTTGGCATCGCTATACACTCTCACGAGAAGTAGGCAAACGCCCGTGCGTCCCCCGAATCCCGCGGTTCTCAGCATCATGGACGTAGAGCAAGTTCGAACCAGTCCTCCCGGCGCTGCGCTTGCTGGCTCCTTCAACGGTTCTCGAACGGATGTGGTCTAAGGTGCGGTGGCTCAAAGTGATTGCCAAGCTAGTTGCTCACGGAGCCTTGAAGCCACCTCAGGGTATTTATTCGTGCGTCGTAGCTCGCGCCAAATCCGTGCGACTCCGGTTCCGCCGAAGATTTATCAAAGCCGCCCCTGAACCTTGATAACGCCATGTCAGCAGACAAAGAGACACAACTCAGGGAGGAACTCATCAATTTTGGTCGCCAGGCTTACGATCTAGGATTGTGCAATGAATACGAAGGCAACATCAGCGCCAGACTCGGACCTGACCGAGTCTTGATGACACCCAGCCAGTTGCCATACCCGCAGAGGACTGTGGCCGACGTCGGGCTGCTCGACCTGAACGGAAACGTGATCTCCGGGACCAGAAGGACGAGTTCGGAGGGGAAGATGCACCTTGCGATTTACAAGGCGAGACCCGACGTGAACGCGGTGGTCCACGTACACCCGCTCTACCTCTCCGTCCTCGCGGTGATGGGCGAACCCTTGAAGATGGTGCTCGACGAGATGACTCCATTCCTTGGTGGCGACGTTGAGGTGAGTGAGTTTGCTGGCTCAGGCACGCAGGAGCTGGCTGACAACGTAGTAAAGGCGCTCGGACCGAGAAACGGTGCGATGATAGCAAACCATGGGAGCGTTTCGGTGGCGAGGAGCTTGCCTTTCGCATTCACAATCACTCGTGCCATGGAAAAGTTTGCTCACATCTACTATCTTGCGTACGCCGTCGGCAGGGTCCGCACAGTCCCCGAGGCAAGGCAGAAACAGTTGATGCAGTACTTCGAGATGCTCAAGACCCGGACCACGTAGATTCGAACATCCCGGCGCGCAACTCGGGCCACCGCGCCGCTTCCTTATCGTCGGAAAAGTAATGCTAGACTCAACATAGGGCAGAGTCACTTGGATTTCAGAAAAACCGACTTTCTCTATCGACTCAAGCTTGCCATCCAATATGGTCAGAAGAGAGCCAACACCTGCATCGCTGAACTTGAACTGGATTGTTCTTGAGAATCCCTTCATCCTGTCTGGGGGCTCGGATCGCTGAATTTGGCTTTGACCTTCTCTGTGCCCTCTGGGCTCACTCGAGCGCCTCCGCGGGAGCTATTGGATGTCAGAGCCCCGAAGCTTCGAGTTGGATACGAATTTTTAAGTAATCGCTCTACCATTTGAAGGCCATGCGGGGCGTTAGCGACAAGCTTGCCTGATAAGGCATTCCTTGTCATTGATGTAGGGACTGGGGGTGCAAAATGCGTCTTCTTCGATGACGAGGGCAGCAGGATCTTCTCGGAGAAGGCCGACGTGACATTCGAGTTCGTAGATGGGGGTTCGCAGTTTGACCCGAATGTCGTCTGGAACGACCTGCGCCTTCTGATTCGCGCGGGAATGAAGGAGTGCGACCGCAGGAACCTCCGTGTCGCCGCCGTTTCCTCGACCAGCATGCGCGAGGGCAACGTGTTCTACGACAAGAACGGCAAGGAGCTGCTCGCCGTTCCAAACATAGACTCGCGAGCGATCCAGGAGTCCAGGGCCATCCCAGAGGCCCTTGCGGAGGAGATCTACAGAAAGTCAGGCCATTGGCCCTCTGGCATATTCTTGGTGAACCGCCTGGGCTGGCTGAAGACCCACAAACCCTCCCTGAACCGGAGGGTGGCTTCGGTTTCCATGATAAATGACTGGGTTCTCTTCAAGCTCTCTGGAAAATTGTCATCAGAGCCAACCAATGGGTGCGAGACCGCTGCGTTCGACCTTGCAAAGCGGACGTGGAGCGAGGAGATAATGAAGGAGCTACGACTGGATTTCGGCGTGCTCCCTGAGATGAACGAGTGCGGTACCGTCCTCGGAGGGTTAACCAACGTCGCATCGGCGTCAACGGGATTGCCTCGCTCCGCGATCGTCGTGGTCGGTGCCGCGGATACCGAGGCAGCGGTCCTGGGGTGCGGCGTGCTCGAGCCAGGCAACCCTGTAGCCGTCGCAGGCACAACCACACCTGTGCAGTCTGTTACGACCAACGTCGTTCAGGACGAGAAAATGAGGACATGGACCTGCTGCCACCCTCTGCCTAACCGCTGGGTCGTCGAGAGCAACGCCGGGGCTACCGGGCTTGTCTTCAACTGGTGGTCGAAGTTGGTCGGCATCGAGTACAGGGACCTTGATGACGAAGTCCCTCAAAAGGCGCGGGAATACATGAGCGTGCAGGCGCGAATAGGAACTAACGTGATGAATTCCAGAGGCATGCATCCTCTACAGGGGCTTATCCGAGGAATCGGACCCTGGACCTCCCGGGCGAGCATAACGCGCGCGATACTCGAAGACAGCGCTTTCGCAGTGAGGGGCAACCTTGAGCAGATCGAGGACGTGCTGAAGACTAAGTTCACAGCGCTGTCCTTCTGTGGTGGTTGTGCCAAGAGCGACCTTTGGTCGCAGCTCACTGCAGACGTCGCGAACAGGAAGCTGATCAGATTCAAGCTGGGTGACGCGACGGCGAGGGGAGCCGCAATGCTCTCCTCAGTCGCCAGCGGGGAACACAGGAACCTCCATGCCGCGGCCAAGGACCTCAAGGGCGACCGATCGGTCCTCTCTCCGAGGAAGCGTAAGGCCTCCGAATACGAGCAGAAATACAAGAACTGGTTGGGACAGGTCTAGCGAGGGTGCGCTTACCCGACTTGTCGGGGGCGTGAGGGGAAGAGCTGTGGACTCGACTCGCGTGGAGGTTGGAAGGTTCGATTACCGCTCAGATTTTATAGTCGCGAGCATCAGCGCGGCTACTTGGCATCAGGTCCGTACAAGTACGCCTGCGCGATAATCCAGTATGATATTGGACGGGTCCCGTTTGATGATGCCATCAAGAGTGTAGCGAAAATAGGGTACCAAGGTATAGAGCTTCACGTGCCTCCACCGCCCAATCAGAAGAACTGGGCGCCTCTCAAGGAGCTCCTGAAGAGCCTGGACCTCGAGACGGAGTCGGTGGTGGTGCCTCCTGCCGACTGGGCGAAGTCAGACGAGAAGATGAGAGCGGGAACGGTCGGCGCGTTCAAGGATGCGGTCCTCCTCGCCGGCGAACTCGGAACGTCCAGGGTCATGACCGAGACGGGCCCCGCGTCCCCCGATCTGACGCGTGACAAGGCTGTCGAGATTGCGGCGCAAGGAATCGCCGGGTGCGCAGATTTCGCGGCGGCTCACGGGGTAGACACGGTCTTACTCGAGTGCGTGCCACCTCCGATGAACTACATCGTGGACAACACTCAGCGGCTCCTCGAGTTCATCAAACTCACCGGGGCGAAAAATGTGTACGCGAACGTCGACGCAAGCAACTTCCTGATGGCCGGTGACGACCCCGCCTCGGCCCTCCGTGCCCTCGGTCCTCTCGTCAAGGGGATACACATCAAGGATGGCATGAAGCAGGGCGGGCATTGGACACCGATAGGGGAGGGGCAGGTAGACTGGAGAGCATTCTTTGCAGCCGCCAAGGAGATAGGCTACGATGGCTGGCTGACCTCAGAGTACGAAGGGGCAGTCACCGGGAAGTACTACTCCGACCCCGAGAAGGCATCGAGGGACACGCTCGCCTTCACCAGGAAGCTCGTAGAGCAGATCTAGCCTCCGAGGGATTCGTTCTTGGACTGTGCAGACTCTTTCTGGGCTTTTCATTTGCTGAAGGAGGGCATGACCTCCTTTGAGAACCACTCCAACCTGCTCACGACCTCATCTTTGGGATATTCCCAATTGACGATGATCTGCTCACAGCCGAGCGCGTCGAACTCCTCTGCGAGCTTGATGTACCCCTCGGCCGTCTTGAGCGGGACGAGCTGGTTGTAGGCGAAAGTGAATTTCTTCCCCGGAGACCTCTCCTTCAGCGTTTGCCTTATCCGTCCGGCGATCTCAGCATAGATTGCAGGTTTGATGTACGTTGGTAGCCAACCATCGCCGATGTTCGATGCGAGGCTAGTCATGTCCTTGCCGGTGCTGCCGAACCAGAGAGGCGGATGCGGATACTGGGCAGGCTTCGGCTCCAGTATCGCTCCCTTTGTGCTGTAGTACTTACCGGAAAAGTCCACAATCTGCTCACTCCATAGCCTAAGCATCAGTTTCACGCCCTCCCTTGTCTTCCTGAACCTGGTTGAGGCGTCGTCCCAGCTGCTGAACGCTTCGAACTCGGGACGATACCACCCTGCCCCGATGCCCGGCGTTACCCTCCCGGCGGAAAGCTGGTCCACGGTCGCTATCACTTTGGCGAGCTGTGCGGGGGGTCTGAATGGCATCGGTGTGACGCAGGTCCCTAGTCGAATGCGCTCCGTCTTCCCGGCAAAATATGAGAGCAGCGCCCAGGCGTCGAAGGTCCTGTTCGTATCGCCTCCCATGTAGTGGTCCCAGGTGAGCAGGTGCTCGAACCCACACTCCTCTGCGACCGTCGCCGTCGTCGCAGCGAGCTTGGCGTCCACTGTACTTTCCGAATTTGGATAGACTATCCCGAATCTCAAGGGCGAGGCCTGTCTACTGGGTCCATCGAGGGCTTTGATATCTTCGACTCTACTTGATCTTCTTGAGCATCTTCTCTACGACCTTCTTCGATTCGGTGCTCAGCTGGGTGTAGGACTTGTCGAAGACCCCGTACCGGTAGGGGATCATCACCATCGGTCCGTCAAACTCGATGTCGACGAGAGCCTTGAGGACCGCCTTGATGTCGACACTTCCTCTCCCTGGAATGAGATGGTTGTGATAGGGCTCGATGTCGAAGTGGTCTCGAACCCACATCTGTACGGGGTGCAGTGAGTCGGCCATGTGGACCTCGGTCAGTACGCCGGCCTTGTCTGCGTACTTGATCATGGCCGCGGGGTCCGGCTTCATTCTGCCAGACATGATGAAGGTATGCGGTGTGACGAACACGTACCCCAGCTTCTTGCACTTCACGCCGCGAATGAGGTCGACTGCCTCGTCCGAGTTCTCGATGAAATCTCCCGGATGCGGCATGAAT
Source organism: Nitrososphaerota archaeon (assembly GCA_027886825.1). Taxonomy (GTDB): domain Archaea; phylum Thermoproteota; class Nitrososphaeria; order Nitrososphaerales; family Gagatemarchaeaceae; genus Gagatemarchaeum. The sequence continues at coordinate 7,627 of JAPCJS010000064.1, forward strand.
GCGAGCGTGATGTCTTCGCTCTCGAGGGTCGAGCGGAGGTCGCGTACCGACTTCAACCAGGTCTCCTGATGGTCCAGATGGAATAATCGCCGTCCGCCCATGAGCGAATAGATCTGCTTGACCCCCAGCTGCCTGCACGCCTTGATTAGCTTCTTGTACTGGCCTACCCCTCTCTTTCGCGCCTCCTCGTATTCGGGGTCCAGGGGGCTGCTCGGTAACTGCTCCATCATCCCCGAGAGACCGAGGGACGTCCAGGTGAAGAAAGTCGCCACGTCGGTCGGCTTGAGGTCGTTCTCCTTGACCGCGTCCTTGACGGCCTTTATCTGCTCGTCGTTCGGTATCATGCCCAACTCGATCGTCGGGAACAGGGACGAGTGCAGAGTAACGTAGTCAAAACCGTTCTTCTTCAGAGCCGCCATTTCCTTGATGGAGTGCGCATAGGCCGAGAGTTTCAACATGTGTAGATTCTCGCGAGTGATATTTATAGTGTGATACCGAGCATCGAACAGTCCTGGAAGATCGTTGCGCCGCGAAAGTCTAAATCGTGAAGGCAGAGACTCCGAGGACACAGTCAATCTTGGTAGTTAGAATCGGCATTATCGGAACAGGAATCATATCGCAGCTTCAGGGTAGCGCCTACGCATCGGTCCCAGACGCAAAGGTCGTCGCGGTGTGCGACATCGATAGGTCCCTAGCCGAGCGCCGAGCGAGGGAATGGGGTGCCGACATGGTTTACACCGACTATCACGAGCTTGTCATGGACCAGAATATCGACGCGGTCGAGGTGCTGCTCCCCCACCATCTCCACAAGGACGTCGTCATCGCCGCGGCCGAGAACGGAAAGCACGTCTCGGTGATGAAGCCTATGGCGCTTTCTGTGGCCGAAGCGAAGGAGATGACGGCCGTAGCCGAAAGGCACAGCGTCCTGCTGAACGTGTCCGAGAATTTCCTCTTCTTTGGACCCGTCATGAAGGCCATCGAGGTGCTGAAGTCGGGAAAGCTAGGCACTCCGCGGATCATCCGGATGGAGCGCGTCCCCGCATACGGAAGCCCCAAGGAGTACGCCGAGCCGCGAGACGCTGGTTATTGGAGGATGGACAAGAAGAAGAGCGGAGGCCTGGTGTTCGATGACATTGTCCATTTCTACGCCATAGCGAGGTTCCTGATGCAGTCCGACGTACTCTCCGTCTCAGCTCTTCTCACAAGGCCGTCATCTCCGTTCGAGATCCCAGGCGTGGTCATGTGGAAGCACGCCGACTCGGGAAAGTATGGCAACTTCGCCTACAGCTCCGTGGTTCGCTCGAGGATCCCCACAGAGGCCCACTCGCTTCATGAGACCGTGGAGGTGATCTGCGACGAGGGGATTCTCTGGATCCCCAACATATCGGCGAGGCTCATCCCCGACGCCCCCCTCACCATTTTCAAGGACGGGAACGCGACGGCCTACAAAGATGTGGATGCCAGCTACGCTGCCAGTTTCCGCAGCGAGGTCCAGCACTACGTCGATTCCGTCAGGACCAACACCCCAACGCTATTCAACGGGGAGGAGGGCGTCAAACAGGTCCAATTCGCGGCGGCGATCCAAAAGTCTGCGGAAGAGGAACGAGTCATCAGCGTCTCCGACACCTAGCTCGGACAACATCCCTTGGCCCATCTCAAGCGGGTTATTGGACCGAGGGCATGGCCTCTCTCGATGCTGCTTCGGGGCCAGCTCGAAATCGCCATTGTTTTGAGGAGTCAGGTAGATCTCGACCGCATCAGAGACCCCGTTGGACACTCAACCAGCGCTGCCGCTGTCGTTAGAACGACCTTGTCTCTGAGGCTCTTGGCGAAATCTTTCGCCCCCCACAGATCGGCGTTGTCCCGATTCCTCAACGCGAGCCAAGGGGCGCCTGGCTGCCGCGCTCCCATCTTCGTTCCTGGCCAATTGATCCCCGAAGTAATGTTATCTCTCTGGTGCTCGCGCGAGTGAGACTTAACTAGCCGCAGGGGACCGATCCCTCGTTTGAAGATTCAGGAGGTCACAGCGGTGCCGGTGAAGGCGCCTCAAACAGGTCCGGTGAGCGGTCATCTGCCCTATGGCAATGAGCTCTCGAGGTTCATCAGGACCGGATATACGTCGTGCTTCGTGAAGATCAAGAGCGATGAGGGGGTCGTCGGCGTCGGCGAGTCGCTCGGGAGGGAGGTGCCCGAGGCGACGGCGGCGATCATCGAGAAACTGTTGAAACCGATCCTGCTCGGCAACAGTATCTACGACATCGAGGTGCTTTGGGAGAAGATGTATGCTACCATGAGGACCCGGGGTCACACGAGAGGCTATCTACTCGAAGCGATCTCGGGCGTCGACCTGGCCCTGTGGGACCTGCTCGGCAAGCAGCTGGACCTACCTGTGCACAGGTTGATAGGGGGTGCCCAGAGTACCAAGCTCAAAGCGTACGCGTCCTCGATTCTGTTCGGCAAACCTGCGGCGGTAGCCGAAGAGGCATCCAAACTTGTGGAAGAAGGACACAGGCAGATCAAACTCAAGGTGGGGATGACCGAGAGCGAGGATGTTGCGAACGTGAAGGCGGTGAGGGACTCCGTGGGTTACGACGTTGACCTGATGGTGGACGCCAACTCCGCGTTCAACGCACATGAGGCGGTTCGAAGAGGGAGGAAGTTCGAGCGGTATGAGTGCCTCTGGTTCGAGGAACCAGTACCACCAGACAACATCGATGGATACATTGAGGTTTCTAGGAAGCTGGACATCCCCATAGCTGGAGGTGAATCCTACTTCAGCAGGTACGACTTCAGGGACCTGATCGCCAAGAACGCCGTAGATATCGTGATGCCCGACATAGGACGGGCCGGAGGGATCTCGGAATGCAGAAAGATCGCGTCGATGGCCTCGGCTTTTGGCAAGTCCTACACTCCGCACATCGGTCTCTCGGGTGCGGGGGTCCGTGCTGCAACCCTGCAGTTCGCGTGCACCCTGCCAAGGGAACTGTTTCTCACCTATGAGTACTATCACATCCTGAACAGGCCGAATCCATTGAGTACCGATGTCGTGAAACAACCCATAGAGGTCTTCAAAGACGGGTACGTCGAAGTACCTCAAAGACCGGGCCTTGGGATAGAGCTGAACGACAAAGTTCTCCAAAAATACGCCGTCTAGGGTGTCCCGGACATCTTCTTCACCTGCGGTCGATGTCTCTTCTACTGCCGAGTGAGGCCAAAGCCATCGAAGAGAGATTTGGGGTCGGCTGACGCCTCGTACCTCAGCGGGCTCCCCTTGATCGGCCGCACGCATCCATGTCCGATTTGCTGATTTGAGCGACACCCACCCAATCAGCCGTTGAGCTAGCAGCTCGTTGTTCTGAAAGATTTAAATTATTTAGCTAGCATCGCTGTTGCATCAGTGAACCTACTAGAATACATTGCTCGCAGAATATTTTTCTCGATCTTTGTTCTCTTGGCGGTCCTTGTCATCACATTCACTCTTTCGCACTTCATCAGCAGCGATCCGATAGTCGCTTGGCTTGGCAGAAACGCGACGCTTCATCCAGGTCTCGCCGCGTATTACTCAAACAAGTTCCACTTCAATGACCCTTTGTACGTCCAGTTCTACTATTACCTGATCGGTCTTTCCCAGGGTCAGCTGGGTTACTCGCCTTCCCGCGGGTTCATCCCGGTGATACAGGTCCTGCAGATGACGATCCCGTACACCCTCCAGATTGCGTTCTTTGCATACATCTTTGCACTGGTGATCGGCATATCGCTGGGTGTACTTGCCTCTCGCTATAACCACACTCCGGTGGACGGCGCCATAAGGGCGTTCTACCTGGGAGCCGCCTCGTCTCCCGCGTTCTTCATAGCGCTTCTTGTGCTGATCATCTTCGCGTTCACCCTCGGATGGTTCCCCTCTGGAAACGCCTTCGGTACCAATGTGTTCCAACCGACCGCCATTACGCACATCCCGATGCTCGACTCTCTGCTCGAAGGTAACTTTGAGTACTTCTGGAGCGCACTTGACCACGTGTTCCTCCCATCCCTGACCCTTGCAATTGTTACGTTCGGAATACTGACGCGCGTCCTGAGGGCTTCCATGTTGGACGTGATGCAGGCGAACTACATCAGGACTGCGAGGGCGAAGGGCTTGAGCGAGGGCGCCGTGTTCTACAGGCACGGGCTGAGGAATGCTTTCATCCCGTTGGTGACCCTGTCCACGCTTCTGATCATAGGGCTGATTACGGGAACCATATTTGTTGAAAACATCTTCTCATACCCTGGGTTGGGTCAGTATGTCGTGCAGGCGCTGGAAGGTCAGGACTACCCGGGTATCCTCTCCACGACTCTCATCTTTGCCATCGTGATAGTCGGCGCAAACCTGCTGGCAGACATCTTCTACGCTTTGGTAGACCCTCAGATTAGACTGGGATAATCTAGTTGAGCGAGACAAACATAACCGCTGAAAAGACAAAAGTGAGCTTCTGGC
>JAPCJS010000114.1 GCA_027886825.1 Nitrososphaerota archaeon
GCCGGTGAAGAGGCTCGACGTCTCGCCCCCCTCAGACGGCGCGGCCGCCATGATACTCGCGTCGGAGGAGGTGGCGAGGAAGTATACCCGAGACCCCGTCTGGATCGATGGCGTGGGATGGAACGTGGACACCCAGTACTGGACGAACAGGGACCTGTACTATCCCGCCTATGTGGAGAGCGCTGCGAGGATGGCCTACAAGATGGCCAGGATCGAGCGACCAAGGAAGCAGCTCGACTTTGCGGAGGTGTACGATCCGTTCGACTACAAGGAGCTCCACCACATGGAGGGGCTGCTGCTGGCCGAGAAGGGGGAGGCTCCAAGACTCACGAGTGAGGGCGTGACCCAGCGCGGCGGCGAGTTTCCAATCAATCCCTCAGGGGGGCTCCTGGGGGTGGGCAACCCCATCGCTGCCGCTGGACTGATGAAGGTCTGCGAGGTCTACTGGCAGCTGAAGGGTGAGGCGGGCAAGCGGCAGATCAAGAACAAGGCGGAGCGCGGGCTCGCACAGGCGTGGGGCGATTTATGTCAGGTCGGAACTGTCATCACAATGAGAAAGTGAAGATGATTTCTTCGTCCAGTCTCCGTGTATCTTCTCATAGAGTAGTCTCCATTCGAATGCAGCGTTTATCCTTCCCCCCTCCGTTATGAGTAAGATTGCATCCATCAGCTTAGTTAGTTTGACCGAGTCTGCAAATCCAATAAGGCCGGCGAAGAGAACAACATATCTGAATCCTGAGAGACTCAAATTCCATCCAGTGTTACGCGCTATTCCAAGATTCGTCCTTCTTCCTTTGAGCATATTTACCCTGATACTTCCTGGATGAAGATCTTGCTCAATCAGAAGAGCTCTCGCCAACTCTAAAAGTTCACGATCCGAGTTTGAAACAACGACTCCAACCCCAAGGGAGGGACGCTTCAGGTTGGTAACGCTAACTATAGGGCATCCCTCAGCGGTAAAGAGACCTCGCAGAAACCCCTTTGAATGTGGTTCAATGTATTTTCGAAGGCGATCAAGAGGCTGAATCGTAAATTGATAGAGCATCAAACTAGTCACTTTGACCAAATACCAAATCCCTCTCTTACTGTTGACTCTTCTTACCTTGTACGCCTCAGTCTTGCGAAGAATCTTAGTTGCACAATCGGCAAATTCCTTCGCAAAGTCATATGAGCGGACCTTCAAGAGTAATCTCTGTCCTCCATCGTTTTCGTCTGCCCACCCATCGCCAAGCCAAGCGCCCAAGAAGAAGCTCAATTCTTCAGATGGTCTCGGCTCAAAAATCCGGACACCAGAGGACGGTGAGTGCGTGCTTCGAGCCCAGCGTCGAAGTGTCTCCGACGATGGAACGACCAAGCCCGCTTCCTTCAATCGAATCTTCAAGAAGGAGGGGTTTGATTCTATTCCCTCATCGACCAATCGTCGCACCATCTCGTAGGCCTTCATTCTTTCAAGAGTTGGTGCAGGATTTCTTTTCACGAATGATAAGGCCATAATAGAATATTAACTCCAACCTGTCGCTTGAGTCATCTCCCACAAGCGCGGCGAGAAGTTCGTTCCTTGGATTACGACCAATCGGCTATTATTTCGCTGATCTGCACTTGGGCCTCTCAAAGGAGATGCCTTTGATAGCGTGAATCTACTCTCACGGCCGAATTCGCCAGCGGATTTATACCAGTCGGAAGAACACGGGGCCAGAGATGGCCGAGCCGAAGGTCCTCTGGGAACCCTCACCTAAGGTGGTAGCTAGTGCGAACATCACGACGTACGCGCGCTGGCTCGAGGAGGAGAAGAAAGTTCGAGCAAGCGATTTTCCAGAGCTCTGGTCTTGGTCGGTCCAGAACCTCGATGCGTTCCAGGAATCGGTGTGGCAGTACTTTAGGATAAGGTCGAGTGAACCCTACAACAAGGTCCTCGAGAGCAGGACGATGCCGGGCGCCAGATGGTTCCCCGGTTCCAAGCTCAACTACGCCGAGCACATCTTCAGGGAGAAGGATCCAGCGAAGACCGCCCTGATCACGAAGACAGAGTCGGAGGCGCGGACCCAGATCTCGTGGGCGGAACTGGAGAGGAAGACGGCGGCCTTCGCCGGATCTCTGAAGGCCATGGGAGTCCAGAAGGGAGACCGTGTGGCTGCCTACCTCCCGAACGTCCCGGAGACGATAGTCGCGCTGCTCGCCTGCTCCAGCATCGGCGCGATCTGGTCGAGCTGCGCCCCCGACTTTGGGACGCAGAGCGCCGTAGAGAGGTTCAAGCAGATAGACCCGAAGATCCTGATCGCCGCCTACGGCTACAACTACAGGGGAAAGTGGTCCTCGAAGACCGAGGTCGTAGAGCACATCCGGAGCTCGATCCCGAGCATCGAGAAGACGGTCATGATCGGGCCCGAGACCTCCAGAATCGAGGGAGTACTTCACTGGGAGGACCACACAAAGTCAAAATCGAAGCTCGAGTTCGAGCAGGTCCCCTTCGACCACCCGCTCTGGATAGTCTATTCGTCGGGGACGACCGGCCTCCCAAAGCCGATCGTGCACGGGCACGGGGGCATACTTCTCGAGCACTTCAAGACACTCTCGTTCCACAACGACCTCAAGCCAGCTGACAGGATGTTCTGGTACACTTCGACCGGGTGGATGATGTGGAACTACCTCGTGAGCGCTCTGCTGCTCGACTCTACGATAATCCTGTACGAGGGAGACCCCTTCTATCCGAACGCCAACTCTCTGTGGGACCTCGCCGACGAGACGGGGATGACGTTCCTGGGCGCCAGCGCCGCCTACGTCGGGGCGTCGATCAAGAGCGGCGTGGACCCGATATTGTCGCACTCCCTGAAGGGGCTGAGGGGTTTCGGTTCGACCGGCTCGGCCCTGACGACCGACGGGTTCGAATGGATCTATTCTCACGTAAAGAAGGACATATGGGTTGCGTCGATAAGCGGAGGCTCCGACCTCTGCACCGCGTTCGTGGGGGGCTGCCCGATACTCCCAGTGCGTTCGGGCGAGATCCAGTGCAGGAACCTCGGGGCGGACATAGCCGCCTTCGACGAGCAGGGGCACGCGCTCGTCGGGGAGATGGGAGAACTGGTGATCAGGGAGCCGATGCCGTCGATGCCCCTCTTCCTCTGGGGCGACGCGACCGGAGAGAGGTACAGAGAGAGCTACTTCAGCCACTTCCCAGGCGTGTGGAGGCACGGCGACTGGATCAGGATAAACGAGGACGGCAGCTGCATAATCTACGGGAGGTCTGACGCCACGATAAAGAAGATGGGCGTCCGGATGGGAACGAGCGAGGTCTACCGCGTCGTCGAGTCGGTCCCCCGAGTCGTGGACAGCATCCTCGTGGACATGGAGTTCCTTGGCGGGCGTTCGTACATGCCCCTCTTCATCGTCCTGCGCGGGGGCGCGGTGCTCGACGAGTCGCTAAGGGCCGAGATAGGCCAGAAGATCAGGAAGGAGCTGTCGCCCAAGATGCTCCCCGACGAGATTGTAGCCGTCCCTGAGATCCCCAGGACCCTGAACGGGAAGAAGATGGAGGTCCCCCTCAGGAGGATCTTTCTGGGGGCCGACCCAGCGAAGGTCTACAACCCGGGCTCGCTCAAGAACCCCGCGTCGATGGACTTTTTCATAGAGTTCGCTCGCAGGATGAGCAGATGACTCTGCTAACTCACTTACTCACTCACTTATATGACAGAGAGAAGCGAGCGAGGCAGGTTGAGCTCTAAGATCTCAGTGTATCCGGGCGTCGAGATCACCACCGAGGATGTCAGGAGCCAGAAGTATCTCTTGACCAAGTACCAGACCGGGCTGAACTATGCCTGGAGCTCAGGGGTCGCGATGGGACGGTTCCTCCGTGGGCTCAAGGAGAAGGAGCTCTGGGGCAGGGAGTGCGACGGCTGCCAGAGGATACTCGTCCCGCCCAGGATGTACTGCGAGAGCTGTTATCGTCCGACCGACAGGTGGTCGAGGCTCAGGGACGCGGGGAAGGTCGTGACCTACTCGATCGCACATGTCAACTCGGACGCGAGCAGGAGGAGCGAGCCCATCTTGCTTGCCGTGATGGAGATAGAGGGGGCGTCGCCGCTCATGGGCATCCTGCACCTGCTCGGCGAGGTCCCGCCTGAGAAGGTCAGGATAGGCATGAAGGTCGAGGCGGTGTGGAGACCCGATGGCGAGAGAACGGGTGCAATAACTGACATCCTGCACTTTAGGCCGATGACGCGGAGCAGATGAGGATGCCGATCGAAGAGAGGATCGAGTCGGTCGCGGACATAAGACAGTGGACAGACACTATCCCGTTCCAGTACGAGTACACGGCGGGCGTGGCCGGCGAAAGGTTCCTGCGCGGCCTGATGGACGGCAAGATACTGGCTGGATACTGCCCCGGCTGCAACGAATCCTCGCTGCCAGCGAGGATATACTGCGTCCGTTGCTACGGCGGGATAACAGAATACGTCGAGGTAGAACCAGTCGGAAAGGTAAGGGCGGTAACTTCCGCGAAGCAGGACGCTTTCGCCTTCGTCACGTTCAAGGATGTCCGCGGCGGGCTCGTCCACAGGCTGCTCGACAGGGCGCGGGCCGGCACCGAGGTCGTGCCGAGGTTCAGGCCGAGGAGCGAGAGGACGGGCTCGATACTCGACCTTCAGGGTTTCGAGTCAAGAAGATGAGGGCGGACCTCCCCGATCTGTCTCCGGACCACCCTGCGGATCGCAGCGTAGAGAACGGGAGCGGCGATGGCGAAGAAGACGAAATCGCTGACCTCGTGGGCGACCATGAAAGGAGAGGCGGGCCCCAGTGAGAAGATCGCGACACTGAGGGAGCTGCCCGAGATCAGCGAAGGCGTAATAATCGTGGTCACGTCGTAGATGAAGGCCCCGATGAGGCCGAGAGAGCCCCAGAGCAGGCTCCTCGTTGGGATGTCGATCTTATCGTAGTCGAACGCCCTCCTTACGACGTATCCGAAGATCGCATAGACCGTCTCCGAGCCGATTAGGATGAGCAGGAGTAGTCCCCCATCAGGTCCCAGGGGATTGACCTCGCCGTAGACCAGCCAGGTCAGGGCACCCACCGAGACCCCGATCTCGAGCCCGAAGGTGAGGGCGGAGACGAAGACGATCGAGTCCATCAGCTTGATGTTCGCCAGCGGGAACATCGCATAGTCGGTGGCGACTGCCAGTGCGGTGAACATCGAGATGGCGGCGACCTTCCGGCTTGCGCCCAGGCGGACAGTCTTCAATACTGGATGGCTCATCCAGCCAGTTTTATAAGGCTGCAGAGAGGGCATCCGCAAAGAAGACCGAATGGGCGAAACTGAACCGGTGTCAGCGACTGTATCGGACACGGCCACAGATACTAGATGTGAGCTGTGCGGAGGTGCGTTCGCTTGCGAGCGGCGCGCTGATTGTTGGTGTTCGAGGCTGAGAGTGTCGAGCGAGACGATCGATGATCTGAGTGCTACGGTGGCGGGCTGCATCTGCCCTGCCTGTCTTGTAGCATCGAGACCCTGGTAGCATACTTCACATTCAGACGACAAAGGAAACAGCTGAAACGCCCTGGACTCCTCCTAGGGGCCATCGCCATCGTGGGCTACCTCCCGGGTGGAACCTGATGCGGGGTGTACCTTGCCTTGACTGCTTAGGGCGCAGCACTCGTCATGGTGCTCTGACCGAACTCGGCCGCAGCCCGCTGGAGAGGAACATGCGGGAGATCGAGGAGAAGTTGCACGACTTGGCCAACTGAGCAATGCATCAGCCGCTGTGAAACACGGAATCGACCCCGCAGGTGTTGGCCAACTGGACAGAGATCAAATATTCGGATGTACCGGCGCATGATATCGTAAGTATCTCGATTGCAGCAGACGATACGCACGCCTTAACTGCGTCGACGGGCCAGGTGCTAGCATGGAAACGTGCAGTAGCTGCGGTGCCGATCTCGCTGAGAACGCGAGTTTTTGTCATGCCTGCGGAGCCGCTGTGGATAAGAACACGACGACTGAGGAGTTCACGGTCTCCTCAGATGACGTGACGAAGAAGGTGAAAGAGCTGCTCCACGAAGGAAACGCATCGAGAATAATAGTGAAGAACGAGAGCGGAAAGAGCCTTCTGGAGATACCTGTCACCGCAGGAGCCGTGGGAATCCTCCTCGCACCCTGGCTGGCTGCGCTGGGAGTTATCGCGGCGCTCGCGACCAAGTGCACAATTGTTGTCGTGAGCAAGAAAAAAGTGAGGCCACAATCCAAAGGCGCCGTCTGAGCCTCACGGGAGAGCGGTTGGGTCTTCTTCGATCGCCTTCCCAGGTTGGCCGTCGATCTTGGGCTCCCGGAGAAGGGTACTGCGTCTGTCGCCCTGTCAAGACCGGGTCGGGACTCGGCCAGCTAGGTTGTCGCAGACGATGCTCCAGATGCGCTAATCCAATCTTGATACAATGGCTGAGGAGCGGCCGAATGCGCCTCTGTCTAACCGCCAAGAAGAACCCTTGGGACATTCCATTATTAACCTCTCAATCTGACCGAGATGCAGGGATATTTTGCCCCAACCAGTGATTCTCTCGGCCTGCAGGACCGCCATAGGCAAGTTCGGAAAGACGCTCGTCAGCGTGCCCGCGACCAGCCTCGGTGAGGCGGCGGTCAGGGACGCTGTCGCGCGCGGCAGGGTGGGGCCGGAGGATATCGAGGAGGTCATCATGGGCAACGTCATCTCGGCGGGGCTGGGACAGAACCCGGCGAGACAGGCCGCGATCCATGCAGGCTTGCCTGTCTCCATCGGGTCGTTCACGGTTAACAAGGTCTGCGGCTCCGGCCTCAAGGCGGTGATGCTGGCGTCTCAGGCCATCAAGGCGGGAGACGCTCAGATTCTGGTCGCTGGCGGCATGGAGAGCATGAGCAACGCGCCCTACCTCGTCAAGGACCTGCGCTGGGGGCTCAAGTATGGCGACGCCCGCCTGATCGACGCCATGATCAGCGACGGGCTCTGGGACGCATACAACAAGTACCACATGGGCATGACTGGAGAGAGGATAGCCGAGAAGTTCCACGTCACTCGCGAACAGGCCGACTTGTTCGCTTACGAGAGCCACATGAAGGCGGCGCGGGCCCAGAAGGAGGGCAGGTTCGTCGACGAGATAGTGAAGGTCCAGATCGAGAGGGAGTCCGGCGACCTCGATGTCTTCGAGCAGGACGAGTGCATACGGGCGGACACCACGACCGAGAGGCTCCGGAGGCTCAAACCCGTCTTCAAGCCCGGAGGTGTCCTCACCGCGGGCAACTCGTCGCAGCTCAGCGACGGGGCATCCGCGCTCGTGGTCGCCTCGGAGGAGAAGGCCGAGAAGATGGACCTGAGACCGCTCGCCAGGGTCGTGGCGTACAACACCGGAGGCACCGACCCGGCCGACGTGATGGAGGCACCCATCCCAACGGTGAAGGCGCTCCTGGAGAGGACCGGCATGAGCGTCGACGAGATAGACTTGTTCGAGCACAACGAGGCCTACGCCACGGCATCGATCGTGGTCAGGGACGAGCTGGGCATACCGGAGGATAGGTTCAACGTCAATGGTGGCGCAGTCGCCCTAGGCCACCCCATCGGGGCGAGCGGCGCTAGGGTCCTTACGACGCTGATCTACGAGCTGAAGAGGAGAGGCAAGAGGCGGGGTCTCGTCACCCTTTGCCTAGGTGGAGGGAACGCCGTCGCCATGATCGTCGAGACGGTCTAGATCCTCGCGAAGCTTTCGCCTCAGCACCTTGCCGACGAGCGTCTTGGGCAGGTCCTCAACGAAGACGACCGAACGCGGCGCCTTGAAGTTGGCGATGCGGTCCCTGCAGAAGTCTATGATCTCCTTCTCGGATACCTTCCCATCGCTCTCCGGCCTGAGTATTATGAACGCCCTCACCGACTCCCCCCTGTACTCGTCGGGGAACCCCACCACCGCTGCCTCCCTGACGGCGGGGTGGGCGAACAGGACTTCCTCGACCTCGCGGGGCCAGACCTTGAACCCGCCCACATCTATCATGTCCTTCTTCCTGTCCACGA
>JAPCJS010000175.1 GCA_027886825.1 Nitrososphaerota archaeon
TCATGGCCTTTGCGAAGGGCATCGGCGGGGGCCTTCCACTTGGAGGTTTCATCGCGACGGAAGAACTGGCGTCCGCTTTCGAGACTGGTGACCACTTCTCCACCTTTGGCGGAAACCCTGTCTGCTGTGCCGCGGGTCTCGCGGTCCTCGAGGTGGTGAAGGAGGAGGGGCTCGTCGCCAGATCGAGGAGGCTTGGAGATCACGCTCTCAGGAGGCTGGGGGAGGTTGCAGAGAGGTCCAGCCTCGTGGGGGAGGTGCGAGGGAAGGGCCTGATGATAGGCGTCGAGCTGGTCAGGGAGAAGAAGAGACCGGCCGATCGGGAGGCTGCAAAGGTCAAAGAGGGCCTAAAGCGCCTGGGGTTCATCATCGGGGTAGGCGGCCTGCACAAGAACGTGCTGAGGTTACAGCCACCTCTGATAATAAGCGAGAAGGAGCTTGACACGGCGGTGGACGCCCTCGAATCGACCCTTAGGGCCACAAGCGACCGAGACTAGGGAGAAGCAGATATCTCATTCTGCCTCGATGCCGCTGGAGGCTCCCCTGGGTGCGGTTCCTACGGCGAGGCCCCGCTTTCTAGTCGTCGCGCTCTGAAGATTCAGGTATGGATACCTGAGGAGTTCGGTGTCCGCTACGAGGGATCCAGGAGGTTCGGACCGGTGCCATTACTTTCAAAAACCTCTCCCCTCTCCTCGCTAATGTGATTTCCAGTCGCGTGTTATTAGCCAGAATTTCTCTCCCTCTACATGGTAGAGACAGAGATTCTGGTATCTCCGCCCGGGGTCAAAAAATCGGGCCCAAAGCCTCCTGAGATCAGGTACTCTACTGGGCTGTCTCTACTGGGCCTGACCTCTGGATTAGTTTCAGTCGACTCCCTCGTCGGAGGCTTGAAGCGTGACACGGTCGCGCTACTCACAGGTTCGGACGTACGTCTGAAGGCGGCAGAGCGGTACTGCGTCCGCGCGCAGCTCCCCCAGGAGAAAGGAGGGCTCAACGGGGGCGCCGTCTTCATCGACGGGGGGAACAGCTTCGACGTCTACCTGTTCACGAACCTGGCCCGCATGCACCACCTGGACTACGACGCGGCCCTCGACCGGCAGTCGCTCTCACGCGCCTTTACCGTCTACGAGCTCTGTTCGCTGATGGAGGACTCTGAGATCGTCTTCATTGCCAGGAAGCCGAAGCTCCTGGTTGTCTCCGAGGTCTTCTCGCTCTTCACGAAAGACCTGACGAGGTACGAGGCGAGGAGGGTCTTCCGAAAGATAGCCTCGTCGATATCCGAGATAAGCAAGAACCAGCAGGTCCCCATACTCCTGACGTCGGCCAGCCGCCACGAGCTCCTAACACCCATCTTGGAGGAACGCTGTAACGTATCGGTCGACATCGTGCAGAGAGACAGACTGGTCGTGTCCCGGCTCTTCAAGCACCCATGGAAGGCCCCCTCTGAGACCATCACAGAGACCCATCTTGGGAACTACAACCAGGAGACCCTTCCGATGGAGGTCAGGCCGCATGGGTAGGACCGTCCCATCCTTCCGGATGGCGCTTGAGCAGGAGATAGCGACCTGGACCATCTACAGGAGGTCCCTTGGGATGGCCTCGAGGGAGGCACTCGACGGGATGTTCAACGAGGCGAGGAGATACTGCTCGGCTTCCTCGAACGCTGTGCGCCCGGTGAGGTTCCAGGGGATGTTCATGGCGGTCGCGCTCGACCACGCGAGACGCCTGGAGGACCTCTACACAGGATTGGAGAAACTCAGGTGGGAGATGCAGAGTGTCGGGTGAGAAGAAGGTAAGCGTCAGGCTGCTCAGGGAGGAGCTGGAGAGCTGGAGGCCCTTCGTCGAGGCCCTGAGGCTCGAGGACAGACAGGTCGCGCGCGAGATGATGGAGAGGTGCACGAGGTACGTCGAGGCGGTCGAGGCATCCGGCAAGGAGTACCTCACCGAGCCGTCCTTCCTCAGCGTCCTCCTGGTGCAGGAGAAGCAGATCCGGGTGTTCGAGGCAGAGCTCAAGACGCTGCGAGGTGAGGCAGAGGCTTGGAAGCGGTCGAGGGTTGGGTCCTAGACATCTACCCTGGCAGGGACGGGGAGATGGTCGCTTGGATCAAGAAGGATGACGAGGGGGTCGTCCGTCTCACCGACAGCTGGCGCAACGCGATCTACGTCTCGTGTCCGGTCCCCGAGGGCCTCGCAGAGCTCGCAGAGTGGGCGGAGCACCAGTGCCTTGTCCGCTCATCCGAGTACGTCCTCAAGCGGGTCAATGTCTACGAGTACATCAAGCGGCAGGTCCTGAAGCTCACCCTGAGGAACGCAGACGGGGCTGAGAAGCTCGCCCAGGAGATAGAGCAGCTCGACTCACCGTACCGCTTCGTCGTCTTCAACGCCGACCTGATGCCGGCACAGGCCTACTTCTTCGAGAAGGATCTCTTCCCCCTGGCACGGGTAAGGGCCGAGCAGGCTGGCGCGCACATCAGGTGGGAGCTCCTCGACTCGGTGATGTCCGAGGAATATGAGGTCGTATCGCTGAAGAAGGCCTCCATCAAGGTGCGCGTCGACGCGTCGGGGCGCATCCCCCGGCTCTCCGACCCCATCGGCGCGATAACCGTGAAGACAGGGGAGAGGACGATCGAGATATCAGAGGGCGATGAGCGGGAGAAGATACTCTCTTTGGTGGATGCCATCGCGCAGGCGGACCCTGATATCATCTTTGTCGAGAAGGGAGACGAGTTCACCACCCACTATCTGGCGGAGAGGGCGTGGAGGAACGGGATATCTGACAGGCTCATCCTCAGCAGGGACAGGGAGCCGATCAGGAGGCTAGCCAAGAGGGGGACGTCGTACATGGCCTACGGCAGGGTCCTGCACATCCCGACCTCGCACAAGCTCTACGGGCGCATCAACCTCGACGCGGAGAACTACTTCGTCTTCTCCGAGTGTGGGCTGGACGGCCTCTTCGAGATAGCCCGGCTCTGCCGGATTCCCCTGCACAAGGGGAGCCGCGCGTCCATAGGAAAGTGCCTCAGCAGCCTGCAGGCATACATCGCGTACAAGGATGACCTCCTCATACCGTGGAAGCCGAGCAGGGCGGAGATATCTAAATCTGCCAAGACACTCCTGTCCGGCGATCGTGGCGGGTTCATCTATGAGCCAAAGATGGGACTCCACGAGGGCGTCGGGGAGATAGACTATACTTCCTTGTTCCCATTCATCATGACCAAGTACAACATCAGCGCGGAGACTGTCCTGTGCTGGTGCTGCCCGGACTCGAGCACGAGGGTCCCAGATGTCGGCTATCATACGTGTGAGAAGCGGGTGGGAGTCATCCCTCAGAGCCTCAAGCCAATACTCACAAAGAGGGTGAGTTACAAACAGAAAAAGAAGACAGAGAAGGACCCCGAGCTAAGGAGGGTCTACACCTCGAGGGTGGATGCTTTGAAGGGGATTCTGGTCACAAGTTTCGGCTATCTCTCCTACAGGAATGCCAAGTTCGGGCTGATCGACTGCCACATCTCGGTCTGCGCGTACGCGCGCCGGATCCTGCTCGAGACGGCCAGGATAGCAGAGTCGAGGGGCTTCGAGGTCGTCCACGGGATAGTCGACTCGCTCTGGGTCAAGAGGCAGGGTGCGACCCAGAAGGACTTTGAGGAGCTCTGCGGCGAGATCAAGTACAGGATAGGTCTCCCCGTAGCGTTCGAGGGCATCTACCGCTGGGTCGCATTCCTTCCGAGCAGTGTGTACGAAGAAGTCCCTGTGCTCAACCGTTACTTCGGTATATTCGAGGACGGGTCGATGAAGGTCAGGGGCATCGAGCTGAGGCGGAGGGACTCGATCAGGGCGGTCACGGACTGCCAGGACGAGCTGCTGCAGCTGCTATCGCGGGGAAAGGACCTCGAGGAGGCCAGGCGGCTCCTGCCGGAAGCGGTCCAGACGGTGAGAAAGTATGCCGGGAGGATAAGGAGCGGAGAGGTCTCGCTCCCTGACCTCGTGATCCTGAACTCCCTCTCCAAGGACCACGACCAATACAGCAGCAACCTCGTACACGTCTCGGCGGTGAGGCAGCTTGCGGAGGAGGGGCTGGAGCTTATGGCTGGACAGTCAGTCTCCTACATCATCACCGACTATGGGTCTAGAGTCCAGAGCCGCAGGGCGAAACCCGTCGAGCTGCTGGATCGAGATACCGGGTACGACAAGGACAGGTACGTCGAGCTCCTGCTGAAGGGAGCAGCTTCCGTCCTTCAGCCGTTTGGGATCGATGAGCGAGCCCTGAAAGAGAGATTCACCACTCAGGAGTCGCAGGCGCAGCTATTTTCTCAGGACGTCCCCGGCATCCAACAGACTTCAGACGAGCAGTAATCGGTATCCGATCTTCATCTGCTCCTCCGGAAGGGAGGTGGGGTTGCCTACCCGATCGAGAAAAACAAAAATGACGATCGAGGGTTTACCTGTCGCCGAAGTAATCCTAGCTGGTAAGGTAGAGAAGCGCGACGACCCCGACTATCAGCAGACTCACTCCTACCAGATGATTCAGCTCCAACCTCTCCCTCAAGAAGAATATTGCCAGCACGACGGTGATGGCGGAGCCCATCGCCCCGAATATGGTCAGGATCGGTATAGACCCCGCAGATCCTGAGATGGTCACCCCAAGGTTGAAGACCAACACACCGATGAACTCGAGCAGGCTCATCGCGAGAAGCCTCCGGAGCCACGTTCCAGGGACGAGAGAGACCTTCTCTCGCAGGAGCGGTGAGGCGGCCATACCAACACCCGCCGCTGCGATCCTGATCGCTATCGCGGGAAGGAGATATCCGAGTTTCTCGGTCGCAAAGCCGAATGCAGTCCAGCACACAGCGAAGGAGAGTGCGGCCAGGAAGGCGGAGCCGATGCCGGGTGTAAGAGTCCTGTCCCCGCGTGACAGCAGCCTGCGCAGGTCGGAGAGACTGGTCGAGACGAGCA
>JAPCJS010000201.1 GCA_027886825.1 Nitrososphaerota archaeon
CATATCGGAGCTCCAACGCCTTATCTCTCCGAGGTGGCCTTGTTCAGCCGGCATGGACAGTATCCGAGTGGGGCTCGTAGGGTTCGGCAGATTCGGCAAGATACACGCGAGTGCTCTCGCCTTGGTCGAAGACGTCGAGCTCACGTGTATCTGTGTCAGCACCCGTGAGACTGCCGAAGCGGCAAGGAAGCAACTAAGCGTCGACGTATACAGCGACTATGCCGAGTTTCTGGAGAAAGGTAGGATGGACGTGGTGGATATCGTCTCGCCCAACCATCTGCACGCGGCGCAGGCCATAGGAGGGATGGAGAGCGGTAGAGACATCCTGTTGGAGAAGCCGGTGGCAATCAGCGCTGGTGAGGCAAAGAGGGTGGTGGATGTCCAGCGAAGGACCTCGAGCGTGGTACACGTAGGGTTAGAAGCTAGATACACACCCTTCCTCAAGGCCTTCAAGTCGAGCCTCGAGGACGGGAGCATCGCCGACCCGACCTTCGCCAAGATCGAGTCTTGGCGTGCGCCATTCCGCACCGGAGCGGGAAGCTGGAGATATGATGGCGCGAAGGTCGGCCACCAGCTCCTGGAGGAGGCGATACACCACTTCGATGCCGCCGCTTGGTTGTTCGGGACACCCGAAAGCGTGTGGGGATTCACCGATTCGCCGAAGAACTGGGACCACGGGACTTTCTCTACCGCAGTGGCGGTGCTCGAGTACCCCCGAACCAAGGTGATGATCATCGACTGCCTGGCAGGCCTCTCAGAGCATCTGTTGATGGAGGTCAGCGGCGAGGGCGCGATGATAGGGATGACCGAGTCGGAGCTGGATGGGTCGTCCTCTTCGTCCTGGATCAAGAAGAAAGACAGGTCGGGGAGGGTCCTATCTGAGAAGGTCCGAGTGCTCAGTGAAACAGAGAACGTCGCTCTTGAGATACAGGACTACTTTCAGAGGCTGAGGGCGGGGAAGGAGCCGTTCGTGACTCTCGATGACGGAGTGAGGGCGCTCTCGATCGATCTCGCCGCAATAGACGCGATCAGGTCAGGGACCAGGGTGGTTCCCTCCGAAAAGCTTGCCCCGGACGTCTAGGAGTGGAAATGCGGAAGGACTTCCTTGGCGAAGTCCCTCATTTTCTCCGGATCCGGTCCGCACGGCAAGATTACGTTCGTGACGCCTATCCTGCGGTACCTGGAGACGAGCTCTACGACGTCAGACCAGGTGGAACAGAAGTGCATTCTGGAGAGGATCTCCTCCTTTGACATGGACTCGCTCTTGCTCTCCACGCTCCGGGGGTCCGCGTTATCAAGAGAGCCCTTCGCCAGTCGGCCGGCCGCGCGTTCCCTCGCCGACTTGAGATACGAATCCTCTCCTTCGAACGTGAAAATCAGCAGCACAATTTTGTCGAGGGTCGCAGGGTCCCTCCCGGACTCCCTGGCGCCCGCGTCAAAATTCGGAAAGAGAACGTCCCTGCACTCCTGGAAGGAACACCGTGCAGTGGTTGTTATCAGCCCGTCCCCGTTCAACCCTGCGAGGCGTGCAGACTTCTCTCCGAAACTCGACATGTTCACTTTGATCCTTGTCTTGGGCTTGGAATAAAGGAAGAGTTGCTTCTTGCCGAAATACCTACCGTCGAAGTCGAAGTAGGAATCACTCTCCCACAGCTGTCTCATCAGGCGAACCCCCTCGACAAGCCTTTCGGTCCTCTCTTTCCAGGACGGCCATCGCTCCATGAATGGGTATTCGTTTACCGCCTCGCCCGTTCCCACCGCCAGGGTGAGTCTCCCAGGGTAGATCTCGTCCAGGGTCGCACAGGCCTGGGCCACGAGAGCGGGATGGTACCTACCGCCGATCGGAGTCGTCACGATGGGGCCGACACATATCTTCTTTGTCGCTTCGAGGCAGACCCCGAGCAGGGGCCAGACCATGCCGGCCCTTCCCCCGCTGTGTATCCATGGCATGTAGTGGTCACCCAACCAGGCTCCTTCGAATCCCAACTCGTCGGCTAGCTTGACCGTCTGCCTGAGTGGGTCTGCTCCGTCGTCGCCCACTTCCACATTCAAGGAGAACCGCTTGCCGTTCAATAACCAGTCTCGTGTTTTCGTGTCCGCCGTCTATTTAAGAGCAAATCGCGCATCAAGGTGCACAGGGTGAGAGATGACTGAGAAGGGTTTTTGCCGATCATGCACGGGCGGCTGCTCGGGCTGTGGACGGTCATGCCGGGACGCCTCAGCTCAGGCAGCCCTCAGATGCGGTATTACCTCCTCTTTCAGCTTCTTCATGTTCTCGTTCGGGTGCCTGCTCTCGTCCGAGAAGACGATGTAGTTGCACCCGGCGTCGATGAGGCTCTGGGCGGTCGGGATGAGTTCATCGGCGCGCCTCACAAGATGATGGAACCTTATGAGGTCCTCTGCTGACACGGCCGAGCCCATCTGCTGTATCTTGCGCGGGTCCATCTCGTTCCTTGCGGCCTCGACGAGCCCCTGC
The DNA here is from genome assembly GCA_027886825.1 of Nitrososphaerota archaeon. Lineage (GTDB taxonomy): Archaea > Thermoproteota > Nitrososphaeria > Nitrososphaerales > Gagatemarchaeaceae > Gagatemarchaeum. The sequence goes on from JAPCJS010000201.1 coordinate 2,477, forward strand.
GCGGCCGAGCCCTCCTTCAGCATCTTGACGAGCGCGTCCACGTCGCCGATTCCGAACTCCACGTATCCGATGCGGAACGCCCTGGCGGGATCGCGGCCGGTCTTCCTTAGGGCCCTCTCGAACTCGGGGATTATCTCGTTCTTGACCTTCTCAGGGTCGCTGACCGTGGTCATCAGGTGGTCGCCCAGGCTGCCGGCGATTCTTGCTGCATATTTCCCGCGAGCGGAGACGTAGATCTCGATCGGACCAGCAGGCCTGGTGTACAGGTAGATCTTGCTCGCCCTGAAGTAGGCGCCTTCCCAGTCGAAGTAGTCCCCTGCCTCCCAGAGTTTCCTTATCAGGGAGATTCCTTCTCTGAGACGCGCTCCCCGCTCTTTCCAGTCGGGCCAACGCCCAAGGAACCTCTCCTCGCTCATGGCCTGTCCTGTCCCGACCCCGAGTAGGAACCGGCCCGGGAACATGTTGTCCAGAGTGGCGGCAGCCTGGCCGACCAAGATCGGGTTGTACCGCCCGCCGATGGGGACGGTGACCGCCGGTCCGATCTTAATCTTCGAGGAGGATGCGAGGGCTGCTCCCAGCCATGGCCAGACCGATGGGGCCTGCG
>JAPCJS010000194.1 GCA_027886825.1 Nitrososphaerota archaeon
GGATTCCCCTGTCTTCGCGATCCGGCGGGTCGATCGCCTTCAAAACTCGGGCCTGGACCTCAGTCGTTTGCCAAGATGAAGCGAGCTGGCGGAGTGGCGGGCGCAGATCTCTTCCCGGACGTTGAGATGGAGGATGATCGCGGCCGAGAAGTGGGCCGACCACGACGAGCGAACGCGCAGTCTTGGACGCCCCCGGGCCATGGCTCGTCCGGCGCCCGGCCAAGCCTTAAATAAAAAACGGCACAGCGGAACCCTCGATGGGCGTAACAGTGAGACCGCTCTCTACCCCTTCCGAGTTCGAAGCGGCGGAGGATGTCCAGATGTCCGCCTGGGGGATGGGCGCCCGTGCCGCGACCCCGAAGGAGGTGATGATCGCCATCAACGACAACGGCGGACTGGTTCTCGGAGCCTTCGATGGGGGGCAGGTCGTCGGTTTTGCCCTGACATTGGTCGGCCACAGGGCTGGGACCGTCTACATGTACTCGCACATGACGGGGGTCGCGAGGGAGTATCAGTCGAAGGGCATAGGCTATCTCATCAAGCGGAAGCAGCGGGAGGTCTCGCTCAAGCGGGGCTTTCCTTTTATCGCGTGGACTTTCGACCCGATCATAGCCCGGAACGCCTACTTCAACTTCAAGAAGCTCGGGGTCATCGCCAGGAACTATCTGCCGGACTACTATGGCCCGATGAGCGATTCGATAAACGTCGGATGGCCGACAGACCGGTTTCTCTGTGAATGGTTCATCGAGCCCGAGCAGCTCAGGAAGGTCAGGTCGTTCGCGCGCCTTCCGCTGCGCGAGGCCCACGTGGTCATAGAGAAGCGAGGTCGCGAACCGGACGTCTTCTGTCAGGACTGGAAGATCGATGTAAGAGCCGAGATGGCGCTGGTCGACATCCCTGATGACGTGGTCGCTCTGAAGCGCAGACACCCTGGGGAAGGGCGGCGCTGGAGGGAAGCTACCGGGGAGACATTCAAGGCCTATTTTGCCGCCGGATACTCCGCGATGGCGCTCTTGAAGGGGAAGGACGGCCTCCGATATCTTCTGGCCAGGGCCGATCTCCCGCCCAACATCTTCGCCGAGCACGGGTGAGGTCCGTTTCTGTAGCGCTAGGCAAACTCTTATCGCTGCTCGAGCCAGAAGCGCACGCAGTTGCAAATCGACCTGACGGGTAAGGTGGCTCTCGTCACCGGATCGGGACGGGGCATAGGGAAGGCGATCGCGCTCTCGCTAGCTGCCTCCGGCGCAAGCATAGTGCTGAACGACATCAACCAAGACTCCATATCAGCGGTCAGCGCGCAGCTCTCCGGCCTCGGGACAAGGAACGTCGCTCTCCAGGGAGACGTCTCCGACAGGGCAGCGGTGGGGCGGGTCGCAAAGAGCGCGATCGAGACGTTCGAGCGGGTCGACATACTGGTGAACAACGCCGGGGTGGTGGTCAGGAAGCCCATGGAGGACTACTCGGAGGAGGACTGGGACAGGGTCATCGACACGAACCTAAAGGGGGTCTTCAACTTCTCTCAGGCGATCGGGAGGACAATGATCCCGCGCAGGTCCGGTCGGATCATCAACATCGCCTCGATAATGGGTGAGGTCGCGCTCCCTCCCAGAGCGTCGTACGTGACGAGCAAGGGTGGCATAATCGCCTTCACCAAGAACCTCGCAGCGGAGTGGGCGAAGTACAACATAACGGTCAACTCGATCTCTCCCGGGTGGACCAACACGGAGATGACGGGAAAGTACTTCGCGCAGGAAGAGGTCCGCAGGTTTCTGCTCGAGAGGGTCCCTCTAGGGAGGTTCGCTGAGACCTCCGACATATCGAGCCTCTCGGTCTATCTCGCGTCCGACCTTTCAGGCTACATCACGGGGCAGAACATCTTCGTGGACGGCGGCTGGACGATCCAGTAGCCAGGCGAATCGAGCGGACGACTTATTAGCAAAACGAGGGGACGGCAGGGCATGCCTCTCACTTCCGGGCTAAGCGGTCAGAGAGTTCTCGTCACCGCCGCGAGTAGCGGGATCGGCTACGGGGCCGCGGAGGCTTTTCTGAGGGAGGGGGCCCGCGTGGTCATAAACTCGTCGAATCAGGAGAAGCTGGACGGCGCCGTCGCGAAGCTCGCGCCGCTCGGCGAGATCCACGGCGTCCAGGGGAACCTCGCGGCCAAGACCGACCTCGAGAAGATCGTCAACTTCGCGGTCTCCCAGATGGGCGGGATAGACACGCTCGTCTACGTGACCGGATCTCCGAAGCCGGGCGGGTTCCTCGAGTTTTCCTATGAAGACTGGAGGGGCGCATCGGACCTGCTCGTGGTCAGCCCTGCGTACCTCGGGAAGCTCGTCGCCGAGCACATGATCAAGGAGAAGATCAGGGGCCGGATGGTCTTCCTCTCTTCGTACGTGATCAAGGAGCCAACCCTGGGAATAGCACTCTCGAGCGTCTGCAGGGTCGCCGTCCTCTCTCTCGTCCGAACGCTGGGGAGGGAGCTCGGACCAAAGAACATACGGGTGAACGGGATCATGCCGGGCTTCATCCAGACGGGAAGGATCGACCAGCTCGCCCAGGACGCAGCGCGAAGGCGCTCGATCAGACCCGAGGACTGGGTCAAGGAGCTCGAGACCGAGATTCCGCTGGGGAGGATAGGCACCACCGAGGAGCTGGCGAGGGCGATAGTCTTCCTCGGGAGCGAGATGTCCTCCTACATGTCCGGGGCGACGATCCCGGTCGATGGGGCGATACTCAGGTCCATCTAGACCTCCCGGACGAAGCTCTTTTGGCCGGGAGCTCCGCATCGTTAATATGCGACTAGTCAGAGTAGAGCTGGGTGTCGATAGGTTGAGAGAGGATGCCTGGTCTGGCAAGGACGTTCTCAGCATCCTGGACTTTTCCCGCGCCGACCTTGAGACGCTCTTCGAGACAGCAGACGGGTTCGTGAACAGGCCGGGCTCGGTGCCCAAGAGCCTCACAGACCGGATAGTCGCCACGGCTTTCTTCGAGCCGAGCACCCGCACGAGGCTGAGCTTCAGCACCGCGGCCCTCAAGATGGGGGCCAAGGTGATAGACCTCTCCCCCGACGTCTCCTCGGTCCTGAAGGGAGAGAGCCTCTCCGACACGATCCGGATGCTGGAATCTTATTCTGACCTGATAGTCATGCGCCACCCTTCTGAGGGCGCGGCGCTGCTCGCCTCGGAGGTGAGCGACGTCCCAATAGTCAACGGGGGCGACGGCTCCCAGCACCACCCTTCACAGGCCATGCTCGACCTCTACACGATAAGGAAGCTGAAGGGAGGCGTGGACGGACTCAGGTACGTCGTCCTAGGCGATACGCGCTATGCGCGGACGGCGGCTTCGTTCCTCTACGGACTCGCGAAATACGATCCAAAGTCCGTCTATCTCGTCTCCCCGGAGGGGCTCCGGCTCAGGAACGAGGTGAGAAACATGGTGGACAAGCTCGGACTGAAGATAGAGGAGCTCGACGACCTCGAACCGATCCTCGACAAGGTCGATGTGATCTATATGACCAGAATCCAGAAGGAACGGTTCCCTGATCCCAACGAGTACGAGAAGGTCAAGGGCAGCTACAGGATAAACAAGATGGTCCTCTCAAAGGCCAAGGATGCCATCGTCCTCCATCCGCTTCCGAGGACGAACGAGCTCTCCTACGACGTAGACGACCTTCCGAATGCGGCCTACATGGAACAGGCGAGGCTGGGCGTCCCCGTGAGGATGGCGCTCCTCCACCTCGTGCTGGGGGAGAGAGGAAGATGAGCGACAAGGAGACGATGCTCGTCCAGAAGATCAGCGACGGCACCGTTATCGACCACGTCTTTGCCGGCAAGGCACTGTCCGTGCTCAGGCTCCTGGGTAATCCGCAGAACCGGGGCGTCACCGTTGCC
>JAPCJS010000149.1 GCA_027886825.1 Nitrososphaerota archaeon
CGCGCCTTCGGCGAGTTAATAAGCTGTTTGCTGACGTGTGTGATCTGCGAGCGAGTTCGAGGGGTCTTCCGCCTCAGTGCTGAATGCTTAAATGGGATTTCAAGTACCAGGCAACGATGGCGGCGACAGACGATGAGATGCTGGCGGAACTCCGTGAGATAAAGAAATTGCTCACCCCCGCTCCACCACCCCCTCCTCCTCATGGCCTAGTAAACGAGTTCAGGGCCTTCCTGGCCAAGTATGGGGTCCTCGGGCTCGCAGTCGCGTTCATACTGGGTGTCTACCTAGGCAATCTCGTAAAGGCCCTTGTGACCGACCTGATACTTCCAATCTTAAGCTATGCGCTGCCCTCTGGTACCAATATCAACACATACATGGTCGGTCCATTTGGTATCGGCGACTTTGTGAACAACGTGCTGACGTTCATCATCGTTGCCCTCGTGATCTTCCTCATCGTGAAGCTCGCCACTCAGGTGAAGGTCAAGTAGGACCGACGATTCGAAGGGACCCGAAAAAGTATTTTATCCGGTTGGGCGGTCACACTTGGCGTGTCTGGTGCGACCCCTGGTCCCGCTGACAAGACCGATTCCGAATACCTGAAGAGTTCCAACTATTCTGGTTTCCGGCTCGAGGCGACCTGGAAACCGACGGTGATGGTCCGGGGCGAAGGGATGTACCTAGAAGATGCTCAGGGCAACAGGTACCTGGACTTCTCCGCTCAGCCCGCCGCGGTCAACCTGGGTCACAACAACAGGCACGTCATCGAGGCGATAAAGAATCAAGCAGATCGGCTGGCGTACGTCGGAGTGGGCTTCGGCACAGACGTGCGGGCCGAGTTCTCGCACAAACTTGCGGAGGTCCTCCCTGACAACCTGACCAAGTACAACTTCTCCAACTCGGGGAGCGAGGCGAACGAAGCCGCAGTGAAGATGGTGAGGACCTACTTCCAGAGGGAGGGCAGGACGAAGATAATCTCAAGATACAATTCCTTCCATGGATGGACCGCGGCCACGACACAGCTGACCGGGGGTCCAAGGAGGTTCGTGGCAGAGACGACCGGAGCGTATCCGGGTGTCGTGCACGTCCCGGACCCCTACTGCTACCGCTGTCCCTTCGGGCTCAAGTATCCGGAGTGCGGAGTCGCATGCGCAGAGTATATCGACTACGCGATCAAGAACGAAGGGAACATCGGCGCGGTGATTCTGGAGCCCGTGACCGGCGCGAGCGGTGTGGTAGTCCCGCCCAAGGAATACCTCCCGAGGGTAAGGCAGATCACCGAGGAGAACGGTGCCTTCCTGATCGCGGACGAGATCCTCTGCGGCTGGGGCAGGACCGGCGAGTGGTTCGCGGTAGACAACTGGGGGGTTAAGCCCGATATCATGACGACGGCCAAGGGGATAACCGGCGGTCAGTTCCCTCTGTCTCTGACCGCCACTAACCGGACCATAGCGGACTACTTCGAAGAGAACTGGCTCCCCGTCTCGGGGACCTTCAGCGCCCATCCTCTCGGGATGGCTGCGGGGATTGCCGCGATCGAAGAGTATCAGCGGCAGAACCTGATACCACGGGCGAGAGAGCTGGGAGTGCACCTTGGAAAGAGGCTGGAGGAGCTGAAGTCTCGCCATCCTTCTGTGGGTGACGTCAGGGGGCTCGGGCTCCTGTGGGCCCTCGAACTGGTGAAGAACAAGAGGACCAAAGCGCCCTTCAATACCCCTGACGACTACCTTCACGGCAGGCCTCTGATGATCCAGAAGGTTGCGAGCAAGATGATGAGCATGGGGTTCTTCGTGTACAGCGGGGTAGTATCACATCTGATAGTCTCACCGCCGCTCATAATCAGCGAAGCGCAGGTCGACGCGGCCGTCGAAGCGATGGATGAGGCTCTGAAGGTCTCGGACCAGGAAGCCGACCGCGAAAATTAGCGCCGCCGTCAGAATCCTGGATCCCAGAAGCCGCCTCCCTCTGTGCCTTCTCGGAACGTTTTGGGCAGTTCCGTGTCGTTAGCGAAGGGTACTCGGAGCACGCTACCTGCCTAGAGATTGCAAGACGCCCCAGCCGGCTCGATTTGCATCGCCGGGGAGCCCGGCAGACGGTTTTCAGGGGTGATGGTTAATAGTCTGATTTTAATAGAACCCTTGGTGCGAGAGACTGAAAGGTGCTAATCAGGTAACTTGGCGACGTTTTCGGAGCTTTCACGATTAGAATTGGACCGGCCGTGCAGTATGGTCATGGTTCACGAAGGCGGCCACGAGATACCGGATTGTCTCTTGCCCGTACAAACGCCAGATGTCATGCGGTATCCGATCACAAGGCATGATAGGGTTTCTGGAGGTGAGTGAACAGATGGTGACTTTCTCCGAGATTAGTCCGTCTGAATTCTTTCTACCGTAACCGAGACCTGGCCGGCTTCACAAACCCTGCGAGGGCACTCTACATGGCGGTGAGAGAGCTCGTCGAGAACTCGCTCGATGCCGCAGAGCTCGCCGGGATCCTTCCCGACGTATACGTCCGCATTGTCGCGAACGATCCATCGGCCGAGACGGCGAACCAGGAGCCGAAGGCGTACAGGGTAACCGTTGCCGACAACGGGCCCGGGGTCGACCCGCACCACGTGCCGAGGGCCTTCGGGAAGGTCTTCTACGGCTCCAAGTACGTCCTGAGGCAGTCCAGGGGGATGTTCGGGATGGGAGGGACCATGGCCATCCTCTATGGTCAGATCACCACCAACAAGCCTGTGAAGATCACAACGTCCACGGACGGGAAGAGCAGGCACATCTTCGAGATGCTCATCGACATCTCCGAGAACAAGCCCATCATCCTCCGCAAGGACACCGAGGAAGGCGCAGAGAAGACCGGCACACGGGTCGACGTGATCCTCGAGGGCGACTTTACGCGCGCCGCCCAGAAGATCAACGAGTACTTCAAGCAGACCGCGCTCGTGGGGAGCTACGCCAACCTCACCTTCGTAGATCCCATCGGAAGGATCACAGCCTACGAGAGGGCCACGGAGGCCATGCCCCCGCCGCCTAAGGAGACTCTCCCGCATCCCTACGGCATCGACGTCGAGGCGCTCAAGCGCATGATCAAGATCACCGAAGAAAAGTCCATGGAGAAGTTCATGGGCAACAAGCACTTCCACCGCGTGGGAGAGACAAACGCGAAGAAGTTCCTGAGCTTCGCCGGGATAGAGGCAAAGATAGCCCCAGAGAAGCTCTCCAACGAGCAGATCGTCAAGATAGTGGACGCCCTGCAGAGGTACCCCGAGTTCCTCCCCCCTGACGCATCCTGCCTCTCGCCGGTGGGTGAGTCCATCCTCACGACCGGGATAATCAAGGAGCTGCAGCCGGAGTTCTCGACCGTCGTCCTGAGGCCACCATCCTCCTACTCGGGTTTCCCCTTCCTGGTAGAGGTCGGCCTGGTCTACGGCGGGAGGGCACTCGATCCCGGGAGGAAGCTCCTCAGGTTCGCGAACCGCATACCTCTGCTCTACGACGAGAGCAGCGACGTCTCCTTTAAGGTACTAAACGAGGAGATAGACTGGAGGCGCTACCACGTGCCCGACGACGCGCCCGTCGCGGTCATAACTCACATCTGCTCCACGAAGATCCCCTACAAGACCGTCGGGAAGGAGTACATCGCGGACAGGCCCGAGATAGAATCCGAGATCAAGAACGCGGTCAGGGAAGCGCTGAGGCGGCTCAGCCTCTTCCTCTCGAAGAAGGGGAGCATGGAGGCCGTCCAGAGGAAGATGAGCATCTACAGCAAGTACCTCCCACTCATGGCGCAGTTCTCGACCGAGCTTGCGGGCCAGAAGAAAGAGCCCCGATACCAGCAGCTCCTGAAGGAGGAGGAGGCAGAGGTCGAGGAGATCAAGGAGGAGATGGCCGATAGGTCCGGAAACCCAGATGTTGTCGGTGAGAACGTAATTGAGCAAACCACGATCGAAGACTACCGCTGAAGCCAGGAAGGACAAGGTCGAGAAGGCCCTGAAGACGCTGGGGCAGAACGTCTACGAGGAGCTCGACAACGGGAGGTTCCCGAGCGTGACCTTCGCCAGCAGGTCGGTCAGGAACATCGTCTACGACAAGAAGCTCCAGCAGTTCATCCTCGGCTCGAGCTCGGTCAGGAGGTCCGCAGGCAACATTAAGCACATCCGGCCCTTCACACAGCTGCTGTGGCTCGCGTTCTTCTCGCGCAAGCTGGTCGCCGAGAAGAGGACCTCGACCCTGCGAGACGTCTACTACTCCGCGCAGGCCTTCAACGTGGAGTTCATGGACCAGGCCGAGTCGGACGAGCTAATCACCGACCTCGAGGTGCTCCTGGAGTCCGCGAGGGAGGAGTTCAACGTCTTCCCGGAGGAGAGGAGCGCGATCTTCGGCAACCTGACCGTGGAGTACACGGTAAGGGGTTATGAGGGGAAGCGCCTGGACCTCTCCTCACACCCTGACGGCATGATGATCGGGCCCGCCCTCACCACCGCCGAGTTCCGGGACACGGACGCAGAGATGGTCCTCGCCATCGAGAAGGGCGGTCTCTTCACCAGGTTCATCGAAGAGAAGGTCCACGAGAAGTACAAGGCGATTCTGGTGAACACAGCGGGCCAGCCTCCGCGCTCGACCCGCTATCTCCTCAGAAGGCTCCACCAGGAGCTCAAGCTCCCGATAGGGATTCTCTGCGACGCAGATCCATGGGGCGCCCACATTGCAATGGTGATCAAGAGCGGCTCCGCCGCAGCGGCGCACCTCAGGGACCTGACCACCCCATCGGGCGTCTGGCTTGGCGTCTGGGCCTCGGACATTGTCAAGTACAAGCTCCCCTCGGACCCGCTGACCGAGATCGACATCAAGCGCCTCTACGAGCTCAAGGCCGACCCCCGCTACAAGGACAAGATGTGGCACGACGAGCTGGACACGTTCCTCAAGATCAAGAAGAAGAGCGAGCAGGAGGCGTTCTCCCGCTACGGTCTCAGCTACATCGTCGATACATATCTGCCCGAGAAGCTGCAACTGCTCAAGAGCTACTGAGGGTCGACCTCGGGAGACTGGTCCTCCCAGAGGAGCATCCGGTCCATCTTCCTCTTCGTCCTGGCCCGCTGCAGCATGTTGTAGACGGAGCGGTGCCGGCTCCCTGACGCGAGCATCTCTATGGCGTCCCTGGCCAGCTTCACCTCCGTGACCTCGCCTATTATCGCGACCGTACGACCGTACACGGAGACGTAGCACTTTGTCAGCTCCTCGATGACCTTTCTCGACTTGCCGTTCAGTCCGATGATCCTCCCCCTGATCCTCTCGAGGCTGTTGTCGCTCTTTCCAGAGAAGTCCCTCAGGTCCAGGACCTCCAGGGCGGTCTCGGGGTCCACCAGCCTTAGCGCCCTCGCCGGGGAGAACCCTCTCCCCACCGCCTCCACCACGTTCGTCGCCCTGAAGGGGTCGCCCTCCTCGATGGAGGTGCTCCTGACCGTTATCTCGCCGCTCTGGCTGTCTACATCGAGCGTGACGTGCAGGGTCTCCTCGAGATGCTTCTTGGTCTCGCCCTTCTTCCCGATAACAGCTGCGACCCTGTCCAGCGGCACCTTCACCATCTGCTCGAAACTCAAGGTATGATCGACTCCACTATCTCCTCGGGTGCCTTCTGATAAATTCCACGCCTCTTGAAGAACCTGACGAGGTTCGTCACGTCCCTGAGGAGCAGCTCCCTCGACTCGGGATGAGTGACGAGCACGGCTGAGCCCATGTCGAACAGGACACGGTAGTCCTTGGTCTTGAAGATGTTGTACTCGGAGAGGTCGGCGTGCACCAGACCAGCCTTCTTGTAGAGCGTCTTCACCATCTTCATCGACCACTTGTAGTCTGACTCGTCGACCTCGACCTCGGCGAAGATGGGCGCGTGCCCCGGCGGCGTCCCGATGTACTCGGTGACGAGGACGTTCTCGTAGAACGCATAGGGCTTGGGGACCCGGATACCGACCCCCTCTGCCAGCTGGAGGTTCTTGAACTCCTTCTGGACCCAGAGGTTCACGATATCCCGGGAGGAGCTCGGGATCCTCGTGAAACGCCTGTCGCCCGCGATGTATCTCAGCCTCTTCTTGAACTCGGCCGAGGTGGCCAGGTAGATCTTGACCGCCCTCGGCGTCTCGTCGCGCGCCACCCCCCAGTAGACGCGCGCCTCCTTACCGGTGTTGACTACGCCGTTCAGGTACTCTATCTGACCGTTGCTGAGCAGGCGGTTGATAGCCCACAGGGTGGCC
>JAPCJS010000104.1 GCA_027886825.1 Nitrososphaerota archaeon
CCCGAAAGCGAGGGAATATGCTGCGAGGGCGGTCAAGCACACTCTGGGGAGCCTCCTCTCCTACTTTGAGAGGGACGCGTCCGTCTACATAGGTGACGCCGAGATCTATCCGGAGCTGGCGTCTGAGATGGCAAAGTACAGGAAACCGAGCGGCGCGAGCCTCGTCCTCGCCAGCGACTCCTCGCTCCCGCACGAAAGGACTACGTGCAGCGCTGGTCCGTAGTAGTTGCAGATCATCGTCACGTCCTCGATCGATGAGACGCTCCTGATCACTTCGCGCTTGTCATGGTCAGCCGAACATCGACAAGAAGACTCTCAAGCCTTCTGCCAAACAACTGCGGGTTTACCTCCATTCAAATGGCGAAGAGCTATCCAGACTCCAGCTTCGTCGGGTTCGACTTCGACGCGTCCTTGATCGAACGCGCCCGGGCGATGGCTGCGAGCGAGGGCGTCTCACACAACGCGAGGTTCGAGCTGGCAGATGCCACCGACTATCCCGCCGATGACTATGACCTCATCGCCTTCTTCTCCTGCCTGCACGATATGGGAGATCCGGAGGGCGCGCTCTCTCACGCCTACGAGTCCCTGAAGAAGAGACGGGGAACCCTGATGATTGCGGAGGCACCGGCAGGCGACAGGCTGGAAGAGAACTTCACTCCAACGGGACGGATACTCTACTGTGTCTCCACCATGGAGTGTGTCCCCGCCTCTCTGGACCAGGATGGGATCGGGCTGGGCACGCTCATGGGGGAGTCGAGACTGAAGGACATGGTCACCTCGAAGGGGTTCACCAATTTCAGACGGATAGCCGAGACCCCGTTGCTGAACGTCTATGAGGCGAGGGTCGTTTCGTAGACTGAAGGGACCCTCATCTTGACGAGATACGCCTGTTGCTCGTCCCGGTCCTGACCGACAGCGGCAGGCGAGATCTCGGCTCCTGTCATCCCATAATGGGCAACCAGATCGGTGAAGAATACCCATCCGACGATCAGTAACGATAGGTCCGACCTGGGGAGCGACCTCGAGGAATGCCTCTTCAGACTGGCCGGCAGGCCGAGATACCTCAAGCCCTCACCCGAAATGCTGGGGAAAAGCAGCGGCCAGACCAAATCCGACTAAATTCCTAGTTCCGAAATAGATTCACGACAAGAAGCGCTTAAACCTGATTATGGCTCTATCTCGGATAGAGCCTGATTGTCGGAAGACACAATTGTAGTCGGAAAGCGTGGCGAGATATACACCGACGAGAAGCTGCGGAAGTAGGTGGGAATAAGGAAGGGCGTGCGCAAGGGCCACCGTGGTAGATGACAAGCTGGTGATCGAGCCCATCGCTTCCATCGAGGATCTGATCAGAAGCAGTCCCCTGATCTCTAGGAGCGTGGAGAAGGCTGAGGAAGCGAGCGAGAATGCTGAGAAGGAGAAAGAGGTCTTTGGTTGAGGCGAGCACAGCCACTTCCTCACCGAGGACAAGGCTTTGCTGGGGATGACGGGCGTCAGGGGTGAGCCTGCGCCGCTCAGCATCTTTTCCTGGAAGAGCGTTCCGTAATTCGTCGGACCGAGCTATCAGGGCTCGCCAGTCGGCCAGGCGGTTCGGACTATCCAGAGACAAGTGCGCGCATTGCTACTGTATTTGGGCCTCCTCGCCCAGTTCTCGACGAGTGTTACGCAGCGACTACGATTCTCAGAAATAGCATGGTATATAAGGGGAAAAATTCGTGCCTATTCTAGGTCACTACGATGAACAATGACAAGGAGCATTCAAAGCTCCGAATGACGCCTTGGATGAAGAGGAAGACCACCTATGCGTTCATCGGAGCGCTCATCTGCTCGCTCCTTATCACGGGCGTGACCTATCAGAGCGTGAACGCGTACGTCCAGGTCAGCAATTCGCTCGCGACCAACGCCGATACATCCGCTGATCTTCAGAATCTGGGCGAGTCCTATCAGGCCGCGTCGCTGGAGCTCAACTCGTACATGATAACCGGGACGCCTGCGTACGAGCAGCAGGCGTATGCGCAGCTCCCCCAGATAAACGGGACGATACAGGAGCTGGGACGGCTCACCGCGGGTAACTCGACCCTGAACGACGACGTGAATGGATTCGCATCGTTCGTCCAGAACGGACTCGTCCACCTTCTGGGCGAGGCGGAGAGCGTCAGGAGTCTCTCGCTGAACGGGACCAACGCCGACGCTCTGACCTCGTTCGTGGCCGTCGTCGAATCGGACTCGCAGAACATGAGCGCGAGGATACAGAGCTTGAGCACCATCCTCGGTGCCGCGGCGGACACGGAGACGAATAAGGTGACATCGCTGGCAGGAAACACGCTGCTCTCCGTCGGGTCCGGAGGCGCCGTGGTTATCGCCATCACCGGCCTGAGCTTCATGTACCTGAACAGGAACGTCACGCGGCTGGCGGAGTCCGAGGAGAGCCTGAAAAATGGCGAAGAGCGGCTGAAGCAGTTCCTGGAAGGAATACCCCTGGCGGTGCTCGTCGTCGATTCGACGGGCAGGCCGGTCTTCTCCAACCGTGCCTCGAGCTCCATGCTCGGAACGATGACCAGACCAGCCGCCGATCGCGAAAAGCCCGCAGAGCCCTACGGTCTGTACATCGCGGGCACGGACACGCCGTATCCGGCCGACCGTCTCCCCACGGTGAGAGCTCTGGCCGGCGAGGCGGCTCGGTTCGACGACATCGAGATCAGGAGACCGGACGGCGTCCTGCCCGTCGAGGTCTGGGCTACCCCTATCTACGACGGCGCCGGGAAGATATCGTACGGTCTGGTCGCCTTCGCGGACGTCAGCGAGAGGAAGAAGCTCGAGCGGCTGAAGAGCACGTTCGTCTCCACCGTCAGCCACGAGCTGCGCACCCCCCTGACCTCCATAAGGGCCTCCCTCGGGCTGCTCTCCGCAGGAGGCGTCGCGGGGACCCTGCCCGAGAAGGGCCAGCGGATGCTCCAGATAGCCGTCTCGAACACCGACCGGCTCATCCGCCTCATCAACGACATCCTGGACCTGGAGAAGCTGGAGTCGGGAAAGCTCGTCCTCGAGAAGAAGAACTGCACCGCCAACGAGCTGATGAGGCAGGCCTATGAGAGCATGAACAGCCTGGCTCAGAAGGCCGGGGTGAAGCTCATCCTCATCCCCGCGGACCTCACTGCGGTGATCCACGTCGACCCCGACCGCATCATCCAAGTCATGACGAACCTGGTCGGCAACGCGATAAAGTTCTCCACAGACGGAGGCAGGGTCTGGCTCGGGGCCGACGTGAAGGGCGACGACGCCGTGTTCTACGTCCGCGACGAGGGGAGAGGCATCCCGAGCGACAAGATCGCGGGGCTGTTCCAGCGATTCCACCAGGTCGATTCCTCGGACTCGCGCGAGAAGGGCGGCACCGGGCTGGGCCTGGCGATCAGCAGGACGATAGTCCTCCAGCACGGCGGCGACATCTGGGTGGAGAACGCAGCCGGTGGCAAGGGGAGCGTCTTCCAGTTCAGCATCCCCCTCGTCGAGACGGAGGAGGGACCCAGGGGCGACCCCGGTGCAGGGGGACGGCTCGTCCTGTTCTGCGATGATGACCGCTCTATCCGTGCGGTGATGGTCAGCCTGCTCGAGCGCGAGGGATACAGCGTGATCTCCGCCTCCTCGGGTGCCGAGGCGATCGACCAGGCCGTCCTCCACCACCCCGGTGCGATACTGCTCGACATGCTCATGCCGGGGATGAGCGGCCTCGAGACGCTCGCGGAGCTGAAGAACCGGACGAGCACTAAGGAGATCCCGGTCGTCGTGCTGTCCATCCTGGAGAGGAACAACGACCTCAACTCCCAGATCTCGGACTGGGTGAGCAAGCCCTTCGACGAGACGAAGCTCTTCCAGTCCATCAGAAAGGCGATCGATGGCAGCGTCCGCACCACTCCGCTCATCCTGATCGTCGAGGACGACGCCGACCTGTCCCAGGTGCTCGCGGAGATATTCAAGCGGAACGGCGCAGAGACGGTCCTCGCCCGGTCGGGGGAGCACGCGATCCAGCTGCTGCAGGAGGGGAACCAGCCGGACCTGCTGATCCTGGACGTCATGCTGCCCAAGCTCGACGGGTTCGGGCTGGTCGAGTGGCTGAGGAAGCGCGGCGAGCTGAGGAGCACCCCGCTGATCGTCTACACCGCGAAGGACCTCGACGAGTCCGAGAGGGACAGGCTAAGCATGGGCGGGACGACGCAGTTCTTCATCAAGAGCAAGGTCGCGCCCGAGGAATTCGAGAGGAGGGTGATCGCGATCATGCGCGAGGTCGTCCAGCAGAGAAAGGAGGACCACGCTGGCCTGGTGTCCACGCATTGAGCACGAGCGCGAAGAGGAGGCTCCTCATAATCGACGACGAGGACGATATCCGGGAGGTGACCAAGCTCAGCCTGGAGAGCACCACAAGCTGGGAGGTTACCACCGCTAGATCGGGAGAGGAGGGGTTGCGGGAGGCCGAGGGCGGGGCGCCCGACGCCATCCTTCTGGACGCGATGCTCCCGGGGATGGACGGGCTGGCCATCATCAAGGAGCTGCAGGCCAGGGTTTCCACCAGGGCCATCCCCGTCGTCTTCCTGACAGCCAAGGCGCAGAGTTCAGACAGGGCGGTCTTCGAGAAGAGCGGAGCCCGAGGCGTGATCACAAAGCCCTTCGACCCCATGACGCTTGCGGGCCAGATAGAGGGGCTGCTGAACTGGAGCCGGGGCTCATGACGGACCATAGGAGGAACGGAGGTTCCGGCCCCGACGACAGGCTCCACGACCTGCTTCGGGCGATGTGGGAAAAGAACCGGCCGGTAGCCCTCACACGGATAGCAGCGATCGAGACGGCGGTCTCAGATCTGGCGGGGGACCCCCGTGCCTCCTCATCGTCGTCGGATGCCCGGAGGAGCGCGGAATGGGAGGCACACAAGCTGGCTGGCTCCCTCGGCACCTTCGGCCTCCACAGAGGGACAGAGATAGCCAGCGAGATCGAGCTGACTCTCGCGCGGGCCGGAGACCTGGACCCCTCAGAGATTCGTCGCATATCGGACCTGGCGCTGCAGCTTCGCGAAGAGGTGGAGAAAGAGAGAGACGGTCCGGCGCCCAGCTCACCGGCACCAAGGCAGGGGAGCGCACCGAGTCCACCGAGCTCAGATGGCCAGGGTGATAGCATCAAGATGATTCAAGACATGGATGATAATGACAGTGAACCGCTCGAGGAGACCAGCCCAGTGAAGACCCGCCCCGGTAAGGAGAAAGCCTTCACCGTCACGCTTCCAGCGGGCACCGATTCCAGAGGCGAGAGATCCTGAGCGACAGACAGAGGTCCATACTGATCGTGGACGATGATGAGATCATAAGGACGACATTCACGGAGATACTCAAGCACGAGGGATACGACGTGGATGTCGCCGAGGACGGAGCGCAGGCGATAGACAAGTCGAACAGCAAGCTCTTCGACCTCGCGCTGGTGGACATGCGCCTTCCCGACATGCTGGGAACCGATCTCCTGGACAAGATGAGGAAGACGACCCCGAAGATGGCCAAGATCATGGTCACGGCGACTCCGACCCTCCGGAATGCCATCGCAGCGGTCAACAGGGGCGCGGATGGCTACATCACGAAACCCGTGGTCGCAGAAGACCTTCTGGCGGTGATCCGGGAACACCTTCAGAAACGCGATGAGGCGGCCAAATACAGCGACCAGAAGGTCGCAGAGTTCGTTCAGACGCGGGCGAGGGAGCTGCAGGCAAAGCAGAGCGGAGCCGGCCATGCTTCGAGCAGGTCGAATCCAGCAGATCAAGCCGACCGATCGAAAAAATGAACCAGAGGAAAGAATGGATGACGAGCACGCACGACCTAGCTCCTAGCTAGATGTCTTGGACCAGGTCTCGAAGATGCTTCCATACCTCAGGGCTGCGGGAGGCCGCTCGTTTTTTTGTCGTGCCATCGATCGATGCAAGAAATCTCGCAGCGCGGGTGATGTCGCGTCGACCGGTGGCGACGATGAAGATCCGACCTTGCATCATCCCGAGGTGCGACAGAGCGGCAGAGACGACGAACAATCTTCTTATCACGCCGTGTGCGTCTACGTGTGCATGCCCCTCAGGGTCTATCTCACGCAGATGCTCGTGAGGCATCTTGGTCTGAAAGCGGAGTTCACTGCAGAAGCTCGAACGGTCGAGGAGCTCCTGGACACCATCGACGCCGAGCACCATGGTTTCAGAGACAGCGTCTGCGACGAGTCAGGGCACATAAGAGTCTACGTCAATGTCTTCGTGAACGGCAGGATGCTCGGGCGTGAGCCGGATGCGCTCTCGAGGAGGCTCTCTGACGGTGACGAAGTCCATATATTGGCGTCGGTTGCCGGAGGATGAATCCATGAAGATCCTTCTGGGGACTCTCAAAGGCGGGTTCATCCTTGAGGGAGACTCCGCACGGAAGCGCTGGAAGCTGCGCGGACCTTTCTTCGACGGCTATGAGACGTACGACATGGTCGCCGACACGAGCGGCGGGAAGCCGGAGCTCTATGCCGCGGTGAACACCTGGACTTGGGGTCCCGTCATCTACAAGAGCACCGACCAGGGAAAGAGCTGGAAGCGCTCCGAGAAGAACCCGCGGTTCTCGAGGAAGGACTCGGGTCTTGCCGTCAAGCGGGTCTGGAACCTGCAACCAGATGGGGAGGGCAACCTCTACGCAGGCGTCGAGCCCGCCGCGCTCTTCGTGAGCAGGGACGGCTCCGGCTCGTGGGAGGAGTTCGATTCGCTGAACTATCACGCCACGAGGGCCAGGTGGCAGCCGGGGCAGGGGGGGCTCTGCCTTCACACCATCGTGGTACACCCGAAGAAAAAGAACAAGATCCGGGTCGCCATCTCCTCGGTCGGAGTGCTGGGGAGCGACGACGCGGGCGAGCGGTGGCGGTTCATGAACGACAACATCAGGGCGGACTTCCTCCCCAACAAGCATCCGCGCTACGGCCAGTGCGTCCACAAGATCGATTACAACCCGGACCGGCCCGACACTCTCTACCTTCAGAACCATGGAGGCGTATACAGGAGCGACGACTATGGGAAGAGCTGGATAGAGATTGGCGGGCCGCTATCGAGTGACTTTGGGTTCCCCATAATTGTCAACAGGACAAAGCCGGACGTAGCCTATGTGGTCCCGCTCGAAGGGAACGGCAGGTTCGCGCCGGGCGGCAAGTTCCGCGTCTGGGTGACCAGGGATGCTGGCAGGACATGGTCGCCCACGGGAAGGGGTCTACCGAACAGAGCCTACTTCGGGGTCCTGCGGGAGGCCATGGCGGTCGATGCGGAGGAGCCCGGCGGCGTCTACTGCGGCACGACGGACGGCCAGGTATACTACACCCGCAACGAAGGGCGCACGTGGGATACCATGGTCGAGAACCTCCCCCGGGTGACATCGCTCTCGGTCCTTGCGGCCTAGACGATGATCGTGGCTCTCGCTCGGCCCACATCATTGATCGTATCCCTCCGATCAGCGGGTCCACGGCGAATCCCAGATTTCCTACTATGCTCAGGATCGAGAACGCCGTGTTCGCCCGCAGATCCCGGAGGGAGTGAGGAAGATCCCTGGGCCCCGATACTGAAGGAAAAAAGAGAAGGGTGGATCGGGTCGCCAGAGACGGGCCGAGGAAACGCCTGCAGGAGAGTGGATCGATGAGGTCGTACGGTAAGACGATACTACACTTCGCTGTTGGTCCAGCCTAGGAATCCGGTGGCTCAGGTTACTCGTACAAGCGAGGAAGACCTGCCAGGCAGGGATCTGATGTCAAACAAACAAGACCTCTGCAGTTTGGCTCTCCGGGTCTACCTGTACAGGAACGGATGCCTGACCTTATTGTGTAGACCCATCTGGTACATTACCCCTTCTTCCCAGAGCTGAGCCCGCCACCGCAAGGATCACTGCGATCTGGACGAGCACTATCGCTATGTAGGAGATGGGGAGTGATGTGCTGGAAGCTGTGCTGCTTGCAGTAGACGGAGCGGAGGTGACCTCGGTGGTCGAGGCAGCTGAGCCGGAGACCACAAAGACCTGGCTGGAGCCATCACTCACGAACAGCTCGCCCTTACCCGGGTCGTAAGCCACGCCATAGGCACCGCCCGTACCGTAAACACCGGCCAGGGTCAGGTTCCCCACGACTGCGTTTGTAGAGTCGGATATCATGTAGACGACAGCGCCTACGCCATTGGTCGCGAGGACTTGTCCACTGGCAGCGTCGTATGCCATGTTGTCGAGAGGATGCCCCAAGACCAGGTTGGCCACCACCTTGTTCGTGGCGTCCGAGATCACTGTGACGTTGTTTGGAGCGGCACCACCGTAGTTTGTGCCGACGAACATCTCGTCTCTGGCCGCATCATATGCCACGGTTGAAGGCCATTGCCCTACGGTCACGTTCGCAACGACTTTGTTGTCGCTGTCAGAGATCACCGATACCGTATCGGACGATATGGGGCAATAACCCGTACAGGAGTCGGAATCGGCTACGTACAACTCTCCCTTGGTCGGATCGTACGCGATGCCATCAGGCCCGCTTCCTCCTGTTCCACTGCTCGCTATCGTGACGTTCGTGACCACGGCGTTCGTACTGTCCGAGATGACGGACACGGTGTTGGACCCGAAGTTGGATACGAATATCTCCCCCTTGGCTGAATCATACGCTAGGCCGGCAGGCCCGGTCCCCACCTCGATGGTTGCGACTACTTTGTTGGTACTGTCCGAGATGACGGA
>JAPCJS010000092.1 GCA_027886825.1 Nitrososphaerota archaeon
GGAACCTCCCGATCGATTCGTCGTAGGTCGCGTGCATCCGGAACGGCCATCTGTTCCTGACAAGTAGTCCTGTCACGTCCTTCAGATCCTTCTCCATGTTTGCCAAAAGATCGGGCCTCGGCTCCATGAAGTTCTCATAGTCAGCGGCCGAGTACACCAGCATCTCACCGACCCCGTTCATCCTGTAGAAGTCATTACCTTCGCCGGGTCTGGTCATCTTGGTCCACTGCTCATAGTCCTCCAGTTCGTGCTTCGGCCTCTGCGTGAAGAGGTTGTAGGCGATCCTCACATTCAGCTCTCCGTTTCGCGCCAGATTGCTGACCGCGGAGTAGTCCTGCGGGTAGAACTGGGAACCGCCGCCGGCGTCTATCAGACTAGTCAGTCCAAACCTGTTGAGCTCTCGCATGTACTGCGTGGTCGAGTTGACCTGGTCCGCATAGCCCAGCTTCGGCGCCTTCCCGAGCGTCGAATATAGTATCGTCGCGTTCGGCTTGGCGATTAGCATCCCAGTCGGGTTCCCGTCCTTGTCGCGCTGGATCTCGCCCTGAACCGGGTCGGGCGTTTCCTTCCCATACCCCACAGCTTCGAGGGCGGCGCGGTTTAGCATCGCATCGTGGTAGACGTGCATGATGAGCGCAGGCGTCGCAGGTGCGACACCATTCAGCTCGTCCAGGGTGGGGACCCTGCGCTCCTCGAACTGAAACTCCGACCAGCCCCCGACGACGCGCACCCACTGGGGGGCCGGAGTCACCTGCGCCCGTTCCTGCACCCTCCTCATCGCTTCGGCGAGCGACCGGACCCCGTCCCAGCGGAGCTCCATGCTGTAGTTGAGCCCCTCGCGGACGAAATGGGTGTGGGAATCGTTGAGACCCGGGATGATGGTTCTCCCCTTGGCATCGATCACCTTCGTCCGTGAACCTCTGTGGTCCAGCGCTTCGCTCTCGTCGCCCACTGCGACGAGGCGGTCACCTCTGACTGCCACCGCGCTCGCGAATGAGCGCCTAGCATCCTGGGTGGCGATCTTCCCGTTGAAGATTATGAGATCTGCCGCGCGATCGTCTTGCGACCCCGTTCACCTGTGCTCCATATCGTTGCATGAGCCCATCCGACCAAGAGATTGAACCATGGCTGTACCGTCGCCCGTCTCCAGACCTCCTCCAAACCTTCTCGTCGTCATCTCTGTTCTTCGGAGCCACCTCATCGTCCGGAGGACTTCCAGCCGCGCTGTCACAGCACGATCGACAAGATCGAGCACACGCGTTAGTAGCATCCCCCTTAGATAACCCTTGTCAGGGCGAACAACCCGTGAACAAGAGCACAGGACGGTTGATGGTCGCGGCGGGCTCGGCTCTCATGTGTCCTCTCGCGCACCGGCCCATTATCCATCTCAGGGACCTACCCCGATTTCATTACCGGTTTTGGTAGGGCTTCCCTCCGGACGAATGGGTGGACGGCGCCATCCCTCAACCTTGAACTAGATCAAGCCGAAACTGTGGACAGTGACTCGATGAGTTCACCAATTCGCTGGACGTATTTGCTAATGATCTCATCCCCGCTCTTGGAGGCCCAACCCGCGAGCCCATATTGTCCGCCACTATCGTCAAATATGCCTCGTTGTAAAACTGGTCCAACGCTTTTGCTAGTGCCTTGGTTTTGGCGTTATCCATGGCCTAAATTCTAAATCAGATGATATTTGTGTGCTTATGGCTCAGATTTTTCGTTTAGTCTCAACCTTTTCACCACGGGAGCCTTTCGATCAAGGCCCATCTCTTTCCTGACGATGATCCGGATGAGGGTCGATGTGAATTTGAGCTTCACGCGGATTGATTTGAGCTTCAAACAACATAAATATGATATAGTATCTAAGAAGAACGTACATAATGCGCAGAGCTGCGAAAGGAACTGTCAGAGCTCTTTCAATCGCCGCCTCCGCGGCAATCGTTCTCCTGGTGTTCGTCTATCCGCTATCACCCGCCAATGCCACCTTCAATTTCCTGCTCAATTCTCAGTTCGGCGCGGGCGCCGACACTCAGGTTGGGACCGGTGGAGGGTCGGCCTACCTCATCTCCACGGACAAGCACGGCGGGGACGGGCTTACCCTTGCATCAGCGGCTTCTTCAGGTTCCGATTCGATCACCAATGCTGGGTCGGGCTCCTCATCCGGTTCCGCCGATGCCGTCCATCAAAAGCTCGGGATGAGCGCGTCTATCTCGTGCTCTTCCGCCTGCAGTAACCAGTCCGCCACCCTCCTCGCGATGAATGCCAACGGAGAGGGCGTTTTCTACGACACATATACTGTCCACTGCTCGGGGTGCAGCTCAGGAACGGACCTTGAGATTGCCTGGACGATGGACGGAACCTTCGGGAGCGTCTTGAGCCGGCCTGACAGTTTTGTCTCTATGGGCATATCGTTCTCGGGCCTGACCGCAGGAGGCGGAATCATCCAGGGGAACTGCTTCCTTGACCCCTCCGGGAACATCTACGATTGCCCGCCGACGATCATGAATGCAGACCCGTCGGCGCACCCGCCCTACATCGGGTGTAGCGAAGCCGGGATTGTCTGCACCGGCTCGACGGGCTTCAGCGTCAGCGGGACAGCTCAACTGTCAAGTCTTCTGAATCACTATGGAATCGCAATCGGCGATGGCGACTCTTACAAGATAATCTTCGACATGTCCGGGCATGTTATCACCGCGAACCCGGGTGTGACCGCGACAGTTGACGCCTCGCATACGGGCACGATCACCGTCTTCTCCAACACCCCCGGCGTGACGATAGTGTCGGCGGCGCAGCAGAACTCCACTTCTTCCACTTCTTCCTCCACGTCCACCTCAAGCTCCGCCTCATCGAGCTCCTCTTCATCTTCAACTTCAAGCTCCATATCCGCATCGACTTCTTCCCGGTCATCTTCTACATCCACATCAACCATCACATCCACCACTACCACAGGGAGCACGAAGGTGCCGGAGTTCCCTGATTCAGCCGCACTCCTGATAGCTGCGGCGGTGTTATTCCCCCTGATACTCATACTCAGGGGACGGGCTGGCAAGTCGAGCAGAAACCAGACATGACGTCCACTGTGTCAATGATTTTCGTGGGATTAAACCGTCGAATTAGCAGACCATCGACATCCAGGAAAGAATACTGTTCGGTTCCAAATCCCGTCGGGCCGCCCTTCTTGCTCTCGATCAACGGCGTTTCCGGCTGCCTCAATCGAAGCTCAAGCCAATTCCCGGTCACTCGATCTGCGTCGGCTTATCCAATTTGCGATCTCGATCGCTCTCCCTAGCTGGTCTCTTCTTCGTCGGATGCAATCCAAAAGTTTAATTCAGTTTCGATTCGCTCCCAGCTATTGGAACTTGTTTCCTAGTCGTAGACGCTTCTCGAACAAAGGGACTACTCTGATATCATTGGTGGTTATTGCCGTATTTCTCGTCTCAGGATTACTTGCGCTTCCCACTGCGCATGCCTTCTCGAACGGGCAGGACGCCGCGATCGTCCTGGGTCAGACCAGTCTCACCTCCAGCACCTCGGGGACCACCCAAAGCACCCTATCCGACCCCCAAGGGATGGCGTTTGACTCCTCTGGTAACCTATGGATCTCCGACGCCGGTAACAACCGTGTGCTGGAATTCAAGGCACCTCTCTCAACGGGCGAGAGCGCCAGTGTCGTGCTCGGAGAGGCGAACTTTACGGAATCGTCCATCGACTGTTCCTATAGCAGCACGATCAATCCTTCTTGTCTGAGCACACCGGAGGGCCTCGCCTTCGATTCGTCCGGTAACCTCTGGGTGGCGGACAGTGCGAGTAACCGCATCGTGGAGTTCACGCCTCCCTTCACCAGTGGCGAAGGTGCGAGTCTCGTCCTCGGCCAGCCGAATCTCACCACGGGGTCAAACTCCGGTGCTACTCCCACGGCGTCCGATCTGAATCTCCCGGAGGGAATTGGCTTTGACGGATCTGGAAACCTCTGGGTCGCCGATTCTCTCTACAATAGAGTCCTCGAATTCAAGGCCCCCTTCTCCGATGGCCAAGCTGCCAGCGTGGTGCTCGGCCAGCTCAATTTCACATCGGGCGTGAACGCGAACTACGCTTCCGGCTGCGCCTCCGGCCAGGAATGTCCGACGGCCTCGAGTTTGACCGCTCCAGACGGAGTCAAATTTGACTCCTCTGGTAATCTGTGGACCGCAGAGAGGGGTACGGGAAGGATTCTGGAATTCAAGGGGCCATTCACGAACGGAGAGAGTGCAAGTCTCGTGCTGGGTCAGCAGGGCTTCACCACCTTCGGGGATGCAGGCGGATTCTACTGCAGCGCGGTCACTCCCGCTCAGTACTGCGTGAGTCCGGACTCTCTCACCTTTGACAAGTCCGGGAACATGTGGGTGGCGGATACTGACAATTGGCGGGTCGTCAGCTTCGACCAGCCCTTTGCCAGTTACGAGAATGAGAGCGCCGTCCTAGGACAACCCGATTTTGCCACCGCCCCGCCTGACACCGGACGGCAAAATGCCACGGCTTCAAACATGGCTATCCCTGAGACCGTAGCGATAGACTCAGCAGGGAACGTGTGGGTCAGCGACAGCGGACAGAACAGGGTGTTAGAATTCCTCGCCTCGGCGACGGCGAGCTCCACCTCCCAGTCCACATCGGTCGGTTCGACCACCTCCTCGTCGCAGCAGACCACGACCCAATCACTTGGTTCGTCGTCTTCGACGACTGGCCCATCGACCACGACAACAACAACGACCTCAACGGGAGGAGGGGGAGGAGTGCCGGAGTTCCCATATCAACTTGGGATAGCGGCTGTCTTCACCGTTCTTCTGGCAGCCTCCTATCTGTTGGTTCGACACCGCTCCTTGCCGGGAGGTGCAAGTCAAGAAGGACGGACCGGCACCTGACCTGGATCTCCCCCGCAGCTTCCTACACTAAGGCGTAGCCTTCTCTAGAAAGCTGGCTGAGGGCGCGAAGAAGAGGTTCCCCGTGACGGCCCGACTAAAGTCCAGCAGCCTGTCGTAGTTGCCGGGGGGCTTGCCGACGAACATGTTCTGGAGCATCTCCTCGGTCGTAGCGGGCGAACGGCTGTAGCCGATGAAGTATGTCCCGAACTCACCACGACCCGCCTGACCGAAGGGCATGTTGTCCCGAAGTATCTTGACCTCGTTCCCGTCTCTCACTACCTTGGTGAGCGCGTTGTGCGCAAAGGTGGGCTTGACCGAGTCATCGAGCTCTATGTCGTTCGACTTCGTCCGACCCACCATGCGCTCCTGCTCTTTTGTGGGCACCAAATTCCAACGGGTCAGATCGTGGAGATACTTCTGCACGACCACGTAGCTACCGGCGGTGAAGTCAGGATCCTCGTCGCCGATGAGGGCGACCTCCATCGCCTTCTGGTCCCTGGGGTTCTCGGTCCCGTCCACGAAACCGATGAGGTCTCGGCCATCGAAATAGCGGAACCCGTCCACCTCGTCCACGGTGGAGACCGCGGGACCGAGCTTGGCCATGATCTGAGCAGCCACCTCGAAGCATAGGTCCATTCGCTCGGCCCGGATGTGGAAGAGGATGTCGCCCGGCGTCGAGACGGCGTGTCTATCTCCAGCTCGAATCTCACGGAACTCGTGCAGCTCCGCCGGCCTCGGCTTACCGAAGATGCGGTCCCAGGCCTCGGACCCAAACGCCGCGACGCAGGTGAGACCGCCCCCCGGAACGCGAACTCCTCCCGAACGGGAGAGCGCCCCCAGGTCACGGCAGAACGAGCGGATCGTTGCAGCATTCTCCGCGCCAGGGTTGAAGGCCAGCACAAGAAAGATCGCTGACCGTGTGAGGGGTGTGACGACCGGCTGAGGGATGGCGCGTTGACCGTCCGACACTCTAGGAGTCGTCACGGCGGAAACACATTCGAATCGTGGGGAGCGTTTGCATCCTCCATTCGGTTCGAGCCTAGGATTTCAGGCGGGCATATAATATTTGTTGCCTTATTCGGACTCGATGATTCCCATTACGATGCAACCCCTCCGGACCTCCTTCCCATTCAAGGCTCGTCCATCCGTGAGCCAGAATACTCCCTAAAGATGCATGAGATAAATCCTAGGAGACTGCGGAGAAAAAAGCGAATAGGGTTAAATAGAAAATTCTCGTTTCCGGGTATGAGTTTCCATGGCCACTATCACGACAAAGGATGGGACGCAGATCTACTACAAGGACTGGGGGACGGGACAGCCGGTCGTCTTCAGTCATGGTTGGCCGCTTGATTCTGACGCCTGGGAAGATCAGATGCTCTTCCTTGCCTCGCACGGGTACCGCTGCGTCGCCCACGATCGCCGCGGTCACGGCCGTTCCAGTCAGCCGTGGAACGGCAACGAGATGGACACCTACGCTGACGACCTCGCGGCACTGGTACAGTCGCTCGATCTGAAGAAGGTTTTCCACGTCGGCCACTCCACGGGTGGGGGCGAGGTCGCTCGCTACATCGGTCGCCACGGCACCAAGCGCGTCGCCGGGGCTGTGCTGATCGGCGCGGTGCCGCCGGTCATGCTCAAGTCTGCCGCCAATCCCGGTGGCACGCCGATCGAGGTGTTCGACCAGATACGCGCGGCCGTCCAGGCGGACCGTTCGCAGTTCT
Organism: Nitrososphaerota archaeon; assembly: GCA_027886825.1. GTDB lineage: Archaea > Thermoproteota > Nitrososphaeria > Nitrososphaerales > Gagatemarchaeaceae > Gagatemarchaeum. The sequence goes on from JAPCJS010000092.1 coordinate 6,620, forward strand.
TCAAGGATTTTTCCGCGCCTTTCTACGGGGCAAACCGGCCCAACTCCAAGGTCTCGCAGGGCCTGCGCGACGACTTCTGGCTGCATGGCATGATGGCGGGTCACAAGGCGGTCTACGACTGCATCAAGGCCTTCTCCGAGACTGACATGACGGAGGACCTCAAGAAGTTCGATGTGCCGACGCTGGTCCTTCACGGTGACGACGACCAGATAGTCCCCATCGCGGATTCGGCGATGCTCTCGTCCAAGCTGATCAAGGGTGCCATCCTGAAGGTGATCCCGGGTGCGCCGCACGGCATGTGCTCGACCCTCAAGGACCAGATAAACGCCGAGCTGCTCGCGTTCCTGCAGGCTCGCCGCTCCTGATCAGCAGAAGCAAAAGGATCGCCAGCACAATCGCGGCAATCGCCACGAAGACGTACCCTCTTCTCCCCTGAGAGGAATATCGTCATGACCACCCTGGCCACCGCGGTCGAGAGGATCACGATCGCGAGCTCGACCTCCTGCGACCCTTCCAATGAACCTTGATGACCCGAAAACAGAGAAGCAGACGATCTCTTGCTAGATGCTCGTCAAAATCAGGTACGTGTTGAATGTCAGTATCAGCCCGACCGTGAACAGGGCGACGACGGTCGTAGCATGAGTGTTCACGAACTCCCCCATGAACTTCCTCTTCGAGGTGTAATAGACGATAGGAATCATAGGCAGGGGGATCATGAGGCTCAGAATCACCTGACTGTAGATCAGCAGGTTTAGCGGATTCAGCCCCAGCAGCACGGCGATCGTGGTCGGAAAGACATTCACACACCTCGTGACGATCCTCCTGGCCCAGATGTTCCAGCGCTTCCCGATCAATCCTTCCATGATCACCTGTCCGGCGATCGTGCCGAGCGTCGATGACGAGATTCCTGACGCAAGAAGGGTCAGAAGAAAGACGACACCGACAACGTAGCTATAGTGCTGCTCCAAGTCCACTACGAACTGTTGGATCGTTATCCCCGCGTCGGGGAAAAACGGTATCGCGACGAGGAGTATTCCCACATTGACCACGCCTGCTATCGTCAGCATGAGCACCGTTTCCCACCTGTGGAAGTTCAGCGTCCTGTGCCTCTCCTCTCGCGAGAACTGATTATCTCCTTCCTTCGCGCCTGGTATCCTTCTTCCCGTGAGGTCCATCTTGTTCTTGGCGAGCCAGGAGTGTACGAAGAGGGCGTGTGGCATGACCGTCGCCCCGATGATCCCGACCACGAGCAGGAGAGCGTCGCTGCCGAGGGAGCCGACCGTGACGGAGTGAACCGCGATCTGGCTCAGGGAAGGTTTGACGGCGACCAGCTGGTAGAGAAAGCCAAAGACGAGGACGCTGACAAGGAGCAGGAACATCTGCTCGATGGCATGGTATTTTCTCGTCATCAGCGTCATTATCAGGATGACGTCCAACGCGCCGAATATCGCGGCGTAGATGAGCGGGACATCGAAGAGAAGGTTCAGCGCGATCACGGTGCCCAGATATTCCGCAAGGTCGGTGGCCGCAGCCGCCGCTTCAGCGGCGAGCCAGTAGGGGATAATCAGCTCTTTCCGGCGCAGCGACGTCTTTACCATCTCAGGCAGGGATTTGCCGGTCGCGACCCCGAGTTTGCCGGAGAGGTACTGAAGGATCATCGCCATGGCTGAGGCGAGCCATACCGCCCAGATGAGATCATACTTGAAACCTGCACCTGCCGAGAGGTCGGTGCCGTAGTTGCCCGGGTCCATGTAAGCGATGGAAACCATGAGCGCTGGACCGAGGTAGATGAGGAACCCCCGCAGAGACTGCCTGCGACCTATCTTCTCAGCGGGCGGCTCTATCGCGACCTGGTCTTCCAGCCTTGCGGTGTTCCTCTTCCAGGGCACGTGCATGGTGAGCGATTGTATGATCAAGGTATATAAGTTAGATACATCTAATATAGTTTGGGTGTTCTAATAATTGCAGATTAGTCGCACATTCTTAGTGTTCTCTAAAATTCAGAAGCCTTTTATCTCCTGAATCGTCGCTGTCGGCTGCATCGTGAAGAAGTTTGACAAGAGCGATTCAAGCAAGGCTGGAGACGCCTCGACTAGAGGACTACCTAGAGGTGATCTATCACCTGATCCAGGACAAGGGTGACGCCAGCGTGGTCGATATCGCCGAAAGGCTGGGGGTCAAGCCACCGACCGTGACCAGCATGGTGCAGAAACTCGCCAAAGGCGACTACCTGCTGCACGAGCCCTACCGCGGCATGAGGCTGACCGCGAAGGGCGAAAAGGTGGCGAGGTCCGTGATCTCGAGACACAGCATAGTAGAGGAGTTTCTCGCCATATTGGGGGTGGCAGAGGGAACCGCACACCAGGATGCCGAAGGGATCGAGCACTACATCCACCCAGTCACTATCCGCAAGATAGAGAGGCTCGTCGATTTTCTCAGTCAGAACCCGAGCAGCCTCGAAGCCATAAGAGATTACATAGACGGATGAGAGACGCAGCTGGTGTCTTACCGAGCACCCCGAAAACTTCGGCACTCTTTCATACCACCTTGCCGGTCTCGCAGGTCACATGCTGTGCTACGGAGACATCTTAGATGTCCACGATGCGGTCGGCGCCAAAACAGAGTGGAAGAGGTTTGAGGAGTGGGGATCTTCAGCTTCTTCTTCGCCGTGTAGTTCCCGATAGGACCCGACAGCCCTCTCACCACAAACGCAAGTACCACCAACTTGGCCACGTGGTCGACCCACCAGAGTCCGAGGAAACCCGACTATCCTCGAGTCCCTAGAAAATGGATGAAAGATTGCGTGTGGTCAGGCCGCCCCTACCCGCGTCCCGCACGCCGACCTATCCTTCTCTCAGCTGGGCCATCCTTATGAGCGCGTACATTGTATCGGGGATCCCATCTGCCATCTTCTGGCCGATCGCCGGTCCCAGGTACTCTGCCGTAGGTCCCCATATCTCGACCTGATGGGTGATCCGGGTCCGCCCTTCGCCCA
>JAPCJS010000109.1 GCA_027886825.1 Nitrososphaerota archaeon
CGGTCGAGGACGCCTATGCAGCCCTGTTGTGGGTCGCAGAGAACGGTGCTCAGCTGAGCGCTGATTCGAGCCGTATCGCGGTGGGGGGAGACAGCGCGGGAGGCAACTTAGCGGCCGTGGTCTGCCTCATGACCCGTGACAGGAGAGGCCCTCCCATCGTCTTGCAGGTCCTGGTTTACCCGGTGATTGACCACTCCTTCGATACGGCCTCTTATCTGGAGCTAGGAGAGGGATACGGGCTCGCGACCGAGGAGATGAAGTGGTACTGGGATCACTACCTCGCTACCCCAGAGGACGGGAAGCACCCGTACGCGTCACCCCTGCGCGAACAAGATCTCCGCGGTCTTCCTCCCGCGCTCGTGATCGTCGCAGGGTATGACCCCCTCAAGGATGAAGCGGAGGCGTACGCTGTGCGGCTCGAGAATGCGGGGGTCCCGACCAGGGTCGTGCGCTATGATGGCGCGATCCACGGATTCTTCACCCTCCCGTTCGGAGAGAAGGGAAGGCACGACGCTGTCGCGGAGCTTCGGAAGGCCTTCTGGTCCTCGGTTCGTTAGCCATCGGCCCGTCTGCCCGGCCAGTTGGGCACACGGCGATGCGGCAGTCCACGGCCCGTCAAACGCGAAAGAGCTATTACGAAATCCCGCGCCGTCTGGACCTTCGTGACGGCCACGCACGGTTCAAGAAAGGCGGACCGACCGAAAGCAAAAAAGGCCTTCGGCATAGGGATGCTCGGATATTCCTTCATGGGCAAGGCGCACTCGAATGCGTACGTGAGGATGCCCTTCTTCTTTGATCCCCCGCCAGCTATCCCGAGACTGGTGACCATCTGCGGGCGTTCTCGTCAGAAGGTGAGGGAGGCCGCCGAGAGATACGGATACCCTAGGTATGAGACGGACTGGAGGAAGGTCGTCGCCGATCCCGAGGTAGACGTCGTGGACAACGGCCTCCCGAACGACATGCACGCCGCCCCCTGCATAGAGGCCGCCGAGCGTGGGAAGAGCATCCTCTGCGAGAAACCGCTCGCGAGGAACGCCAAGGAGTCGGAGACGATGCTGCGTGCTGTCACCAAGGCCGGGGTGAAGAACATGGTCTTCTACAACTACAGGTTCGTGCCGGCCATCCACCTGTTCAGGCAGCTCGTCGCCGAAGGTGCCGTCGGGAAGGTACGCCAGTTCAGGGCCGCATATCTCCAGGACTGGATAGTTGATCCGAACTTTCCTCTAACCTGGAGGTTCCGGAAGAGCTCGAGCGGCTCAGGGGCACTCGGGGACATCGGATCTCACGTCATCGACCTGGGGCGTTTCCTCGTTGGAGAGATAGAGTCCACCTGTGCCCTCACGAAGACGTTCATGCACGAGAGACCGATACCAGGGACCTCAAAGAAGGGACGTGTGGACGTCGACGACGCCTTCATCTCGATGGTGAAGTTCAAGGGAGGCGCCATGGGATCGATCGAGGCGTCCCGGGTCGCAGCAGGAAGGAAGAACCACGCCCGGATCGAGGTCCACGGCTCTGAGGGCTCCCTCTACTTCGACCTCGAACGACTGAACGAGCTACAGCTCTACTCCCTGAGGGACCCGGCCGACCGGAGAGGTTTCAGGATCATCTCTGTCACCGAGAGGATGCACCCCTTCATGAGCAACTGGTGGCCGCCTGGCCACTCCATCGGCTGGGAGCACGCCATGGTGAACCAGGTCTACCACTTCTTCGACGCCCTCGCGAACGACAAGAAGGTGGAGCCCTGGGGTGCGACCTTCCACGACGGCCACCGGGTCGACGTGATACTTGACGCGATGCTAAAGTCCGTGAGGACTGAGCGCTGGGAGTCGACATCCTAGTCAGGCTGCCAGGGCTCGCCGGACTCTGACCGTCGGGTTGAGCGAGGTAGCAGGTCGAGCCGTCGAAGGTGGGGCGTCCCCAATCGCCGACGCTTCAGATGCTAGATCCGTCGATGCCGATGGTAGGGAGATCAGGGGATCGAATACCCGTCCAGGATTGCACTCCGTCCGGTGCCCTCTTGCCGTCATGCGGCCCTGGACGATCTTCTCGATCTCCCCGCGGGTCCGACGGGCCCGATGCTCTTCCCGAAGACCTTCTCGAACTCGCGTGGGCTAGAAAAGGTCTCCAGACCTCCCAGGAAATCGAGGTATGGGACGACCGTCCTCATGCCCGCAGCCGATGGCTCGAACTCTGGATCGTCGGCGAGCGGGTTGAACCAGACCACGCGGGAGACACGGCTTCTTAGCCGCATCATCGAACTCCTGAGAACTTCGAGATCCCCCAGTTCCCAGCCGTCGCTCACGATGACGAGCACGGTACGAGGCCCGAGATACCTATGATGCTCTGTCAGGAGCTCGTGGAGCGCCTCGCCGATCCTGGTACCACTGCCCCAGACCTCGACCTTATCCGAGACGGCGCGCGTCGCCTGGAGCAGAGACGTTCCGCTCAGCACGTCGCTCAGGTCGAGAAGGCGCGTGCTGAACGCGAAGACTCTGGAGTGGGGAACCTTGTTGGCCGCCTGGTGCAGCATCTTGAGAAGCCTTGGGGAGTGCCTCTCCATCGAACCGCTGATGTCACAGAGGACCACGAGCCGGACGCGCGAGATCGACCGGTCCTCCAGCTCGAGCTTGACCAGCTCCCTTCCACCGATGGCCTGCCTCAGGGTCCTACCCAGCTCAGGAGTGCCCCGCGACGACCGGGCGTACCTTCCGCCCTTGACCGTTGCGAGCCTCCTGCGAAGCCTCCTCCAGCTTCTCCCGATCATCTGCACCTCGCTCATGTCGAGAGCGAAGTCCTTCCTCTGCGTCCTCTCGACCGAACTGAAGATCGCGAAGAACTCACCCCCCGCACTCCTCCGCTGGATCCCCGAGGGGACCTGCGCAGGAGTTCTTGCCCCCGCCGCCTTGGATCGCGTCTCTTGTGGGAGCTCCTCTTCTCTTCTCTCCTCTCCCGCTGACAGGGCCGGATCTTCCTCCTTCCAGAACCTCGCGTACTCCCTCTCGAATGCCTCCATGTCCCCTGGTCTCTTCGACAGGCAGGTCCTCAGCGCGTGGTGGAACGTCCTCTCGTCAAGTATGCCCGCCGCCTGTACCGCGGAGACGGCATCGATGGTCTCGGCCGGAGTGACCGGGAGCGAGGCCTCGCGAAGGATCCTGCAGAAGGCCACGATCCTCTGGTCAAGGGAGGCCGCTCCGGCGGCGGGGGAGATGGGCTTCATCTTCTCGCGGTCTTCTCCGCCACCGGCCTCTCTACATTCTCGCTGCGCAGCCTGATCAGATCGTCGGAGCTCTTTGCGACGCAGCCAAGCGTCTCCGCTACCGCATCCCTGTCTAGCTCTGTCTTCCCGAGGGCCAGGAGGGCGGCCACCCAGTCCAGCGTCTCCTGTATGCCGGGCTTCTTGATCATCGAGTCGTCCCTCCTGAGCTTCGATATCGCTGCGACCACCTGTTGCGTCAGCCTCTCGCTCGCCATCGGGACCTTCTCCCTGACTATCCTGAGCTCCTTCTCGGCGCTCGGATACGAGAGGTAGAGATAGAGGCACCTCCTTCGTAGCCCGTCTCCCAGCTCCCGCGTCCGGTTGGATGTGATTATCACGATGGGAGGGGTAGCAGCCCTGAAGGTGCCGAGCTCTGGTACTGTGACCTGGAACTCGCCGAGAAACTCCAGGAGAAGTCCCTCGAACTCTTCGTCTGCCCTGTCTATCTCGTCGATTAGCAGGAGCGGAGGAGTCGGACCCTTAGCCATCACGGCCTTGAGCAGAGGGCGCTTGAGCAGGAACCTCTCGGCGAAGACCTCCGGCTCGATCTGATCGGAGGATTTCCTTTGCTCCTCCATCCTTATCTTGAGCAGTTGCCTGAGGTAATCCCACTCGTAGATGGTCGATCTTGCATCGAGTCCCTCGTAGCACTGCAGCCTGATCAGCTCTGAAGAGAGCACCCGGCTGATGACCTTCGCAAGCTCGGTCTTTCCGCAGCCTGGTTCTCCCTCTATCAGGAGAGGTTTCTTGAGGGACAAGGAAAGGAACACCGCCGTCAATATCTCGTGGTCCGCTATGTATCCGCTCTTGCTCATGAGCTGCTCCAGTTCTTCCATCGAGGGAGCGGGAGACCGCTTTCGCAACCTGCCCATGCGGGGCCGATTTGCTATATAAATAGCGTCGGGCGAACCTCGATTTATGCGCCAGAACCTAGGTTTATCTACAAAATCGTTCATACCACAGGGACTTGACGCCGAGGTCGTTCGAGTACTTCTCTCCGTCCTCAGTCCGGCAGTGCACTTCGCTTTTGAAAAGGTACGGTTCCAGGGCCAAGATCCTTGCGGGAGGCATGAGCCTGATCCCCGTGATGAAGCTTCGGCTCGCGTCGCCCGCGTACCTGATCGATATCAATGGGATCTCTGGCCTGGACTCTCTGCGCCAGTCAGGCGGCTCTCTGCGCATCGGCGCGATGACGCGACACCACGAGCTGGAGACATCGAGGCTGGTGCGGCGCTCCGCCCCGCTGCTGGCGGAGACTGCGTCTTGGATAGGTGACCCGCAGGTCCGCAACCGAGGGACCATCGGAGGCTCGCTTGCGCACTCCGATCCAAGTGGCGACCTAGGTGCCGCTCTGCTCGCCCTCCGGGGCGAGGTGAGGACAAAGAGCGCCTCGAAGGAGAGGGTCATAAGTGCCGACGACCTCTTCCTCGACACGTTCACCTCGGCCCTCGGTGGTAACGAGCTACTCGTAGAGGTCAGGGTGCCGGTCCTGAAGCCAAAGAGCGGATGGTCCTACCAGAAACTCGAGAGGAAGAGCGGCGATTTTGCGACCGTGGGGGTTGCGACCCAGATATCGCTCGATGACGGGGGGAACTGCGTCTACGCAGGGATCGGGCTGACCGCTGTCGGGCCGACGAACGTGCGCGCTAGAAAGGCCGAGTCGGCGCTCGTTGGGAGACCCCTGGACGAGAGGACCATAGTCGAGGCCGCGGAGGCCGCGTCCGGGGACGCGAGTCCGACGATGGATCCGCTCAGAGGGTCCATCGAGTACAAGAGAGAGATGACCAAGGTATTCTGCCGGAGAGGCCTGACTCTAGCCCTAGAGAGGGCGAAGCGGAGGTAGGAGCAGAGGTGGCGAAGAACGGGCGAAGCCGGGCCCGCGGCAACCTGATGCCCGTCAAGGTCAGGATAAACGGCTCTCCCTACGAGGCGAAGGTGGAGCCCAGACTTCTGCTGGTCGACTTCATCAGGGACGTTGCGGGCCTGACGGGCACCCACGTCGGATGCGACACGAGCAACTGCGGAGCCTGCACCGTGCTGGTGGATGGCGAGTCGGTAAAGTCCTGCACCATATTCACGGTCCAGGCCGACGGGGCAAAGGTCGAGACCGTGGAAGGCCTCTCCAAGGACGGCAAGCTCCACCCGGTGCAGAAGGCTTTCCGGGAGAATCACGGGCTCCAGTGCGGGTTCTGCACCCCCGGGATGATGATGCAGGCTAGCTGGCTGCTCAGGGAGCAGCCCAACCCGACGGAGGCAGAGATCAGGGTGGGTCTATCGGGCAACCTCTGCCGTTGCACCGGCTATGTGAACATCGTGAAATCTGTGCAACAGGCTGCCAGGGAGATGAGGAGGTAAGAGGATGACCGTCTCAGCGATCTTCGGAGCCCGCGTAAAGAGGAAGGAGGACCCCCGTATGATATCCGGGAAGGCATCCTATGTCGCCGACATCAAGCTGCAGGGGATGACCTTCGCCTCCTTCGTCCGAAGCCCTCACGCCCACGCATTCGTCAAGAAGATAAGGACAGAGAAGGCCAAAAAGAGCGCCGGGGTGGTCGCAGTCTACACCGGAGCAGACCTCAAGGGAAAGGTAGGTGCGATCCCCTGCGCATGGGCGATACCTAACTCGAACCTGAGGATCCCCGAATACTTCCCCGTCGCCGTGGACAAGGTCCGCTACGTGGGCGATCCTGTGGCCGTGGTCGTTGCGGACACCCAGCTCCACGCCGAGGATGCGGCTGAGCTCGTCGAGGTCGAGTACGAGCCCCTCCCTGCGGTCGTCAACCAGGAGGACGCGATGAAGCAGGGTGCGCCCGAGCTGTACAAGTCGGCTCCAAACAACGTAGCCTTCGACTGGAAGCTCTCCACCGGCAGCACAAAGGGCGCCTTCGAGAAGGCCGACCTCGTGATAGAGGATCGGATCGTCAACCAGCGCCTACAGCCTACCGCGTTGGAGACGAGGGGGGCGCTGGCCTACTACAACGCAGGGACGGAGGAGATCACTCTCTGGGTGACCTCGCAGAACCCTCACGTCCACAGGGTCCTGATCGCAGGGCTGATCGGCGTACCTGAGCACAAGCTTAGGGTCATCTCGCCCGATGTCGGGGGTGGCTTCGGGAGCAAGATAGACGTCTACGGACCTGACGCGGTCATCGCGTTCCTCGCCAGAGACCTGCAGAGGCCCGTCAGGTGGATCGAGGACAGGAGGGAGAACTACCTCTCGACGACTCACGGTCGTGACCACGTGCAGTACGTGCAGATGGCCCTCAAGAAGGACGGGACGATACTGGGACTGAGGGCGAGGGTCTACGCGAACATGGGGGCGTGGCTGTCGACCGTTGCCCCCGGTGTCCCTACGATACTCTTCGGCCTGATGCTGAGCGGGCCCTACAAGATCCCTGCTGTCGAGTGCGAGGTCTTCGGCGTCCTCACAAACACCGTGGCGGTCGACGCCTACAGAGGCGCCGGGAGGCCGGAGGCCGCGTACATCCTAGACAGGCTCATTGACACCGCCGCTCGGGAGCTGAAGCTCGACCCGGCGAAGATAAGGCTGAAGAACTTCATCAGGAAGGACGAGTTCCCCTACACCGTGGCGACCGGTCTCAAGTACGACAGCGGGGACCACGCCAGGGCGATGAGGAAGGCGCTCAAGATCGTCGGGTACGATAAGCTCAGGGTTGAGCAGACGAGGCTAGGGAAGCAGGGCAGGCTGATGGGGATAGGCATCTCGAGCTACGTCGAGCTGTGCGGGCTGGGTCCGTCCAGGGTGACCAGGGGCACAGGTTTCCCACTCGGGCTCTGGGAGAGCGCCAAGGTGAGGGTGCATCCATCAGGCAAGGTCACACTCTTCACCGGGGGTCACCCGCACGGGCAGGGGGAGGAGACGACCTTCGCGCAGATAGTAGCCGAGGAGCTCGGGGTATCCGTGGAAGACGTCGACGTCGTGCACGGGGACACCGCGACGGTCCCGTTCGGGATGGGGACGTACGGAAGCAGGACAACGCCGGTCGCCGGCGGCGCCGTCGCTCTGGCCTGCCGGAAGATAACGGAGAAGGGCAAGAAGATCGCCGCCCACCTCCTCGAAGCGAGAGCCGAAGACATGGTCTTCGAGCGCAGGAAGTTCAGGGTCAGGGGCAGTCCAGGAAGGGAGAAGTCGCTCGCCGAGGTCGCCTGGGCGAGCCACGCGGCAGGGGACGCTGAGCTCCCGGTCGGACTGGAACCCGGTCTGGAAGCCACCACCTTCTACGATCCGGAGAACTTTGTATTCCCCTTCGGGACCCACATCTGCGTCGTTGAGGTAGACAAGGAGACAGGTCAGATAGCCATCAAGCGCTACGTCGCGGTCGACGACTGCGGCCGGCAGATCAACCCGATGATCGTCGAAGGGCAGGTCCACGGGGGAGTGGCGCAGGGCATCGCCCAGGCGCTGTGGGAGGAGGCCGTCTACGACGAGGCGGGAAACCTGCTCACGAGCACGCTCGCCGACTACGCGCCGCCCACAGCGGTCGAGACCCCAATGATAGAGAGCTCCTCGACGGTCACGCCCTCGCCTCACAACCCGTTGGGAGTGAAAGGGGTGGGCGAGGCGGGGACCATCGCATCCGCCCAGGCGGTCGTCAACGCCGTTGTCGACGCACTCTCGCCTTATGGGGTCCGGAACATCCAGATGCCCCTCCGCTCTGACAAGGTCTGGAAGGTCATCAGGGACGCCGAGGCCTCGATGGCCGCGAAGAGCGCGATGCCGAGGCCTGAACCGGCCGTGGTCCGGTGACATAGATGTCCTACCGCGACAGCGTATGCGACGCGTGCCTCATCTATCTCGAGACGGGGACTACTGCCCGTTCGTGACCTCGGAGTTCAAGGAGCCCATCTGGCTGCGGAAGAAGCCATCGCGCTACCTCAAGGAGAACTTCTACTAGGCTATCAACTGCTAGGAGCAGATCGAGTTCAGGACGCTGATCACGATGATGGTAGACAAGCTCGGGATGGCGAAAAAGATCTCCTTACAGGCCAACTGGCCGTACGAGGAGGGGTCAGTAGACCTCGTCCGCATTGTGATGCCGCTCTAGATTGAGGAGAATGACA
>JAPCJS010000059.1 GCA_027886825.1 Nitrososphaerota archaeon
CCAGTCTGCCGAAGGTCACTGGCGGCTTCTCCGGCACCTCCCACCCGAACACCGTCACCACCTCCAACCCCGACGATCTCATAGTCGACTTTGAGGCTTCCCAGGGTAATCCGACGTATGCACCCCTGAGCGGGTACAACTCGGTTGTAACACAGGAGGTGCCCTCATGGATGGCGAGCTCTGCCGAGTACAAGGTCGTCTCCTCGCCGCAGAGCGGCAGCTCGCTCGGGTTCACGCTGAGCGTGGGGGAGTCTGGCTCGCAGATAGTTGATGCGGTCGTATCGGCATCATCCTCATCGGTCATAATCTCTGGACCTCCGCCCCCTTCTTCCCATTCGCCTACGGCCAGCAGGGGACCTGAAGCATCCCTCAGGGCTCCAGGCGCGCCTCCAATCCCGATGACGGGACGCGTTGGTCTCATTCGCTCCGAGCGCCCGTTTGCCCCTCTCGCCTTCTCGACAGGATGCCGTCTTTCCGTCGTTTCTCCAAACTCTGCCGAGACGCACATGGATCACATCTCGACGACGGATGAAAGAGCAAGCTAGACCCTGGTTACCGGTATCATTCTCGGGTACACTCCTTTCACCCCCTGCACCGGGTCCGAAGACTCTTGCACCCTTCTCGTCACGGGCTTCAGGGCTACTGTCCCCAGGCGGTATAGAGCTGGTCTATGCTCCTCTGAAAAGCGAGCGCAAACTGGTTCACGGCGTCGCTGGCAGCCTGTACCTTGTCCGTCTTGGTCGTCCAGTCTGCCAGGGAGGTGACCATCGCTGTGAGATTCTTGTCGCCCGGGATGTCGTTGCTGAACTGGAAGAAGGTATACGGTGCAGATGTGGAGGGCTTCGAACCGTCTTTCTGTCCGTCACCTGCCGCGCCGGTCGGCTTCGGTGCGTCTCTCGCCCCCTCTCCCGCACCCGAAGGCGGCTTCAGTCCGTCCGCTGTCCCGCTCGAGGTGTTCTTGGTCAGGAAGAGCATCTGAAGATACGAGACTGACCTGTGCGTTCTGGCGTCCTCCCAATCGAGGGCCAGTTCTGCGGTTCTGTAGGCGTCGTGGACGGCGTTCTGCTCCGCGGTGGAGGATAGAAGTATCAGCCCTCCTGCTTCCAGCACGAACTTCATCCTGTAGCCGTAGAAGACCATTATGTGGTACAGAAGCGTATGCACGTCCTCTGGCTCGGCGGGATGCTTCGTCGTCAGCCTCTGGAGAGTCCCATGCAGTATCTGGGCTGAGTTTATCCACGGGCTGTAGTACTTTTGGACGAGCGGCGAGATCATCGTCACCTTCTTGTCCACGTTGTTCGTGGTCTGCTGGAAGTAGGCCGAGACCTCCTTGTAGACCGCCGTGAAGATAGTCCCCATGGCCGTTAGGAGTCCACCCACGATGGCCGCCTGGATCGCCGGCGGGGTCGTCCCTGTCACCGTCTTGTTCAACAGGAAGATTGCGAGCGAAGGCGGCACGATGCCCAGTATCACGAGAACGACCAGTCTGGTTCTTCGGGTTAGCCCCATCTCCCAGCTGGGGTAGCCACCTGCCACCGCGGTAATAAGCTGTGTGCAGGTCCGATGCTACTATGCGCAGAGGGCTCAACATCGAACTCGATGAAGATGGGGCTTGATCGATCGCCACCTGCTGGACGAAACCGAGGCTCGAGGAAGACGGCCAGAGGAGATCCGAGGACCGGCTTTTCACAGCGAAAGGTCTTGACCCGATGCTGTGTCGGTCCCATCGGCATGTACCAATTAGAAATGAGTAAAGAGAATATAATTCTGTCAAGAATAGTCTGTTCAAGAATTATTATATAATCGCCGCTCCACTGTGGGCGCATGACACAGACCGAGCAGCTCCTGAAGAACAACGAGACTGCCGCGAAGACGTTCAAGAAAGGCCACCTGTCGCTCCCTCCGAGCAGGAAGATCGCCGTCCTGGCGTGCATGGACGCGAGGCTTGATGTCCACAAGATCCTCGGGCTTGAGGAGGGCGAAGCGCACGTGATAAGGAACGCAGGAGGCGTGGTCACAGAGGATGCCATACGCTCACTCGTGATCTCTCAGCGGCTCCTGGGGACCGAGGAGATCATCCTGATCCACCACACCGACTGCGGCATGCTGACCTTCAAGGACGAAGACCTGAAGAAGAAGATCGAGGCAGAGACAGGTATCAGGCCTCAGTTCTCCTTCGAGGCGTTCCCGAGCCTCGACGATGACGTCGTCGAACAGATCGCCAGGATCAAGGCCAGCCCCTTTATCCCCCGGAAAGACAAGATACGGGGGTTCGTCTACGACGTGAAGACCGGCCGTCTCCGAGAGGTCGGCTAGGACCCGTCCAAGGCGAGAGAGTCCACCATGATGCACCGATATGTCTGTACGATCTGCTGGGATCTGTTCCAGGAGGAGAAGGTCTTCAGGGCCAGAAAAGAACTCCAGCTCCACAAGCACGAGAACCATTCGTACTGAATGTCTTTCAGGGTCTTCTGCCGGACGGAACCGATGATCAGCGAAGTCGGGGCCGAGGTTAAGTAAGATCTTGGACCATCCACGGTGGAGGCTCGTATCGCCCGATGACATCCACCTTCGTGCCGCTGATGGACCTTTTCACCGCCCGGAACGTCCTCGAATGGTGGTTCATCATGTTCTGGATCGGGATTGCCGCGATGGGATTGGACAAGGGAATCGCAAAGACGGGCGGCCTCGGTAGGATAAGTGAAAGGACGCTGTGGGGAGTAGGCCTCGCCGGAGGCTTCCTCGGTATCATCGGTGGTAGTCTCGTCTTCTCCCACAAGACGCGCAAGGCCGAGTTCTGGGTACCGGTGGCCGTCGCGACGCTGATCTGGGGCGCGATATTCGTCTACGGGATGCACCTCTCATGAAGGGGAGGTGGCGTCGGGAGGGCCTGCGTCCTGATCAGAAGGGCCTGGACCTGCCGACCGTTCCACTTTGGTAGCGCAAAACCTTCACATAACTGCGAACCAGCGAATCCAGCACCATGGAGGACTGCTCGACGATAATCGTCGGAGGAGGCATAGCGGGGACGAGCATCGCGCATCATCTCTCTTCGATGGGGGAGAGAGCGGGATCGTTCTCCTGGAAAAAAGCGGCGCTCGCCTCCGGCTCGAGCTCCAGGTCCGACAGCATCGTGGAGCGCCAGCTGTTCACCAAGTTCGGCATCATGCTCGGCGTCAAGAGCAGATGCGGGGTGCAAAACGTTGAAATAATTAGAATGACTCGACACCATCCTGTGAACCAAAGCAGGCCGTTGGAACTCTTCCAGATCTCGAAGCCGACGATCAGGTCCGGATGCCGGGGAAGATAGCTGCTTCGGGTGATAGAGTGCCCGTAAGGCTCGCAGTTGACATAGGCGGTACGTTTACCGATGCGGCAGCGCTGGACGAAGAGACCGGAGAGATACGCGTGGCAAAATCCTCGACCACCCCCTCCAGTCCGGTCGACGGGGTCCTGGCATGCATGCGCAAGCTCGACCTCGACCCGAGACAGGTTGCCTATCTGGTGCACGGGACGACGACGGCGACCAACGCCATTGTCCAGCGGAAGTTCCAACCACTCGCCCTGATCTGCACAAAAGGGTTCGGGGACATAATCGAGATCCAGCGTGGCAACCGACCCCTGAAAGGGTTGTACGACATACGCTGGGAGAAGCCTCTGCCGATCGTGCCGCGCTTCCTCAGATATGAGGTCGAAGAGAGGATAGACAGTTCCGGGAACGTGGTCCGGAGCCTGGGCGAGGAGGACGTCAGGAGGGTCGCGTGCGAGATCAGGTCACAGGGCATACGGACCGTGGGTGTCTGCCTGCTCTTCGCCTACATGAACCCGGCGCACGAAAGGGAGGTAAGACGGATAATCGGCCAAGAGTGCCCGGGTGTCTATGTCTCTCTCTCCTCAGAGGTCAACCCGGAGATCAGGGAGTACGAAAGGACGAGCACCGTCGCGATCGACGCCGCGGTGAAACCTGTCATGGACCTGTACATCGGGAGTCTGGAGAGGGGCCTAAAGCAAGCCGGATTCGCAAGCAGGTTGATGATAATGAAGGCGAGCGGTGGTATGATGAGCTCGACCGCCGCCAAGGAGACGCCGGTGCAGACGATCGAGTCCGGACCGGCGGGAGGTACGATTGGAGCCGCCCGCGTGGCCGATTCCCTCGGTATCAAGAACCTGATAGCGATAGACATGGGCGGGACGACCTTCAAGGTGAGCCTCGTCGACAGCGGGGTGCCCCGGTACAGGTCGGAGGGGGAACTGGAGTGGGGCGTACCCTTCCGCATGCGGATGATCGACATCAGTGAGATAGGCGCAGGCGGTGGGAGCATCGCCTGGGTCGACGAAGGAGGACTGCTGCGGGTCGGCCCTCACAGCGCGGGCGCAGACCCGGGCCCGGTCTGCTACGGAACGGGTGGCACCGAACCCACCATCACCGATGCCCAGCTCGTTCTCGGTCGCCTGGACCCCACCTCGTTCCTCGGGGGGGAGATGCGGCTGGACCGCGATGCCGCGGCCGCGGCGATAGAGAGGATCGCCAGACAGGTGGGTCTCTCTGCGACGGAGGCCGCCGCAGGCATAATCAGGATCGCCGAAGCGAACATGCTCGCATCGATGCGGGTGAACTCCGTCGAGAAGGGGTACGACCCGCGCAACTTCTCCGTGATCGCCTACGGCGGGGCGGGGCCGATGGTCGCATCTACCATCGCGAGAGACCTGGGGTCCCCCACGGTGATAATACCATTCCACCCCGGCATCTTCTCCGCCATAGGGATGCTCGCCACGGAGATAAGGTTCGATTATATGCGGTCGTACGTGACGAGGATCGACAAGATGGACCTGGAGGGCATCAACTCAAGGTACGAACAGCTCGAGAGCCAGGCCAGGGAGACGCTCGCGAGGGAACACAGCGGGGAGTCCCAGATCCTTCGAACCGCTGACATGCGTTACTTCGGCCAGAACTATGAGATCTCGGCGCCCGTTCCGGGCGGGAAGATCGCCCAGGAGCAGCTCGCCACGATCGTAGACGGCTTCAACCACGAGCATCTGAAGGTATACGGCCACAACAAGCCCGAAGAGCCGATCGAGCTCATCAACCTGCGGGTGGCGATTATCGGGAAGGTGGACAAGCCACAGTTCAGGAGGAAGGCCCTCCCAGGTGGCCTCTCGAGGGCGCTCAAGGGTGCGAGGGACGTGTACTACCACTCTGCGAAGGGTTTCCTCGCCTCGAACGTCTATGACAGGGAGTATCTCCCGATCGGCGAACTGACATCCGGCCCAGCGATAATCGAAGAGATGGACTCTACGACCGTGATCAACCCGGACCAGACCGCTTCCATTGACGACCACGGCAACATCGTGATCAGGACGTGAATACTATGGCAACAACAAGAACAGTACCGAAGATCGACCCCATAACTCTGGAGGTCGTGCGGGGAGGCATCGTCTCTCTCTGCCAGGAGATGGGAATCGCGATGGAGAGGTCGTCGTACTCCCCGGTCTTCAGCGAGGGGCTGGACTACTCTTTCGCGCTCTTCGATGGCAGCGGGGAGATGATCTCGCAGGCGGCCTTCGACCCGTGTCACCTCGGCGCGATGCCGCAGGCGGTGAGGAGGACCCTCGAGCAGGTGGGGCGGGAGAACATAGAGCCGGGCGACGTCCTGCTCAACAACGACCCCTACCTCGGAGGATCTCACTGCAGCGACTATACGTTCATGAGACCCGTCTTCTCAGGGGATCGACTCGTGGCGATAGCGGCCGCGAGGGCCCACATGATAGACGTGGGCGCGTCGGTCCCGGGCAGCTTCGCCGGCGACACTACCGAGATCCACCAGGAGGGCCTGAGGCTGCCCGCGATCAAGCTCGTCTCGCGCGGAAAGGAGGTCGACGACCTGTGGCGGCTCATCCTGACGAACGTCCGCGTCTCCCACGCCTTTGAGGGTGACATGAGGGCCGTACTGGGCGCACTCAAGATAGCGGAGAGGCGAATCCTCGAGTACACCGAGAACTATGGCGCAGATACGTGGGACGCGATCCTGGGCAGGTTAAAGGACATCTCCGAGGCCTTCATCCGGAGGGAGCTCTCCAAGCTCCCCGAGGGTTCCTACTCCTACGAGGACTATGTGGACGACAGCGGCAACACCTCCGGGCCCATCCGGATCAGGGTGAAGGTGACGATCAAAGATGGGACCCTGGTCGCGGACTACAGCGGGAGCAGCCTCCAGGTGAAGGGTCCGATCAACTGCGCATCTGCGGTGACCATCGGGAACACCTACATCGGAACGTTGCACTGCCTCCCCATCCATGGGGAGCATCAGCTCAACGCCGGCACCTTCAGGCCGATAATGCCGGTAATCCCGCCCGGGACCGTCATAAACGCCACGTACCCCGCCCCCGTCCAGGGAGGGAACACCGAGACCTCCAACAGGATCGTCGACGTCATGATCGGCGCGCTCTCGCAGGCCGTATCTGCGGAGAACGTCAAGGCGTCGTGCCACGGCACGTGTTCGGGACTGACCGGGGGAGACATCTACGGCAGCGCGGGGGACCAGTGGGTGATGTACCTCTGGGGCCTCGGGGGAATGGGCGCCCGCAAAGGAAGAGACGGGAACTGTGCCCAGATGCCCTTCGCGACTAACAACAAGGGCCCAGTGATCGAGATACAGGACACGCGCTATCCCCTGCTGACGGAGAGGTTCGAGCTCTCTCCTCCCGACTCGTGCGGCGCCGGGAGATACAGGGGCGGCATAGGGACGGTCTACGCCTGGAGGCTACTCGCCCCCGAAGCGGAGCTGTCCTCCCTGAGCGAGCGCCACAGGATCTCTCCATACGGCGTGTTCGGAGGCCTTCCGCCCTCGCCGCTGCCGTGCGGTCACTTTTGCGACACCAGGATCCTCCCAGCTGGGGCCCAGAAGTTCGGCCACGCCACCGACCTCTTCGGGAAGCTCTCGCCCTCGAAGTGGTCGAACATAACCCTTCACTCGGGGGATGGGGTCGAACTGGTCCTCACGGGAGGCGGCGGCTACGGGGACCCTCTCCAGAGAGATCCGCAGAAGGTCGCCTGGGACGTCAAGAACCGCTATGTCTCGAGGGAGGCAGCGCGCAGGCTGTACGGCGTGGTCGTCGATGGTGCGTTCGGGGTCGACCCCTCGGCCACCGAAGGCCTGAGACGGGTGCTTCTGAATGGGGACCCTCCAGCCGACCTCTCCGCTGTGCCCGATGGATCACGGACTCTTACCTGGCTGCTCACCAGATCCGAGGGTACCCTTCGCAGAGTTGAGACGGTCTCAAAGGAGGTTCCTGGGGTGATCCGCCTCGCCACGGAACTGGGAGACAGGTTCCACTACGCCAAGGTGCTGGCGAGAAACCCGTACGCGGCCCGGAAGATATTAAGCTCGATGGGAGACACGGATCTGAAGATCCACACGATCCAGTGCTTCTCGAAGGAATCCGATATCGAGAAGATGATGTGAGCGAGGTCGCACTAGGAGACGGGCGAGTCGCTCGGGCCCTCGAGCTTGATACCATTGCGGTCATAGACACCCCTGAGGCGAGGCTTCCCACCCTGGATCCCCTCGACCGCGGCCACCTTGACCGAGTTCGCCCTGTACACCTGCGCCCTGCAGCCCGCGACCACGGTCTGACCCACCTCCAGCTTTGTCCCAGGGGTCTGTCTGAGCGTGAGGTACATGAAGAACGACGGGTCTGAATCGGGGAAGACCGGGGGCTCGAGTATCACCCTCTGGCTCATCAGGGTGTCATAGTCGTGGCCCGCAAGGGCGTAGATGTATCCGTAGACGAGAGGGTTCCAGATGCCTATGGTAACGTTGGCCACGAATCCCGAGGCGTATGCAAAGGCCTTGCTCCCTTCGACGTGGTCTATCTCCGTGACGTACACCATCCCGGGTATCTCGGGCTCGTCGCTGAACGCGTGCAACGGTGTCATCCCGACGAGGGCCTGTCCGGGCTCGGCATGGGTCCCACCATTGTCGGCGAGG
The DNA here is from genome assembly GCA_027886825.1 of Nitrososphaerota archaeon. GTDB lineage: Archaea > Thermoproteota > Nitrososphaeria > Nitrososphaerales > Gagatemarchaeaceae > Gagatemarchaeum. The sequence continues at coordinate 7,989 of JAPCJS010000059.1, forward strand.
ATCTTCATCGTCGAGGCCGTGTTCATGCCGGCCGCGTTGACCTGATTGATCTCCAGCCCGGCCTTCCTCAGTCTCTCGGCGCACCTGACGGCCGTATGGAAGTTAGGGGTGGGTTCGACCTGCCTGCTCTTGAGGTTGTACCTCATCCCTGGATAGGATGTGACCCCCTCTACGGAGACACCCGGAAGGTCGTTGATCTTCCGCGCGACAGAGACGACATCTCTCTCGTAGACCCCTCCGCCCAGCGTATCGTAGGCTATGTCGTCCTCTCCGATCACCTTCAGGAGCAGTCTCTGCTTGGGGCGCTGACGGCCCGCGACTTCTGAGATCTGTCTTGCTTTCTCGACGTTGTAGACAGTTATGACCTCGGGTTTCACCGATTCCAGCACGTACTTCGCTTCGCCCCTGGGAATCTGGCCCAGGTGGCCTATGTGAGATACTTTCACGCCCGACCTGTGCAGGCTCCTTACCTCTTCCATGTCGATCGCGATCGTGCCCTTCATTCCTGTCTTAACGACCTCCTGGCATGCGAGGGGGTTCCTTCCGAACTGCTTCGACTCGAAGTATGTCTGGACGCCTGCTTTCTTGGCCGAGGCGGCGACCTGCGATGAGTTCAGCCTGATCGCATCGAGGTCAAGCACGTAAGTGTCCTGATGAATCTGACCTGAATCGTAAAGGTCGAATGCGGCCTTTATCAGCTTTGGATTCCTTCGTCTCGTCACGTCTAGAAAATCCAACGGCCGCAATCGAGCCGACGTGGGTAAAAAAGGCCTTCCCTACTTGACCTGAGTATACACGGTCCATCTCGACCGGACTAGACTGGACTGGGCATCTTCCCCGCAACGAGGATCACAAGAAGGGCCGATGGGTGATGGACGACCGCGTCGGGGTGTTCCGCCCCGACCTCGAGCCTGACGCCCCGCAGTCTCGCTGACAGGAGGACGGAATCTTCATTGCAGAATTTGGGACTGCTCAGATCGTGTCAAACAGCGCGGACCTGAGGTTCTTCCAGAAGGCGACAAAGGAGAAGCACAGCATGTCGTAACTCCTTCGGGGGAAGACGCTGAAAGGTTGTCTACGCCAAGAGGTCCCCTAGACCTGGAGGGACATCGCCCAAAAGGGCGCCGCGCTCAATCCCGCCAGGACGCGTTTAAGACATGTTTTGGTTCAGGAACACGAATTATTGCCAGCTCTCGAGCAAAATTTATATAGTTTCTTCGTGTTATTTGGATGCGGTTGTCGAAACCGACCGTATTCCTGCGGGACGCGACCGGACTCATCCGCGAGATCGGCCCTCTCGATGCTCTTATCCTGTCGCTCGGGTTCATCGTCGGACCGACGTTCATCCCCATCGTCACGGGTGAATGGAGTCTCTTTCCCGGGGTCAGTGTCGCTGCATCATATCTGCTGATGGGCCTCTTTGCTGCTGTCCACGGATACTTCTACCTCCAGATAAGCTCGGTCCTCCCAAGGAGCGCCAGCGGGACCTACGTCTCCCTGAGCCGGCTGGTGAGCCCCGTGCTCGGGATGGGGATGAGCTTCATCTTCGTCGTGGCCATGATCTTCAATCTCGGGTTCATCGGCTCGATCGCGGTCCCCGTCGGCGTGGCGGGGCCGCTATCCACCTACGCCTCCGTCACCAACAACTCCTACCTGGCGAATATCGCATCGACGCTGACGACGCCGGCCAGCGGTTTCATAACGGGCTCCTTGCTGATAGTCTTCGTAGCGATAGTGGCGATAACGGGGACAAAGAACGTGCTGCGGGCGAATCGCTTCTTCTTCATCTTCGGGACGCTTGCGATCCTGATCCTCGTCGGAGGCCTGCTGACGATTTCGCAGACCCAGTTCACGGCCGCCTTCAACAACTATGCAGGTCCCAACGCGTATCAGAACACGATAACTGCGGCCGCCGCGGCGGGACGAATCGTGCCCTCGAACTTCATCATCCCCACCCTGTTATCGCTTCCCCTGACCTGGTTCTCGATGAACGGATACCAGAGCTCGACCTACTACTCCGGAGAGATGAAACGCGTCTCCAGGACCATGGTATATGCAGTGGTGGGCTCGATCCTGTACGCCGCCGGCTTCTTCGCCCTGGTCGCATTTCTGGCAGAGAGGGCCTTCGGAAGCTCGTTCATACAGAGCATCTCATATCTCTACGGACACGGCAGCCCGAGCTACACGCTGAGCGTGCCACCCTATCTGAATACCTTCCTCACGCTCGTCGATAGCAATCTGTTCCTCAACGTCCTGATAATGATTGGGATCGTCGGATGGGCCTACCTCATCGCCACGAACTTCATCCTCGTCCCATCACGGCATTTCCTGGCCTGGTCATTCGACAGGGTGTTTCCGTCGCAGCTTGGGAAGGTGAGCGACAGGTTCCACAGCCCCGTGATCGCGATCGTGGTGATAGCGATAATCTCCGAGATCACCCTCTTCTTCTACGTCTACACGCCGGCGTACCTCGGCGCGGTCAACCTGACATACCTCTTCCTGCCCGCCATCATCCTGGACGGTTTCGCTGGCGTCTTCCTCGTGTGGAAGCACAAGGACCTCTTCGCGACGGCGCCGGGAGTCGCGACAAAGAGGATCGGGAGGCTGCCCATCATCGTCATAACGGGCATCTACAGCGTGCTCTTCGTTGGTATCCTGCTCGTCTTCTCGGTCTTCAATCCAGCCGTCGCAGGGCCCCTCGGCACGATCACACTGGTCACCGTCGCGGGCTCATTCGTCCTCGGGATCGCCACATACTACGCCATGAAAGCGTACCACAAGAGCAGGGGAATGGACATCTCGATCGTATTCAAGGAGATCCCGCCCGAGTGACCTCGTCCCTGTGACCGCCGGGGAATCCTCTCGGACCGTCCCATCGCGGCGATGAAGCATCAGGATGAGCTCGAGCATTCGATCAGATATCCTGCCGGGGGATCAGGGCTCGCCCAAGATTTAACTAGACTCGTCGCCCTTTCCCTGTCGTGCTCGTCGAACCGAAGCGAGTCCTGAGCAGGTCAGGCATGCGGCCGGTCGATGTCTACATCTGGTTCGACATCGAGGACTATGTGACCAAGGAGTCGGACGACCTTCCCCTGATCGCGCTGTCAATCCTCGAAAAGTACAAGGCAAAGGCGACGTGCAAGATGGTGGCAGAGAAGGTCAGGGTGCTTCTCGAGAGGAAGAGGACGGACGTCATCTCTGCGATAGCACGACACGACGTGGGATATCATCTTGACAGGCACAGCCGTCACCCTGTCGTCTACGAGTATCTAGCCGATCTCGATGTGCTGGAAGGCGCCGCCGAGTTCGCGCGCAGGGAGCAGAGGGGCCTCGATCTTGTAGAGAAGGTATTCTCGCGGAGAGCATCCTGCTTCGGGCATCCGGGTCCTGCGTGGGCATCCCACTACTATCCTGCCATGTCGCCCATGGGCATCCCCGTCTATCTTGACGAGACCCCGATCCTGAATCTGGCGGACGGCCCGTACTGGTATTGCGGGGTGCTCAACCTGAACGGCGCCAACCGGAACTTCGTGAAGTTCGACTATACCTTCGAGGATCCTGAGGGCATAGTCAGCCTGAAGAAGCAGTTCAAGGAGGCGCACGATCGGCTCAGTCGGGGGGAAGGAGGAACGATCAGCTTCCTCTTCCACCTTCACACCGCGATAAACAAGGACTTCTGGGACGCGGTTAACTTTGCCCATGGAGCGAACAGGACGAAGGACGAGTACGTGCGTCCCGACCCGCAGCCTCAGGAGGTGACAAGACGCGCCTGGGAGGATTTCGATGAGATTGTGAGGTACATGTCCTCGTTCGGGGACGTGCGTTTCATCACCGCTTCTGATGCGGTGGGGATCTTCAAGCGAAAGGAGGTCTCCTTCGACGACAAGCTCATCCTGTCTGCGCTCGGGAGTCTCGGGAACGACGTCAGGTTTCTTCGCGTGGGAGGGGACTATGCGTCTCCGTCTGAGCTCTTCTACACGATCACAAAGTGCCTCGCGGTCTACTCGAAGACCGGAAGGACACCGAGTCGGGTCAGGCCGAAGGAGCCGCTCGGCCCCATGCGTCCGGCCACCTCTGACGCTCCCTCGACGGTGGCGGTCGAGGAACTGATCGCCGCCTCGGCCGATATCCTGACCGAGATGGACTCCACGGGGCGCATGCCCTCTTCGATAAAGCTCCGCGGAGGTGCGGTGCTGGCTCCCGCTGATTTCATGATCTCGAGCGGACGAGTCCTGACCTCTATCTTGAGGGGTGGTGTCCCACCCGCGAGGGTGCGCGTGAGTAAGGCGCGATTTCTCCAATCCAAGTACGTCAGCGAAGATGCGTTCCAGGTCGCGTGCCGCTGGGTCATACTCCCCGAGGGATTCAAGGCCCCGAAGATATTCGAGCAGATAGTATTACAGACGTGGACCCTTCGCCCCGCGACCGCGGTGGGCTAGCTAGCAGCTGGCGAGCCTGACCTTGGCTGAGCCGCCATGCGTTCCAGGATGGCAGAATCCTGACGCAAGGATATAACCGTCGCACGCCGGTTCCGCTGCCAGGGAAGA